>CAVGRN010000014.1:0-53918 GCA_963631545.1 Paludibacteraceae bacterium | reverse complement strand
CATTAGCACATTCGCCTCGGTATTGAGTTTTGCCAATTCCGCATGAATCTCGTTCATGCGCTCGTGGAAGTCCACACCGTCGTCTTCTGCCTCCGTAACGCCCACGTAGGCACCGGGGGTGAGGGAATAGTTCTTCTCGGCAATCTCTGCCCTTGTGGCAATCTTGCAGAGACCAGCCACATCCTGATAAGTGCCGTCAAAACCGAATTTAGTGGTGAGCCAGATGGCTTCTTTCGCCGTCTGCGTTGCCTCGTCGGTCTCCCTTAGTGCGGTTTCGGCTTCTGCGATGGCGGTTTTCAGTTTGTTCTTCTCCTCTTTCGTTTTCTTCGTCTTCGTGTCTTTGAGTTTCGCTTGCAGGGCTTTTATCTGCTCTTTCAGTGCGAGAGCCACTGCATCGAAGAGTGCGAGAGCTTGATGGAAGCGGTCGGAGGCATCGGCAGTTGGTTTTTTGAGGTCTTTTACTATATCCGTATGGGTGGAGATGTATGTCTCGACAGCCGACCAATAGTCTGCCACGAGTTTCTTGTATTTCTCAATTTCGCCCCGGTAGAGCCAGACGATGGCGTTGAGGTTCTTCAGCTGCCACTCTGTCCACTCGTTGAGGGTGCGGTCTACCACGGTGTAGTAGTTTCGGGCGTCGATAAAAAGCACTTTGTCTTTCAGCTCCTCGCTTTTCCCCTTGTTGAAGAACCAGAGCGAGCAAGGGAGCGAGAGCGTGTAGAAAAAGTTGTTGCCGACGGAGACCATCACATCCACATCGCCCGTACGGACAAGCTGCTCGCGGATGTCGCGGTCTTTGTTGCTACTGTCGGTAGCGGAGGAAGCCATGACGAATCCGGCACGGCCCTTCTCGTTGAGGTAGGCGTAGAAGTAGGAGATCCAGAGGTAGTTGGCGTTACCGAAGCATTTCGTCTTGGGGTTGCAGGCAGGCAATCCGAAAGGCAGACGGCCGGCGTTGGTACAGGCATCGGAGTTAACCATATCGACGTTGAAGGGAGGGTTGGCCATCACATAGTCGCATTTGCCGGCGAGGTTGTGTGCATCGTGGTAGAAGGAGTTGGCTTCGTCGCCCGACGTTACTTTCCCTGGCAAGCTATGCACAGCCATGTTCATTTTGCAGAGTTGTGCGTTGTATGCCACCTTCTCTTGTCCGTAGAAAGTGAGTGCGCCGACTGGATTTCCGCCGGCGTGTTCCACAAAGTCGCCCGTCTGCACGAACATGCCGCCCGAACCGCAGGCAGGGTCTAACACCACGCCTTTCTTCGGTTCGATGACGTTGACAATCATTTTCACCAACGATTTTGGGGTGAAGAAAACGCCGTCGTCGCTTGCCACGTTTTTAGCAAATTTGTTGAGGAAATATTCGTAGATGCGGCCGATGACATCGCCCCCCACCTCGTCGATAGTGCTGTTGTTGAAGATTCGCAGCAATTCGTCGAGCAATTTGTCGCTAAACTTGTTATAGTCTTTAGGCAGGATGCCGGCAAGTTCTTCTTTCTCTTTCTCAATAAGTGCCATTGCGTTGTTCACCATTTCCGCGCGGCTGTTCATTACGTTTCCGTCCTTGTCTTTCGCCTCATTGGGTTGGTTGGTTAGGAGAAAATCGTATTGCGCTTCCCGGGGGAGGAAAATGGCAGATTTGGAAGTGAAATCAGAGGCACACATTTCTCTTCTTACTCCGTTACGCTTCGGAAGTGTGGGTTCGATTTCCGCCTCCACTTTCTTGAAACGGGAGTAGGCGTAGCGTAGGAAAATCAATCCCAACACGGGCATACAATACTCGTTGGAAGTAAGTTTTGAGTTACTTCTAAGTGTGTCGGCTGATGTCCAGAGGTCAGCCTCCAATTTTTTTATTTTGCTATTATCCATGATCCTGTAAGCACTTTTGTTTTTAGATACAGGTGGATTTTTTTGTGATTATTGATAGGATGTTAAACCTATAAAATCGCTCCAAGTCAAGGGCAGATTGAATCTTTACAAATATAGCAAATCTTTTGAAGTGGATGGTTGATTTTAAAACGTATCGAAGCGTTTCCTCCAAAATACAAAGTCAAAATTTGCCTTCTTCCCTTTGCCCTTGTGCAAAAATCCCCTAACTTTGCCCCTGCAATGCTAAGTTCAACGGCTATATACGGACTTCCTGCAAGGGACGTTCCAACTTACGGGGGTTGGAAAGGTGGGTTGTGCGGTTGGTTGGCGAATTTGATAAATATTAGTGTTTTTGATATATATATATATATCGTAGCGATTCCCAAGGTGAGATTTTTTTTGAACGATGTGTCGGGCGGGCTCTGAAGAGTTCGCTCCGGGTTTTCGTGCGTGTAAGTTGATTTTTGGGGATTGAGAATTTTGAAAGAGGATTTAAATTTAATATCACATAGAAAATATGAAGAAAAAATTCATGACCATTGGAGTGGCGTTAGTCGCATGCTTCGCAGTCCTCTTCGCGGCGGTGAAGACGGAGATGCGTATGTATGTGCACCAGAAAGGGGACGCCTGGAACACCACGGTGAACAGCGTGGACAGTGTTAAATTCAGCGACGATGAGGTCGACGGCAAAAAGGTGCAGCGCATGCACGTGGTCCGCAAGGACGGGGCAGGCACCTGGTGCGCCGCGACTGCGAATGTGGACAGCGTCAACTTCCAGTTAGACACGCTTCGCTACCTCGTTACCTTTATGGACGGTAAAACGGTGGTCGCTGCCAAAAAGTACGACTATGGCACGATGCCCGAGTGTGAGTTTCCAGTGAGCGAGAGCGCACGACTCAAAACCTACGATTTCTTCTGGAACCCGAAGTTGACGTTGGTGGTGGACGATGCGACCTACACCCTCGATAGCACCTACATCCACTACAAATACAGATTTGTGGATTATAACGGTGAAGTCTTGAAAGACACCGTCGCAGCGTACAACTACGAGCCGAAGGTTTCCGTCCTCCCGATTATCACCAAGGACAGCATCTTCACCTTTAAAGAGTGGCTGCGCAACGAGGACAAGATTGCGGACAGCGTCATCGTGCTTGCGGCACAGTACGACTCCACCCTCCGCAAATACACTTGCGAGTTCTACAACTGCGACACCTTGTTTGCCACGGTCAAAGATTGTGCGTACGACTCTGTGCCAAAGGAGAACCCAACACGCGTTTCATCGGAAGTATACAACTACATTTTCAAAGGTTGGACTCTTGACGAAAGCAAGCTTGAAAAGGACACGCTCATCTACACGGCAGAGTATAACAGCGTGGAGCACGGTATGCTGACGTATGCCTCGTTCAAGATTTCCGACACGAAGAGTGTCTACTTCTCTAAGGGCAACTTGCAGTTCAACGCCGTGCAAGGCTCGCACAAAACGGCAGACAGCACCGCAAAAGGCACTTGGCGTTTCGCAGAGAACCAATGGGATGTCATTGGTGCTGATAATGTAAAACGTGCAGAAGACTATGACGGTTGGATCGACCTCTTTGATAGGGGAACCAGCGGATGGAATAGTGGTGCGAAAGTCTACCAACCATGGGCGACATCAGATAATTCTGCAGACTATCGTTCGGATGGTATTAATAAAGATTTGACGGGAGATAACGCCAAGGCAGACTGGGGTGTGTATAACGCCATTAGCAACGGTGGCGATACTCCGGATATGTGGCGAACCCTAACGATAGAAGAGTGGCAATACCTTTTCGAAAACAACCGTTGGACGATGGGCAAGGTTGACACCATATTGTGCTTTATGCTTGTACCAAAGGAATTCTCAGCACCAAGTGGGGTCAAAGTAACTGTTATAAGTGATAGTTTAAGCATGACAGGCAACCATATCTTTAGTTTTTCCGAAGCAAGGTATGAGGACAACACTTACACGGCAGAGGAGTTCAAGGCTCTTGAAAAATTGGGTATCGTGTCACTTCCATGTGGAGGTGCCCGTTATTATCTAACTTCTTATGTAATAAAATTTGATGGTTTGGGTAGAGGTCGCTATTGGTCTACATCAGCTTTATTGGATGATAATTGTTATTATTTCGGATTTGGAAAATCGGTTGTGCAAACGTATTCGGATGCTATAAATGACCGCGGTTGGTCACTACGCCTTGTCTATGACCTTACCTACGACATCCACTTTGTGGACGCCGATGGCACAACACTGTTAGACACCACAGTGGCGAGAGGCACTGTTCCAGTCTACAACGGCACGCCAGCCTTGAAATCCAAGGCTTACACGCTCACCTTTAGGGGTTGGGACAAGGAGCGTGTCGCAGCGAAAAGCGATATGACCTACACGGCAGTGTATGACAGCACGCAGGTGTTCTACACCTCCATACTTAAAGGTTATGACGGCACAACGCTCGACACGGTGAAAAACTGCGCCTACGATTTTGTGCCTAATACGATGCCAACGCGGGTCTTGTCTGATGAATATAACTATACATTCAGATGGAGTGTAGACGAGAGTGGGATAGAAGAGAATACATTGGTCTATACCGCTGTTTGCGATAGTTTCCTCAAAAAGAAGAACGGTGCGATTCGTGCATTCGCCTACAAGGTTTCTGATACAGATTCAGTCTACTTCTCGCAAGGAAACTTGCAGTTCAACGCCGCACAAGGCACGCACAAGACGGCGGACAGCACTGCACAAGGCACTTGGCGTTTCGCGGATAGGCAATACGATTGCATCGGTAACGCCAACTACAGCATCTCTGAGACTTACGATGGTTGGATCGACCTCTTCGGCTGGGGAACGAGCGGATGGAACAGCGGGGCGACCGCTTACCAACCTTGGGCAACATCTACATCTACGGAACATTATTATCTCGGTGGAGGCAAATATAACAATATGACGGGCGACTATTGCAAGGCCGATTGGGGTGTATTCAACGCCATCTCCAACGGAGGCGATGAGCCGAACAGGTGGAGGACTTTGACAAATGCCGAGTGGAAGTATCTTTTCCATAACAACCAATGGACGTTGGGATACATAAAGGACGGAACGCTCTCATATCTGTGTTTCATGCTTATCCCTAAGACATTCACCGCCCCAGAAGGTCTGACTGTCGATGCCTTGAGTGCCGAACCTACTGCGACAGTTGTGAGTGGTTTGACTGTGCCATCGGGCAACAACTACACGGCAGAGCAGTTTGAGGAGCTGGAGAATTTGGGTGTTGTGGCATTGCCTTGCGGTGGCGACCGTAGTAACGGAACAGCTACATCGGGCTTTAACTCGTATGGCTACTATTGGACGTCGTCTGTTGACGACTACACCGCTTGTGCTTTCTTCTTTAGATCGGTGTATGTGAATTTAAGTTACTCCAAGACTCGGGATAACGGTTATTCTGTCCGCCTTGTACAGAATGTCAACCTCAACGTCCGCTTTGTGAACGCCGATGGCACAACCTTGCTCGACACCGTTGTGGCGAGAGGTGCAACTCCACGCTACACCCGTGAAGACCCAACCATGGCATCCACCAAGGAGTACGAGTTTGTCTTCATGGGCTGGGACAAGGATTTCGTTGCTGCGGAAGACGATATGGTCTACACGGCAGTATATGACAGTTTGAAACTCAACATCAACATCCATTTTATGAACGCTGATGGTACAACCTTGCTTGATACCGTTGTGGCGAGAGGTGCAACCCCACGCTACACCCGCGAAGACCCAACCATGGCATCCACCAAGGAGTACAAGTTTGACTTCACGGGCTGGGACAAGGATTTTGTCGCTGCGGAAGATGATATGACCTACACGGCAGTGTATGACACCTTCCCTATGCTGTACACCTCCATATTTAAAAATTATGATGGTGAAATTTTCACCACGATAGAAAACTGTGCCTATGACTCTGTGCCAAAAGATGAACCGACTCGTGCGTCAGGGCAATACTATGCATATAAGTTCTTGAAGTGGCAACGCGATGAAAGCAAAATCTCGGAAAACCTGCTTGTCTATACCGCCGTTTACGCTGAGACCTCTTTAGGCGAAGTGCCAGTGGGTGCTATTAATGCGGTTTATAAGGTGTCTGACACGAAGGAGGTGTTTTTCTCGAAAGGTAATCTGCAGTTCAATGCCGTGCAGGGAACGCATGCTGTTTTGGGAGAAACAGCCGAAGTGGCTGGTACCTGGCGTTTTGCGGAGAACCAGTACGACTATATTGGATCTGCCAACAATAACATCTCAGAGACTTATGACGGTTGGATCGACCTCTTCGGTTGGGGAACGAGCGGCTGGAACAGCGGAGCGAATGCCTACCAGCCGTGGGCGACTTCGACCTCAAAATCTGATTATTGTCCAGGAAATAGTTCTTCCAACAATCTGACTGGCGACTACGCCAAGGCTGACTGGGGCGTGTATAACGCCATCTCCAATGGTGGCAATGAGCCTAACAAGTGGAGAACTTTGACAAAAGCGGAGTGGGAATATTTGTTCCAAAACAACAAATGGACTCTTGGATATATCAAGGATGGCAGTAGCTCCTACTTGTGCTTCATGCTCATCCCATCGACGTTCGCTGAGCCAGAGGGAACAACGGTAACTGTCTTGAGTACAAGCACGTCATCAACGAATGCGTACGTGACTGTTCCGTCAACGAACACCTACACAACAGAGCAGTTCGCTTCCCTTGAGCGATTAGGCGTTGTGGCGTTTCCTTGCGGGGGTTACCGCGGCGGTACGACGATGGGCAGTGTTGGCTTGGACGGCTACTATTGGTCGTCTTCTGCTTACGGATCGGGCTACGCTTACGTGTTCTACGTCTACTTTACGCTTGTGTCTTCGAACCACGGCAACCTTCGGAGCGACGGTGGGTCCGTCCGGTTGGTCCAGGATCTTTAACAAGGGATGAGAAGATAGGTCTTTACAAAGCTTGATTCTAATAAGAGATAAGAGTGTGCCTCTTTTGTGGGGGCTCACTCTTTTTTTATACTTTTGCAGAAAACTCAAAGTGTTATGAAATAACCTGTCGGCATACAGACATTTGACAAAATCATCGAAGGCGGTTTTGTTTACGTTGACAAAACGGATTTGGTATATTCTCTCGCTCATGAGGGAACAATCTATTTTCTAAGTCGCCCACGAAGGTTTGGAAAAAGTTTGCTTATATCTATTTTGGAGAGTTATTTCCATGGAAGAAAAGAACTTTTCAAGGGCTTGGCGATTGAAAAATTGGAGAAGGAGTGGAAAGAGTATCCTGTGTTTCGTGTTAGTTTTGGGTCTGGTCGATTCATTGATCGTGGTAAACTTGAAGATCTGCTTGAAGGAACGCTTACAAAGTGGGAAAGAGAGTATGGAGTGGAAAGAGTTTACGATGATTATGGACCGAGATTTCGAGACATTTTGGCTGCTGCTCATAAAAAAACGGGTATGCCGTGTGTCGTCTTGGTGGATGAATACGATAAGCCTATCATTGATGTGTTAGGATGTGGTGATTTTTGGGAGATAGATGGAGTAAGAGTTTCCAAAGAGAGTTTTAATCGAAGAATCCTCAAGTCGTTCTATGCTTCGTTGAAAGATGCGGATGAGGATTTGCGTTTTGTCTTTCTAACCGGTGTTACGAAGTTCGCTAAAGTCAGCGTCTTTAGTGGCTTTAACCAACCGATGGATATTAGCCTCTCACCCAAGTACGACACTCTTTGTGGAATAACAATGCAGGAAGAAGAGAAGTATTTCCAAACCTCGGTGGCTGACCTTGCTTTGGCAGATGGCATGACAATCGACGAGATGCGTGCAAAACTCCGACGTCGGTACGACGGCTATAATTTCAGTAAGCGTCTGAGGGGCGTTTATAACCCATTCTGCTTGTTGAACGCTTTCGCATTGGAGAATGTGGAAGATTATTGGTATTCATCTGGCACTCCGACCTACTTGGTGAACCTCCTCGACCGAGACAATGTGAATATAGATGAACTTGTAGGAAAATACTACCCTTTGTCGGAGTTCATGGACTTTAAAATGGATCGAGACGCACCTCTTCCGATGCTCTACCAAAGTGGATATCTGACGATTAAAGGCTATGATGCGAGAAAAAATATGTACTTGTTGGATATTCCAAATGAGGAGGTGAAAAACGGATTTATTCCTCTTTTGGCAAGCAATTATTTCAAATCAGACGAAGTGTCTGGCAACTGGATTTCAGAAATAACCGACGATTTGGAAGCAGGAGACTTGGAAAGTTTCCGACAGAAACTGACCTCCTTCTTTGCCAGTGTGCCATACAACCTTCGCACGAAACAAACCAATGAACGTTACTTTCACTGTGCTTTCTATCTGATGATGCGCATGGTTTCCACCTTTCTCATTTATTCAGAAAAATGCAAGTCTCAAGGTCGAGTGGATTGCGTTATCGAAACCGATAAATTCATCTACATTTTTGAATTCAAATTAGATGGCACGGCGGAAGAAGCCCTGAAACAAATTGAAGAAAAAGATTACGCTCGGGAATATGCTTCCGACAGTCGCAAGATTTTCAAAATCGGGTGTAGTTTCTCATCGGAAACGGGGACGATTGGGGAGTGGTTGGAGAATTAGAAAAGGGAAATTTAGAAGGATTAGGAGTCTAATTCAAGGCTGAATTCTTTAACGAAGTCGCCTAAGCGTGGGTGGCTCTCAATCATCAGGTTGAGTTTTTCCTTAGGGGAGAGTATGCGTTCCGCCTCGCTGATTTCGCACAGTTTGATGGTGATGTCTATCTTTCCGTTTTTAAGCTCCACACGCAGGAAGTTCAGCAGGTCTACCCGTTCGTTAAGCATTTCGTTTTCTTGGAATGAGTTGGCAACTGTCTGCACCAACATTGTGTCGCCTTCTATGGTGGGTTTGCAACTCTCCATGGTGTTTTTTAGCACTTGCCGCCCGCTGTCTATGTTGCGGATGTAGCGGTTCCATGCGGAAATCATCATCTCTTGCGTGAATGGCGTGTTGGCGGAGATTTGTGCTAACAGCGTTTCTTTCTGCTCTTTCTCTTCCTTTTTAGACTGCATCATCTCGCGGATGGAGATGTGCTGCGTGTGCGTGCCAATTTTGAACTTAGAGGGTTGAACGCTCGCAGTGTCGTTTTTCGCCACCGCTGGTGGGGTGGGAGCGTTCGACGGGGAAGATGATGTTTGCGTCTTTCCCACAGCCGTATTCGTGGAATCTTCATGATTGGCTGGGAAGAACGATTCTGGTGTGAGTGGAATGCCGGCGAGTAGAGCCTCTATCTCGTCAGATTTTTTTTTTGTCCGACAATTGGCAAAGTCGGATAAGCGTCAATTCCACGAGAAGCCGTTTGTTTTTGCTGTCTTTATAGGTCAGTGCGCATTGGTTGGTCAGTGCGAGGGATTTTATCAGGAAATCCACTTCGCAGGCTTGCGCTTGCCGTTCGTATTGCTTCTGCGTTTCAGTGCCGACGTCGAGTAGTGTTACCGTCTTCGGGTCTTTGCAGACAAGCAGGTTTCGGAAGTGCGACGCCAGTCCGTTGACAAGGTGTTCCGCCTCGAATCCCTTGGAAAGGATGCCGTCGAGCGTGAGCAGTGTGTCTGCCACGTTCCCGTTGATGAAATAGTCCGTCAGTTTGAAATAGTAGTCGTAGTCGAGTACGTTGAGGTTCTCGATGACGTTTTTGTAGGTTACGTTTCCGTTGGTGCTGACCGTCAGTTGGTCGAAGATGGAGAGGGCGTCGCGCATAGCGCCGTCCGCTTTCTTGGCGATGATGTCCAACCCCTCCTTGTCGGTGTTGATGCCTTCCTTGCCGGCAATCATCTGCAGCTGCTTCACCACATCGTTGATGCTGATGCGGTTGAAATCGTAGATTTGGCAACGCGACAGGATGGTGGGCAGCACTTTGTGCTTCTCCGTCGTGGCAAGGATGAAAATGGCGTAGGCTGGCGGTTCCTCCAACGTTTTCAGGAATGCGTTGAAGGCTTGGGACGAGAGCATGTGCACCTCGTCGATGATATAGACGCTGTAGCTGCCGATTTGGGGTGGTATGCGCACTTGCTCAATCAGTGCGCGGATGTCTTCCACACCGTTGTTGGATGCGGCGTCCAACTCGTGGATGTTGTAGGAGCGGTGTTCGTTGAACGCCTTGCACGATTCGCATTCGTTGCACGCCTCGTGGTCTTTCGTGGGGTTCAGACAGTTGATGGTTTTGGCGAAGATACGCGCGCAGGTGGTTTTCCCGACGCCTCTCGGACCGCAGAAAAGGTAGGAGTGTGCCAGTTTTTCGTTGGCGATGGCTCCTTTGAGCGTTGCCACCAATGAGTCCTGCCCCACAACGGATAGGAATGTGGAGGGTCTGTATTTTCTTGCGGAAACGATGAAATTTTCCATTTCTTGAATATTATCTTCACCAAACTGTCCACAAAGGTATAATAAAGTCGGCGGATTGTCAAGTGGAACACGTCTTTTGACGTTGGTTGGAAGAAGGATCAGTCGAATATTCCTTCGGGGATAACCAGCGTGCAGGTGTCTTTTCCGGTTTCGAAGTAGGCTGTGTCTTTGCTGAGGTTCAGGTTTTTGTATTTGTCGCCCATCCAAAGCGTAACACTTCTCATTCCGCTGATTTTCTGTATTTTGTATTTCGCTGTGCCTTTCATGCTTTCATCGTAGGTGTAGATCTGCTCTTTGCCGATGACGACGTCCTGCTTGCCGGCGAAGGTGGTGTCTATCTTAGAACTTCTGCTGGCGAGGTTGACCGATACGCGCAGCACTCCGTCGAACGGACTCCTCACTTTATACACATACCCATCTTGCCTTGAGAGGGCGAGTGTGGCATCGTCTATCAGGAGTTGGTATGTGCCGTGTCCGTTATTGTCTTCGGGACCAGTCCAAAATTTTCGGTAGCATAGCTCTTCCGTTTTTTTTGTGGAGTCGAGCGAGATGGCGGAGATGGACTTGACCATTAGCATTGAGACGCTTGTTTCCACATCCCACACATCCCGGCTTTTCACATTGTTGCGGAGGGCGATGGTGAGCTGCTCTCCGTATGACAGCGTGTCCGTTTTCGCCGTGTCGTTCAGTGCGGTGTGCCGCACGACGATGTCGCCGCCGCTGAGGTTGACTGCGACATACGAGTAGTTGTGTTCGTCAATGTCGCACCCCATTAGAATGGCGGATAGGAGCGTAGCCAAAAATGCAAAGAGGCGGATGTTTTTCATTCCTCTATTTTGCTTGAGTTAAAAAAATTGGAATCTTTCAATTCTGGTATTATCTCGGAGATGGCTTTGAGTTTATCATCGTCCATTTCGCTGATAGCCTCAATCATATTTTTCAGGTCGTTGGTGTTCATATATGCCAACGCCAAACGGTCTATGATGTAATTTTTCGTCAGTTCGTCTTCTGCCGCTATTTTCAAGTATGGAATGGCTTTTTTGTACTCTTGTAGTTCGAAATAGCAGCTGCCGATGATTGCGGCGACGGTGCTCTCCTTCCTGCCCAGGTTGTAGGCTTTTTTCGCGTCTTTCAGCGGAAGTTCGGGGGATTTTTCCGTTTCGCAATATATGCGGCTGCGCAGCAAGTAGTAGTCGCCGTTTTTCGGACTCAACTTGATGGCTTCTGAGATCCATTTTAGTGCCTCTTGCGGGTTTTCTTCCATCAGGAGCAATGCCAAGTTGTGCATGGAGTGGTCGTCGTCTGGCACGAGTTCCACTGTGCGGCGGTATGCTTCAATGGCTTGCTTTGTCTCGCCTAATTTTTCGTGGCATTTGGCGGTGTATGCGCAACACTCTCCGTCTTCGCCCATAATGTCTGTATATTCTTCGTAGACGGCGGAGGCTTCTTTGTATTTCCCGCTAAAGAAGAGGCTGTGGCCCTTCAGTAGCAATGAGTCCGTGTCTTGTGGGTTGATGGTGTAAGCGTAGTCGAAAGCGTAGGTCGCGCCATCGAACTGACACGATGCTAATCGGACTTCCCCGAGTCGGTGCCATACGTCGCTGGCGTATGGGTGTTTGTCCAAGACTTTCTTGTAACATTCCTCGGCTTTGTCACTTTTTTCGGACAAAGCGTAGATATTGCCGAGTTCAATTAATGCCTCTTCGTTTTCGGTGGACTCTTTGCTTGCCAACAGTAGGAACTTCTCGGCTTGTTTGAGGTCGAATATTGATTCGTATGCCATGCCAATCTCCGTCAGTGTGCCGTAGAGGTAGGGGTCGGAAGGGTCGATGAGATCTTCAAAGACCTCGTTGGCCTCCTCGTATTTCTGCGTTTGGAGGAGTATTTTCCCGTAGGTGAGTCGATAGTCTGGTTCAAAAGCATCTTGTTTTAAGATTTTCTCGCAGATTTTCAAAGCTTTTGAGTATTTTCCTTGGGCGGCGAGAAGGCGTGCCTCGCAGTCCATAATGTCCAACGAGTCAGGGTATTGTATGTATGCGCTTCTAATCACTTTCCCACACATCACGAAATCAGGGATGTCTATGAAATGGTCGAAGAGGAAAAGGTATTCGTCAACATCAAAAGAGCAAACTTCCCCATTCTCAATGTATTTGAGGAAATCTTCGATTATCTCTTGCTCTTCCGGAGTGTCTTGGTAAATGGAATCGTCAATTATCATCGTTTATCGTTTTCGTAGTCCGTTACGTACAATTTTTTGTAAAGATATTATTAAGCAGATGAAATGTTGTGTTGCAGTCGTTTTTTTTATCAACAATGTATCGCGGCTCTTGTCGGCACTGCCAAAAATAAAAGGGAGTCCCACTGAAATGGAACTCCCTTAGAATATTCTCCTGAAAAAATTTATTTTCCGCGGATAGCCTCGATACCTGGAAGAACCTTGCCCTCCATGTACTCCAACATTGCGCCACCACCTGTTGAAACGTAGCTAACCTTGTCAGCCAACTTGTTCTTGTTGATAGCGGCAACTGAATCACCACCACCGATCAAAGTGAAGGCTCCGTTCTTTTGAGTTGCATCGGCAACGGCCTGTGCCACTGCGGATGTTCCCTTAGCGAACTTGTCCATCTCGAACACGCCCATAGGGCCGTTCCAAAGAACTGTCTTAGAGTTGGAGATGACGTTAGAGAACTCCTTGATAGACTCCTCTGCGATATCCAATCCCATCCAGCCGTCTGGGGTGTCGTTGGTCTTAGATACGTTAGTGTTGGCGTTAGCATCGAACTTGTCTGCGTTAACAGCGTCAACTGGCAAGAATACCTTAACGCCCTTAGCCTTAGCCTTGTTCAATACTTCCAAAGCAACATCCAACTTGTCTTCCTCGCAAAGTGAGTTACCGATCTTGCCACCCAAAGCCTTGATGAAGGTGTAGGTCATACCACCACCGATGATGAGGTTGTCAACACGGTCGAGCAAGTTCTCGATAATCATGATCTTGTCTGATACCTTAGCACCACCCATAATTGCGGTGAATGGCTTCTGTGCCTCGTTCAACACTTTGTCCATAGCCTTCAACTCGCTGTTGATCAAGAAACCGAACATCTTGTTTGGCTCGTCAAAGTAGTCGGCGATAACGGCTGTTGAACCGTGCTTGCGGTGAGCAGTTCCGAATGCGTCGTTTACATATACGTCAGCGTATGAAGCAAGCTTCTTAGCGAAGTCTTTCTGTGCGCTTTTGAGTGCTTTCTTAGCCTCGTCGTATTTAGGGTCTTCCTTCTCCATGCGTGGCTTGCCTTCCTCTTCTGCGTAGAAACGGAGGTTCTCCAAAAGGAGGATTTCGCCAGCCTTAAGATTCTTAGCTTGCTCTTCTGCCTTCATACAGTCGTCGCAGAACTGGATCTTGCCGAGGTATTTCTCAATTGCAGGGATGATTTGCTTCAAAGAGAACTTAGGATCTGGGTTTTGCTTTGGGCGACCCATGTGCGACATCAAGATGGCAGCACCACCGTCGGCGATGATCTTCTTGATAGTAGGGAGCGCACCGCGGATACGGGTGTCATCACTAACTTCTCCTGTTTCCTTGTTCAATGGAACGTTGAAGTCCACGCGAACAATTGCCTTCTTTCCGGCAAAATTGAAATTGTCAATCAGTTGCATAGTACTATTTTAGTTTAAATATCTGTCTTTTTGTTTGATTTATCAGACACCGCAAATATAGTTTTTTTCACGGAGATTGACCGCTATTCGCATCATTTCTTTATAAATTGACAACGCCTTGTTCCGTCTTCGGTTTGAATTTGGAACAGATAGTAGCCGTTGTCGAGCGTGCTGATTTGTATGTCTGCGTTAATAGTGGTTTCGCCGGCGAGCAGCGTGCGTCCGCTGAGGTCGCTGATGCGGTATGCACCGTTTTCTGCGCAGCGCAGTGTTTCGCTTGCCGGGTTAGGGTAGAGCCATGCGTTTGCTGCGGAGTTTTCTGCTATGGATTGGAGAATTTCGGGAAAGAAGAATTTCTCCAAAACCTCGATGAAATCGATGTCGTTTGTGCCTTTCTGCAGAAAGGTGTTGTGTTGGATATTGTCTGAAAGGTAGAAGTAGACGGTTTTGCCTTCGGTGCTTGCGTAGGTGGTGAGGCTGACGGTGTTGTTGTCGTCTGCCACATCGGGCAGCTCTTGGGTTACACCTTCTGCACAACCGTTGCGGGCTGCGATAGACTCTACAACTGGCTGTATAGGGCCGTTGAAGTAACCTCCGTTGTATTTCACGATGGAGTCGCCTAAGCTATTGATGATACACATAGAAACATTGATAGCCACGCCGGTTGTGTCGACTCCGGCGGCGACAAATGCGTTGCCCGTGGCGATTTTCTTCGCCTGGCAGCCCTCGCTGTATGCATATTTGTAGGCCAATGCGCCACCAAGGTCGGCTCCTGCAATGTAGAGCGTGTCGTTGGCGTTAAAGTCCGTTTTCAGATAAGCGAAAAGCTCGTTGAGGAACTTCACATCGTCCACGCTTTTGTTCAACTCCACGTAGCCTGCTGAAATGATATTGGGAAGAAGCATTTGGGCGATGCTCGTATAGCTTGATGGTATGAAATCTGTTTCAATGCGAACGCCTGCGCCCCATACGTTCTTTTCGGACAGATCGTAATCTTTAAGTGCGGGGTCTAAATTTTCTTTGAAATTGCCTAAGAGGCTGAGTGCCGTCTTTGCCTCTGTGTCTTGTTCGTCCAAGGCTTGCGGAAAGACGATGAGGGCGTTGTTTTTGTCGCTGATAGTCTGCGCATTGGCATACTCGGCGAATTGCTGGCTGGTCATACTGTAAGGGTGCAGCAACATCAGCACGGGCAAAGCCTCGTTCTGCGCAATGGTCGGCTTGTAGACGATGAAGCTGCGTTCTTTTCCGTCGACTGTCAGCGTCTTTGTTTCACTTGTGGCGAACGACATTGTTGCTGCCAAGGTGAGTGAGAGTGAGAGTAAAGTTTTTTTCATAAAAATATTTTAAGTGAAAAAAAGGAGAGCGGTACTGATGGCGTACCGCCCTCCCAGATTGTTTTTATTTTTCTATGATGAGAAATTTTTGTACGGTTCCATCGGACATTTTCAAAATGTTTATGCCGCGTTGCAACGCTTCAACTTTTCGCCCGTCTATCGTGTAGATGCCAGAAATTTGGACGGCGTCGCCCTCTGCCTCGTTGATTCCCGTGGAGGAGTTTGGCGTGATGGCGATGTGTATGTAGGCGATGTACTTGTTGCCACTTTCGGTGTTGACGATGGCGACGGTGATGTTTGGCTTGCTGTCATTGGTCAATGCGGCTGGGTATTGTCCGATATTGAATGTCGTGGTATCAACGGCATATTCGGCGAAGACGGTGCTGTTATGCTCCGTTCCCCAAGCGCAGACGTTGTTTTGGTTGTTGAACCAGAATCCGTAGCCTTCGGCGGTCGAGGCGGTGTCTTTCAGTGTTTTGCCGTCGGCTTGTACACCGTAGAGGGTGATTTTCCCTTCGGAAGGGCCGTTTTGACTCCAAGACTCCCAATTGGAAGGATCTTTGATGTCGCTTGCGCTCATTCCGAAGCAGCCGGCTATCTTCTCCAAATCCTCGTCGCTGAGTTTGACGAAAGAACCCGAGTAATCTGTTTCGCTGAGGTTGAACGAGGTGCTTTTGTTTATCTCAACGCTTTGCGCCGTGTGTTCAACGGTCTTTTTCACGGTGATGTTGAATTTCACGATGAGGGTTGCGTAGGTCTTTTCGCCATCGTAGTAGCGCAGGGCTTGTGCCACGGTGTAGTTGCCTTGTTTAGGTGTCGGCATGGCGATTTTAAAGGATAGCTCCTTTGGATTCAGATTAGACGAGATGGCGGCATTGCTGCTGCCGGCTTGGGCAAGCGTGCCGTCGGTGGCAAACCAGTGTCCGTATTGGTAATCGCTTGATGTGCAGTTGCTTGCCGAGGCTACGGTTTTGCCATCAGGGGTTGCTGGCATAAACATCAGCGAGTTGGCCGGTTGGTTTTCAGTGTAGTCCGTCAGCGAGTAGGCTGCTTGGGCGAAGTTGGCAGCGTTCACTTGCAGTTGGTTGGCAGCTGCCGCGAGTTCTGCTACAGTGATGGTTGCGGTCGTTTCGGAAGTCCCGTCGGTGAAGTCAATTGTAACATTTTTCGTCATCGTGTAGGATGTTTCGCTTATTGCAGAGCCTTCGTCTTCTGCCACGCCGGTTCCCATATCAGGCAGCCCGTCGGTGGAGTAGGTTTTTCCCACTTCCGCATTACCGGAGAAGGAGGTCGATGGGTTGCTGAGTCCGTAGATGTTGGTGTTGTAGAACTGGACTCTGTATGGCCACTGGTCGCGTTCTTTTTGAGCGGCGAGGTAGCCGGCGTCCGACGAGATGTTGTAAGGGTCTTGCGAACCCATACGCAGGTATTGCGAGAGGGCGGGGCTGACCACTAAGCAAAGCTCGTCAATGTTTTCTGGCACAGTGAATTGCAGGCTGACGGAACTTTCGTCAGTGCCGGTGCAGAATACTTTGTCCACGAAGTTGTATTTGCGTTCGCCAGTGCTTTTGTTGTAGGTTACATACCCCAAGCGGAAGCCTCGCCAGTTTTTGTAGGTGTTGTAATTGCTGTTGCACTCGCTTGTTTGTCCGGTGTTGTAGTTGGAAAGTGAGGAGTTGGTCGCCCACATTGAGCCGCACCAGTACTCTTTGTTATCGCCGTTTGCCAATGCGCTTCCCGTAGGCAGTGCGGTGAATGTTGTTGTGATGGTTCTGTTGGAGCCTGTCGGAACATTCAGTTTGATGATGTTGAAGCCGGTGCTTTGAGGTGCGCTCGAGTAGGCTACTTGGTGGATGGCTTTGTTGGCGTCCGTTGTTACGTATTGGTAGGTGGATTGGTGCCTCCAGCAGTTGTCGTTGTAGGTGTTTGGCGTTGTGGTGGCGTTGTAGCCGGCTTTGGTGCCTGGCGTGTGGTCCATGTAAGTGTCTCGGCTTTTGCCTTCGGCACTTAGGTAAGCGTCCCAGCGTTTCAAATCCCAGGTTACCATACGCATAGCGGCAAAGAAAAACTCCTTGTAGAGGTCTTCT
This sequence comes from Paludibacteraceae bacterium, assembly GCA_963631545.1. GTDB lineage: Bacteria > Bacteroidota > Bacteroidia > Bacteroidales > Paludibacteraceae > UBA1181. The sequence continues at coordinate 36,555 of CAVGRN010000014.1, read as the reverse complement.
GCCGATACTTTATATTTGGTCATGTATTTCTCGGGGGCGTCGGCATATTTTGTGTTGGTGTTGATAGTCCAAATGTCGCCGATGGCGGTGATGTTGCGTTTCTCCGTGAAATAGTCGTTCATCAGGTATGACTGGTAGCAGTGCCATTGGTTGAGGAAGGCGAGGTTGGTGGTCTTGATGAACACGGGACTCATCTGTGGGAAGTAGCAGTTTTTGTAGACTTGCGCTGCCTGCCAGTTTCCGCAGTTCTCGTAGTAGGAGACGTAGCCGTAGTAATTGCCGTATTGAAAGCCGGCGTTTCCGCCGTTCTTCATATTGCCGAGGTATTGGTAGGCGTGGGCGATCTCGTGGCAGTAGGTGTAGTAGGAATTGTCTGCGGATGGGTTGGCTGAGGCGTGGCAGATGTTGAGCGTGCCATACTGCCCGTAGCCGGAGCCTGTGGCGAACCAGTCTGTCGAGTAGTAGGCGAGGATGATGATTTTATGCCCGCCGCCTGCGCTGCTGGTGGGGTCGAGGAAGCCCAATTGGGTGTATGCGTCGTAGCATTTCTCGGCGTATGTCTTCATAGCGGCGAGGTCTAAGTAATAATCACCGCTGCCGATGGAGGTGGGGTTGCCCGATTGTTTCCCGTAGCCAGTACTCCAGAAGATGACGTAGTGATCCCACTCTTGGTAGTAGCCTGTTTTGGTGCTGAAGACGTAGTTGCTTTCGCCGGTGAATGTGCCGTCGCTGTTGAGGCTGTACGGCACGTCTGTGTAGTCGGCAAACGCACCGAAAACACAACAAAGGAGAATGCTTAAAGTTGTGAATAAATGTTTCATGATATATGATTTATGGTTTTAATAATTGCGTGTGTTTAAAACTATTGGCTTACGAGTGAAAAAAACTATCGGTCGGACTGTTAGTTCTTTCTCCAACCGATAGGCAAATATAAGTTAAAAATATGATTTATTGAAACTTCTGATGTTCAAGTTTGTATTTGTCCAATTTGTGGATGAGCATATAGGCGAATGGAGTGGCGAATATGGCTTCCAAGAGGAGCTTCACGATGATTTGGATGACAATCATAGAAACTAAGTCTTTCGTCGGCACTGCCCCGGCGAATGCCACCACAACGAAGAGGGTGGTGTCTATGATATAGCCGAAGACTGACGAGCCGATGGTGCGCACCCAGAGCCTCCGCCCGTGGGTCAACGCTTTGATTTTGACCATTGTCCACGAGTTGGTGAGCTCTCCGCAAAGGAAGGCGAGGAGCGAGGCGATGGTGATGCGAGGCACGATGCCGAACACGTTGGCGTATGCGTTGGCTGTTTCTTCCGTGCCTTCGGGGAAGGGTAGGTAGACGCCAATCCAGGCGAAGATCGTGAAAATCACCTCGCAGATGAAGGTGAGCCAAATGACCTGGCGGGCGGTTCTGAATCCCCAGATCTCCGTCAGCACGTCGCCTAACATATAGGTGATGGGGAAGATGATGGTGCCGGCGTCGAATATCGTAACTCCGCACACGTTGATGAGTTTCACTGCCATCACATTGGCTGTCAGATAGCAAGTGATGAGGATTGCCACTATTACTAATAGGACTGGCAATTGTCGGTTTTTGACAGGGTTTTCCGTTACCTGGTTCATAATGAATTGTTTTTGGGGTTAATCTTCTATTTCGTCTGTTTCAAAGTTTTGTAGTGAAAAGTCCTCTCCGTCCCACACACCGTAACTGAAGTGGGTGACCCAATCTCCTAAGATGACCACCCGGCTGCTGCGGGTTATCATAAGGTCTAACTCGATGTGGCGGTGTCCGAAGACGAAGAAGTCGACGGTATGCTCCGCCGCGTATTTTTTTGCGAACTGCACGAGGAACTCCCGCTCTTCTCCTAAATAATTCTCCGCCTTGCTGCCCAATTTTTTCTTGCGGTTGTGGTGCGACCATGCGTAGCCGAACGGCACGGTGAGGCGTGGGTGTATCATTTTGTAGAGGCGTTGGCAGAATTTGTTGCGGAAGAATGTGCGCAATAGCCTGAAACTCTTGCTTGGGTCGCCCAATCCGTCGCCGTGGGCGATGTAGAATTTCTTGCCGTCTATCTCCACCTCGTAACTGCCGTCGATGACGGTCGCCCCCACCTCTTTCTGAAAATAGTCGAACATCCAGATGTCGTGGTTCCCCACGAAAAGGTAGATGGGGATGCCGCTGTCCACAAACTCTGCCATTTTGCCGATGAAGCGGGTGTAGCCTTTTGGCACGACGTCGCGGTACTCAAACCAGTAGTCGAACATATCGCCCACCAAGTAGAGTGCCTTGGCTGTGGGTTTGATGCTGTCCATCCAGCGCACGAGCTTCCGCTCGCGGTCTACCGACGGGCCGTGGAGTTGCAGCCCCAAGTGGGCGTCCGACGCGAAGTAGACTTTCTTCTTGCTTTCTTCCATATCTGTGTTTATAGCAGTCCTAACTCGAGCATTGCCTCTTCGGACATTCTGTCCTTCGTCCACTCTGGTTCGAACACAAGGTTGATGGTTGCCTTTTTCACGCCCTCTATGCCTTCCACTTTCTGCTTCACATCTTCTATGAGGAAGTCGCCGGCGGGGCAGCTGGGTGCGGTGAGCGTCATGTCTATCACCACTTCGCCATCTTCTTTCACGTCGATGTTGTAGACCAATCCCAACTCGTAGATGTCTACGGGGATCTCTGGGTCGTATACGGTTTTGAGTACGGAGACGATCTTCTCCTCTAATTCTAAAAACTCATTCATTGCCAATGCTTTTCATTTCTTTCTTTTACAATAACGGACTGCACAACCGCGAGAGCGATTCGGCGATTTTCTGCCTCCTCGGGCGAGACTTCCATGTTGATTCCTCAATTTTGAGGGAATCGCTCAGGTCTTTTTCGAAGATGTCTGTGAGTTGTGCGGTAACTGTTTTATCGTAAATGATGGTGTTTAGTTCGAAGTTCTGCTCGAAGCTGCGGAAGTCCATATTGGCGCTTCCCACAAACGAGATGTCGTCGTCCACCACTGTGATTTTACTGTGGATGAATCCTGGGTGGTAGAAGTAGATTTTGATGCCGGCCTTGAACATCTCATCTAAATAGGAGTAGGAACTTTTTAGGGTTACGGGTGCGTCAGAGCGGCGCGGCAGAATCAGTCTCACGTCGACGCCTGCCAATGCGGCAGACTGCAGTGCGGTGATGAGGCTCTCGGGCGGCAGGAAGTAGGGCGTTTCAATGAAAATCCTCTTTGTCGCCGTCGCAAACGCCTTGACGAAGAGTTGCATGATGGATTCCCATTGCATATCCGGACCGCTCACCACGGTTTGTATCTTCACCTCGCCTGTGCGCTTGGGTTCGGGGTAGTAGACGCTGTCGTCCACGAGGGATTGACGCACGAAGTACCAATCTTCAAAGAATACTTTCTGCAGACCTAAGACTACCGCTCCCTCGTAGCGTATGTGCGTGTCGCGCCAGCAGCCCCATTTCAGTCCGTCAATGTATCTGTCCGCAATGTTTACGCCGCCGGTGTAGCCCACTACGCCGTCCACCACCAATATCTTTCGGTGGTTGCGGTAGTTCACCCGGCTGTTGATGAATGGCAGCCGCGCCTCCAAGAATCGTCCCATCTCGATGCCTGCCGCTGTCATCTCCTCTTCGTGTTTCTTTTTGAATGGCCAACTCCCCACATCGTCTATGATGACGCGCACTTTCACGCCCTCCTTCGCTTTGCGTTTCAGCGCGTCCATTACCCGCCGCCCGATTTTGTCGGGGCAGAAAACATAGTATTCAAGGCTGATGTGGTGCTTGGCGTTCTCTATGTCTTCTATTATTTTGTCGTATAGCTGGGTGGCATCGGTGAATATCTTGACGGAGTTGCCCTCGAAGAATGGTGCGTCGCTGTTGCCCATGGCGAGGTTCACCAACGAGCGTTGTGCGGTGGTGAGGGGCAGTGCCGACACGTCGCGGTGGCCGGATGCCTCGTAGAGTTCCATCAAACGGAGACTTCTCTTTGAGATGATGTGGCGTGTCCTAAATTTTTTACCGATGAGTATGTAGCAAACGAAACCCATAACGGGTACGAACAGTAGGACGAAAATCCAGGCGATGGACTTCACAGGGTTGCGGTTCTCGAAGAGCAAGAACGCAATGGTGGTGAATATCGTGTAGAAATACACCACCAACAACACAACGTATGCGATGTCCCAAATCATTCTTTATGTGTTTTTTATGTTGAAAAGACAACTTCCGAGAACGGCGGAACTCTTTCGGTAATAGCTTACTTGGTTGTCGCCGAAGTCAAGGTAGGCGTGCTTCTCGATTTCGGGATTCCAATCGACGGTGGGCGCGCTGACGCCGTTGCCTACGAAAAGCGTGCGGTTGGTCTCAATCCGCAGCTCGTCCCACAAGTCATTGTCAAGGAAACTTTGCAACAACAGCCTGCCGCCCTCCACAATTAGCGACTCCACGCCGTGTTGGTAGAGTATGGCGAACATAGAAGTGAGGTTGACCGAACCGTCCTGGTGAAATTCGCAAGCGGCAAACTCCACATTTGGCAATTCGTAGTCTGGCTTTGTCTGGGTCAGGACGAGCGTTTGCGTTGTGCCGTCATATAGTTTGGCACTTTGGGGAACGCATAAATCCCGGTCTAATAGGATGCGCAGTGGCTGTTTCCCTTCGGCTAATCTGACGGTTAGGGAGGGGTTGTCCATCACGGCTGTGTTGGGTCCCACCATTATTGCCGACTCGCCAGCGCGGAATTTGTGCATCGCTGTCAACGAGTCGCCCGACGAAACTTTCAATTGCGGCATCTGCGCATCAATCCGTATCTTGTCAATGAATCCGTCGGCACTTTGCGCCCACTTCAAGAAGATGTAGGGACGTTTTTTTGTCTGGAAAGTGAAAAATCGCCGGTTGAGCCAAAGTCCTTCGTTTTCCATCACGCCGCACTCCACGTTTACGCCGGCTTCGCGTAGTTTCTCAATTCCCTTGCCGGCAACCATCGGGAAGGGGTCGCGGTTGCAAACCACGACGTTGGGTATTTTTTTTTCGATGATGAGGTCGGCGCACGGTGGTGTCTTCCCATAATGGCAGCAGGGTTCTAAGTTCACATATAGTGTGGAGCGTTTGAGCAAGGCGGGGGCAGACACGGAGTTGATGGCGTTCACTTCTGCGTGTGGACCGCCGTATTGTTGGTGGTAGCCTTCGCCGATGATTTTGTCATCGCAAACAATCACGGCACCGACCATTGGGTTAGGTGATACTTTCCCGAATCCTTTCTCTGCTAATTGCAGGCATCTGCCCATATAAAACTCCGCTGCCATAGTGTTACGTTTTTAGGTTATGCTTTGGCTCTCTTCCATCAGTCGAAGACAAATTTAAGAATATTCCGTAGATTTTTTCTTAAAAATCTTCTTTTTTCGCTTATTGCGCCTAATGTTGCGTAATGTTACAACACTATTTCGCCGCTTCCCATGCAGATATGGTGGTTTTTGTCGTAGATGACGCAGAACTGTCCTGGGGCGATGCCTTGCAGTTTGTTCTCCGCCTGTATGAGGTAGCGGTCGCCCTCTTTGGTGATTTTTGCATTGGTGAACTCGGGTGTGTGGCGTATCTTTATGGTGATGTCGCTTTCTGCGCAATCTCCCAATAAATCTTTCGAGATGAAGTGCATATCTCGTATCTTGAACGTGTCGCCATATTGCATTTCGGTGTCATATCCGCAGGATACGTAAACCACGTTTTCGTCCACGTCTTTTTTTACGACGTACCACGGCCCGCCGCTCAATCCTAATCCTTTGCGCTGACCGATGGTGTGGAACCAAAATCCCTTGTGTTTGCCTAACACTTTGCCGGTTTCCAACTCTACGATCTTGCCTTCTTTTTCACCTAAATATTTTCGGATGAAGTCGTTGTAGTTGATTTTCCCGAGAAAGCAGATTCCCTGGCTGTCTTTGCGGTAGGCGGTGGGCATCTTCACGTTTCGCGCCACTTCGCGCACTTCGTCTTTCATCATATTCCCGATGGGGAACATCAGTTTCGACACTTGCACGTTGTTTATCTGTGCGAGGAAGTCGGTTTGGTCTTTCACGGGGTCAATGGCGGTAGACAGGTAGGTTGTGCCGTCGATGACGGTGGTCGTGGCGTAGTGTCCTGTGGCGGTTTTCTCAAATTGATGCCCCACTTTTTCTTCGAAGCAGCCGAACTTGATGAGCTTGTTGCACATCACATCGGGGTTGGGGGTCAGTCCCAACCGCACTTTCTCAATGGTGTAGCGCACCACGTTCTCCCAATAGTCGTCGTGGAGGTCGACAACATCCAACGGGCAACCATATTTCTTGGAAATCATATCGCAGAGTTCCAAGTCGTCGTCTACGGAACAGTCTGTGAAGCCGTCCGCATTCATCCCGATTTTAATATAAAATAGGTGAATGTCAAGTCCTTGCTCTTTCAGAAGATGCACCACAACGGAGCTGTCCACGCCGCCCGATACCAAAACCGCAATTGCCATAGTTGTAATGTTTTTTTAATCTTTCAGACCTAAGAGGCGTGCGGCGTTGTCGTGTAGGATGAGTTGCCGCTCCTCGTCGGTGAGGGGTAGTTGGTTGAAGCGGCGCAGCTCGTCTTCGTGGTCCCACATAGGATAGTCTGAGCCGAAGAGCATTTTCTCTACGCCGTGGTTGTGTATCATTTCTGTGGCTTGCTCGATGGAGAGTTTCCACAGACTGCTGGATGTGTCAAAGTATACTTTCTTACCCACCAAATACTCGTTCGCCTCGTCCCACTGGGTGTAACCGCCGAAGTGGGCAGCCACGACGGTGAGGTCGGGGTGTTTGACGAGGACGTTGAGGATGCGCCGCGGACCGGAGTAGTCGTAGCGGTAGTCGCCAGCATGTACCAGTACGGGCAGCTTCAGTGAGGCGATGACCTCGTAGATGTCGTCCATATCGGGTGTGTCGACGGCGAATTTCTGGAAATCGGGGTGCAGTTTGATGCCTTGCAGCCCACGCTCTTTGATGCGTTTCAGCTCCGCCTCGAAGTTTTCGTATTGTGGGTGGATAGTGCCGAACCCCACGAACTCGGGGTACATTTCTGCTGCCCCGATGATGTAGTCGTTGATAGACTCCACTTGGTGTGGGGCGGTTGCGGTGGAGTGTACGATGTAGTGTTTCACTCCGATACGTTTGCCACTCTCAATGAGTCGCTCTGGGCTACCGTTGTATTTCATCTCCACGCTGTAGAAATCGCCTATTGCGTGGCTTGCCTTGTCTGCTATCTTTTGGGGATAGATGTGGGCGTGGAAATCTATGATATCAGTCAACATGTCCGCTTATCTCGATGTCTTGTTTTTTCAGTTTGTTTTTGGAGAGTTCCACATATTGTTTGCGGCATTTGTAGATGTCGCAAGCCAAGTAGAGTGCGTTGCGGAAGGATTCTTCCGAAGCGTTGCCGATTCCCACCTTGTCGTAGGCGGTGCCGTGTACGGGTGATGTGCGGATGACGGGCAGGTTGGCGGTGTAGTTCACGCCGCTCTCCATGGCGATGCATTTGAATGGCACTTGCCCCTGGTCGTGATACATAGCCAGCACGGCGTCGAAGTTTTTGAAACTTCCCGACCCGAAGAAACTGTCTGCTGGATAGGGGCCGAAGCAGGTGATTCCCAGCTCGTTGGCTCTCTTGACGGCGGGGATGATGATGTCTTCTTCCTCGTCGCCCAGCACTCTGCCGTCGCCGGCGTGTGGGTTCAGTCCTAAGACGGCGATTCGCGGACGCTGCACTGCGAAGTCTTGGCGCAATGCGTTGTTCAGATCTTTCAATTTGTCCACGATTCCATCTTGTGTGATGTAGGAGGCTATCTGCTTAACTGGCACGTGTCCTGTTACGACTGCCACGCGCAGCACGTCGCTCACGAGCATCGTCAATCCTTTCTCCCCGTTTTTCGAGAAGCGGTCTTGCAGGTATTCCGTATGGCCGGGGAAGTGGAAATCCTCGGATTGAATGTTTTTCTTGTTGATGGGTGCGGTTACTAACACGTCGATCAGCCCGTTTTTGAGGTCTGCCGAGGCGCGTTCCAATGCCATGAATGCGGCTTTGCCAGCCTCCTCTGTCGATTTTGCCAACTCCACTTTGATGTTCTCGTCGCCGCAGTTGATGATGTTCGACCGCTTTTCGTTCGCCTCCTCGGGGGTGTTGATGGCGTTCAGATTGAAGTTCTCAATGTCCAACGCCTTTCGGTGAAAAGCCGCCGCTTTTGACGAGCCGTAGACAATCGGCACGCAGAACTCGTTCACTCTCAGGTCTGCCAAGGTCTTGATTATCACCTCGTAACCTATTCCGTTGATGTCGCCTTGTGTGATGCCGACTTTTATCTTATATGTTTCTTCCATATTATATTAGTTCATTTACGAATGCGTTTGCACGCACCTTTTCTGCAAAAATACATAATTTACTTGAATTGCACCGACGAGACGATGGCTTCCAACAACCGTATCTTGTTGCGCTTCTTGTGTTGAGGCGCATAGACGAACGCCTCGACGGTAACGATCTCTTGGTGTTCCTTGTCGTAGTAGGAGCGACTGGTGAATGGCCCGCCCATCATGTCGCCTTGCACCCGCCACAGTCCGCGCATCTCCACGCAATAGCGGTTGTCTACCATAAACTCTCGGCACACTGGCTGGTAGTTCGTCACCTCGGTTGCCATATACGAACCTTCGGACGGGCCCTCGATGTGGCATTTCATCACAGAGTCGCGTGTGGCGATGAGTCGTTCCAACTTGAAATCGTCCGGACCGGTGTAGGGTGTGCGGTATGCCACGATGTCGTGGCGCGAATCAAGGCTTCCGTTGGAGAGCCACACGAAGTTGTGCGCCCCTTGACTCTTGTTCAAGAAGTCGGGAATGAAGAGAAATATGCCGACACTATCCTTCACCAACTGTTTTTTCTCGCCGTTCGCGTAGCGTTTGTAGTAGGTGAGCGTGCGCGTGTATTCCGTGTTGACGAAGAAATCGATGATTTCCTGCTGCTTTTCCCGTAGTACCTTTATCATCTCCGCCTGGTCGGGGGCGGTGATTTGCACGATGGCTTGCACTTGCGCCCAGCGGTTTTTCAGATAGGTTACTTTCCCCTGGGTGTACATTTTGTCGTCTACGTTGTACATCACGATGTTGCGGGCGGGCTTCAACACGCGGTCGAACTGCGACTCGGGGATGTAGGAGATGTTGAACATCGGCTCGGACTGTGGCAGGCCGGGTGTGTCCTCGTCCAATAGGTTGAAGAGGTACTGCCCCGCGGAGTCTTTCCAAACTGTGGGGTCGCCCACAATCAGCATATCGTATGCTGCTCCGGTTACCGTTGGCAACAGTGGGTTTTTGCCGTTGTCCTTGCACGACGAGCAAGCCAATAACAAGGCGAAAATGCAGAAAAGGATGTTTTTCATCATAGCGATTTTTCAAAAAGATGAAGTTCCTCTAACAACGTGGAGTTTTCTGCTGGCGTGCCGATGGTGATGCGGATGCAGTTGCCGCACAACGCCACAGAGTTTCTGTTGCGGGTAATGATGCCCTTCTTCACCAAGTATTTGTAGGTCTTGTTCGCATCTTCCATTTTTACAAGGATGAAGTTGGCATCAGTGGGATAGAGGCGCTTTACGAAAGCGAGTTTCGGCAGCTCCTCTATCAGTCGGTCGCGTTCTCTCAGAATGATTTGCAGATGTTCGCGGAACAGTTCTTTGTCTTGCAAAATCTCCAGTGCTTTCCCTTGCGAAAGAATGTTGATGTTGTAGGGGTATTTCACCTTGTTGAACAACTTGATGATGGCTTCGGAAGCGAAGGCGATGCCCAAGCGCAGTCCCGCACAGCCCCACGCCTTGGAGAGTGTTTGCAGAATAATCAGGTTGGGAAACTCAGACAGGCGTTTCGTCCAGATGGCTCCATTGGCAAAGTCGATGTAGGCCTCGTCTATCACCACGATTCCATCGAAGTTTTTCAGCACTTTTTCTATTTCCTTCTCATTGAGCAGGTTGCCTGTTGGGTTGTTGGGAGAGCAGAGCCAGATGAGTCGGGTGTTCTCGTCCGTTTTCTTCAGCAGCTTGTCTGCCGACATTTGAAAATTCTCGTCGAGTGGCACGCTGCGGTATTCCACATCGTTCACATCGGCGCACACTTTGTACATTCCGTAGGTCGGGGTGATTGCCACCGCGTTGTCCTCCTTGGGCTCGCAGAAAATGCGGTAGAGGAGGTCTATCGCCTCGTCGCTTCCGTTGCCGAGGAAGATGTTTTTCGTCGGTATTCCCTTGATTTTGGAGATTTCCTTTTTCACCTCGCCTTGCAGTGGGTCTGGATAGCGGTTGTATGGGGCGTTGTATGGGTTTTCGTTGGCGTCCAAGTATACGGAGGCATTGCCGTCGAACTCGCTTCTCGCGCAAGAGTAGGGTTCGAGTTGCCAGATGTTCGGACGCACTTGCTTCATTAGTTCAAACATAGAATCGGCGTTTTTAGTGTTAACCTTTTTCCCGTTAAGCAAAATGAGCGGTCAGGCTTTTTTGCAAAATGGAAATTATTTTCTGCGGAGGATGACGGCGTTTGCGTGTGCGAACAGGTGTTCGTCGCTCGCCATTGTCTCAATCGCGTCTCCGATGAGGTTCAGCCCTTCCTTCGTGATTTCCTGGTAAGTGATTTTCTTACGGAAACTGTCGATGTTCACGCCGCTGTACGCTTTGGCGTAGCCATTCGTTGGAAGCGTGTGGTTGGTGCCGGATGCGTAGTCGCCCGCGCTCTCGGGGGTGTAGTGTCCTAAGAAGATGGAGCCTGCGTTGGAGATCCTCTCGGCAATCTCACGGTATCCGTTGGCTGAGATGATGAGGTGCTCTGGCGCGTAGGAGTTGGACAGTTCAATGGCTTCGTCTATGTTTTTCACAACGAAGATTTTGCTGTTGGCGATGGATTTTTCGGCGATTTCCTTCCTTGGCAGTTGTGCCAGCTGCATGGTTACTTCCTTGAACACTTTCTCTGCTAATTCCTTGCTCGTTGTTACGAGGATGGCTTGGCTGTCCACACCATGCTCGGCTTGCGATAGGAGGTCGGATGCCACAAATACGGGGTTCGCGCTTTCGTCTGCCAACACTTCCACCTCCGACGGACCAGCGGGCATGTCGATTGCCACGTCGCGCAGACTAACCATTTGTTTGGCTGCCGTAACGTATTGGTTCCCTGGACCGAAGATCTTGTACACCTTAGGCACGCTCTCCGTCCCGTATGCCATTGAGGCGATGGCTTGCACGCCACCTATCTTGAAGATTTTCTTCACGCCAGCTTCCTTGGCTGCGTACAGCACTGCGGGGTGGACCTTCCCCTCGCGGTTGGGCGGTGTGCAGAGTACAATCTCTTGGCAACCAGCAATTTGGGCTGGTAATGCAAGCATCAGCACGGTAGAGAAGAGCGGTGCGGTGCCGCCGGGAATGTAAAGACCCACCTTCTCAATGGCTTTCGCCTTTTGCCAACACTTCACGCCGGGCATGGTTTCCACGCAAGGCAAATCTTGAATTTGGGCTTGGTGGAATTTCGAGATGTTCGATTTAGCCAAACGGATGCTCTTCTTCAAGTCGTCGGAGATGAGGCTTTCTGCCTCCGCAATTTCCTTGTCGGAGACGAGCAGGTCTGCCAACTCCACCTTGTCGAACTTCATCTCGTATTCCTTCACGGCTTGGTCTCCCTTGCTCTTCACATCGTTGATTACGGCACGCACCGTGTCGAAAAGGGCGGAGTTGTCGAACGTGGGGCGTTTCAGTAACTCGTCCCACTCTTTTCTTTGTGGATATTCGAATATCTTCATTTCGCACACCTAATTAGAGAATCATTTTTTCAATCGGGATGACGAGGATGCCCTCTGCGCCCAATGCCTTCAACTGGTTGATGATGTCCCAGAATGTTTTCTCCTCAATCACGGAGTGGAGGGATGACCAGCCTTTTTGCACCAGTGGGGTGATGGTAGGCGACTTCATACCAGGCAGCAGTTTACATACGGCATCGATTTTGTCGTTCTCGATGTTCAGGATGATGTATTTCTTGCCCTCGGCGTTTTTATAAGAATCGAAGCGGAACAACAGTTCGTTGAGGATTTCCTTCTTCTCTGCGGAGAGTTCTGGGTTCCCGATTAAGACTGCTTCGGATTTCAACACCACTTCCACCTCTTTCAAATTGTTGCTGACGAGCGTGCTGCCCGAGCTGACAATGTCGAAAATACAGTCTGCCAAGCCAATACCTGGGGCAATCTCCACGGAGCCTGTGATGACGTGGATGTCTGCCTTGATGTTATTCTTGTCTAAGAAATTTTGCAAGATGTAAGGGTAGGAGGTGGCGATTTTTTTGCCGTTGAACCATTGCAAGCCTTGGTAGTCTTCCGCTTTCGGAATGGCGAGCGAAAGTCTGCACTTGCTGAAGTCTAACCGCTTGATGAGGTCTGCCTTCTCGTGGCGTTCCACAAACTCGTTCTCGCCTACGATTCCCACATCGGCGATGCCGCTTGCCACGGCTTGCGGAATATCATCGTCGCGAAGGTAGAGAATCTCGACCGGGAAATTGGAGGCTGGCACCAACAGCGTGCGCTTTCCGGAACTGATTTTGATGCTCGACTCTTCAAGCATCGTCATTGTCTCATCGAACAAACGGCCTTTGGCCTGAACTGCGATTCTTAGCATATCTTGGAATTTTTTTTTATGATTCTTGGAACTTTTTTAGAATGACCTCCGAAAACAAATAAAGGCTCACCGTACCGGCAAGCCTCTATGCATATCTTATTGCAACAACCATCGCTCACCGAGTTTTATCGCTGATGAAAATGATGGTGATGATGCATTCTGAAAATCATACTCGTTGAAATTTTTATTCACGCTGCAAATATACATATTATATTATGTAGTAGGAAATGTAACCGAATCTTTTTCAAAAAGTTTTTGCGCCGTGGGTGTGATTTGCGTTCTGGTTTTCGTAATTTCGTGCATTGTTATGTTGTAAAACTGAATCGTATGGAGAAACTCAAAGACGAAATGGTGGCGTGGGTGCGCAACTATTTTAAGTGTTCCGGCGGTCCTGCCACAAAGGCGTTGGTGGGTATCAGCGGGGGTAAGGATAGTTCGGTGGTGGCTGCTGTGTGCGTTGAGGCACTGGGGCGCGACCGTGTGGTGGGCGTGCTGATGCCCAATGGTGTGCAGACCGACATTGCCGACTCAAAACGCTTGTGCGAGTTCCTCGGCATCCAAAATTTTGAGGTGAACATCGGAAACGCATACTCTGCGTTGACGACCGAGATGACAGGTGTAACCGGACTCTCAGTTACGCCGCAATACAAAACCAACACGCCTTCGCGCTTGCGTATGGCGACGCTCTATGGCATTGCCGCACTGATGGGCGATTGCCGAATCTCGAACAACGGAAACCTCTCCGAACGTTTGATGGGCTACTTTACTATATGGGGTGATGGCGCAGGCGATTTCGCTCCGTTAGCACATCTCTACGTGAGCGAGGTGATGGCTCTGGGACGGGCGTTGGGTCTGCCCGAGGAGCTTGCATTCAAAACGCCGACCGACGGCATGAGCGGCAAGTCGGACGAGGATAACCTCGGTTTCTCTTATTCCGACGTGGAGAAGGTTGACCGCGGACAGACGGACGGTATGGCACCTGAAACCATTGAGAAGATACGCAGACGGATCGACGCTATGCAGTGGAAATGCAGATTGCTGAATCTCCCGACCTTCCAACCATCTTCCAAGAAATGAGGCAACGCCGCGGCAAATGAAAGAAAAAAGGAAACGATTAGTGAAACTATACGTTCAAAAATGCTAATTTTGCAGATGTTGATTTTTGAGATAATTAAAACGAAATAATTATGGCAGATTTAAATTTGGATTGGTCCAATATCGGTTTCGGATACAGAAAAACCGATTACAATGTGCGTTGTTACTACAGAGATGGTGCGTGGGGCGAGATTGAAATCTCCTCCGAGGAAACGATCAACATGCATATGGCTGCGACTTGCCTTCACTATGGCCAGGAGGCTTTCGAGGGTCTGAAGGCTCGCCGTTGCAAGGACGGCAAAATCCGTATTTTCCGTATGGTGGCTAACGCAGAGAGATTGCAGTCTACTTGTCGGGGAATCCTTATGCCAGAGTTGCCTACTGAAAAATTCTGCGCAATGGTGGAGAAGGTGGTGAAGATGAATGAGCGTTTCATCCCGCCTTACGAGAGCGGCGCTTCCCTCTACATCCGTCCGCTTTTAATCGGTACGGGCGCACAAGTGGGCGTCCACCCTGCTAACGAGTATATGTTCGTGATTTTCGTAACGCCAGTAGGCCCTTATTTCAAGGGCGGTTTCGCTGCAACCCCATACGTTGTCATCCGCGAGTACGACCGCTCCGCTCCGCTCGGAACGGGTATCTACAAGGTGGGCGGAAACTACGCCGCAAGTTTGAAAGCCAACCAAAAGGCGCATGAGCTGGGCTACTCTTGCGAGTTCTACCTCGATGCAAAAGAGAAAAAATACATCGACGAGGCTGGTGCTGCCAACTTCTTCGGCATCAAGAATAATACTTACATCACGCCAAAATCAACCTCTATCTTGCCTTCTATCACCAACGACAGTTTGATGACCTTGGCAAGAGACCTCGGCTTGAAGGTGGAGCAACGCCAAATCCCTATCGAGGAGTTGGAAACGATGGAGGAGGCTGGTGCTTGCGGAACGGCTGCCGTTATCAGCCCTATCGCACGTATCGACGACTTGGATGAGAAAAAATCTTATGTATTCTCCAAGGATGGGAAGCCAGGGCCTGTCAGCGAGAAACTCTACAACAAGTTGCGTAACATACAGTATGGCGAAGAGCCAGATACGCACAACTGGATCACCATTTTGGATTGATGCCCGACGCCGCCGCTCCGACGTTGCGTCAAGTGGTGTGAAATGATAAAAGAAAGGGGCGGTGATTGATAGTGATCGCCGCCCCTTTCGTCGCTTAGATTCCCTGTTTTGTCTGCTATCTGTGCCTGTTTGCCGATTCCCCAAAATGGATTTTCCACTTTTGACCTAACGAATTTGTCCGTTTACTGAAATGAAACTTTCTTGTCATATAGATGTAATATTATTGCATTACTAAATTCGTGAGTTGTAAAAAGAAATAAAATAATGTAATAAATACACTGCAAGATGAAAAAGAGGTTTTTACTACTGTTAGCAGCGAGTGTTGCTCTGTTCGTTTGGGCAGAGAACAGGATGAACTTCTTCTTGGAAGGAGGTCTCTTCGAGTCTATCAACTTGTCCCAGATAGACACGATTCGCTTTTCAAATGGGAACATAGTGGTGGAGGGCGCCGGAAAGTCCTACGCCGTGACGAAGGTGGATAGCGCCACTTTCACGTTGGAAGATGCTCCGCAGGTGGCAGGCGATACGGTGTTTGTTACCTACAATGGCAGTTCGGTTACCGTGGACAATCCCTTTGCCGAGGTGGCAGTCGCCACGGATGGTGCCAACGTAACCATCACTTCCAATGCGCAGAAGAAGGGCATTGTCTATTATCTGTCGGGTGCTTCAACCGTCGGATCATTCAACTTCACGCCAGACAAAGGCTACACCTTGGTGTTGGACGAGTTGAACCTTTCAAACGACAATGCACCGATTGTACTGAACAAGAGTGTGAGCGACGACTCGTATGTGGCAACCGTCCACTTGCGCGGCGATTCCTACATTGAGGATGGCGCGAGCAACAGCCTCAAGGCTGCGCTCTACACCAAGTCGAAACTCAAAATCAGTGTAGACAGCACTGCTTCGAGCGGTTCGCTCAACGTGAAGGGCAACGTGAAGCACGCCATCAACTCCGCTAAGCGGGTGGAGGTGTACAGCGGTTCGCTGAACGTTACGGGTGCGGTTGCCGACGGTATCAACGCCGATGGTTTGGAGATGTACGGCGGCCAGCTCTCCGTGTCGGGTACGGGTAGCGACGGTGTCGATTGCAGCGAGGTGATATACATCGCCGCAGGCACGGTGGTTGTCAACACTACTGCCGAGGATTCCAAAGGTTTGAAGTGCGATAGTTTGATTGATATTGAGGGCGGAAATGTGCAGTTGACGGTGGACGGCGCAGGCTCAAAAGCCATTAAGAGTTCCAAGCGCGTGATTCTTGGCGGTGGCGAGGTTACCGCAACTTTGAACGCTGCGTCTGCATTTGTCGACACCGACGGCAGTTATAGTTATAACGGCGCAGTCAAGGCTGACTCTTCCATCTCTATCACTGGCGGCACACTGAAGGTGACCGGTGCGGCCCTCGCAGCCCGCGCTTTGAGCAGCGACTTGAACGTTGAAATCGCAGGCGGCACATTTATTGCCAATCTAACCGGTGCGCACAGCATCGAAACTAGTGATACGACATCAGTGTTCGGTATCAAGGCAGATGGCACAGTCTACATCAAAGATGGAACGTCAAACATCACCATTGGCACTGCTGCAACCGCATCAAAGGGTATCAAGGCAAACAAGGTGAACATCTCTGGTGGTAACTTGACGATTGTGAACGACGGAAAATATTTCTCTACGACCACAAGCTCTTCAAGTTCATCATCGGGCTCTTCTTGGAGTGGCGGTCGTCCTGGACAAGGTGGTAGCAGTTGGGGACAACAAACCACAACGTCGGCTAGTTTCATTACCGCCAAGGCTATCAAGACAGATACAGACTGCACCATCACTGGCGGAACCATCTCTTTGACTTCTAATTATGGAAAGGGTATCACCTCGGACGGTACGGTTACCTTGGGCGTGAAGAATGGCTCGGACAGCGACTTCACCTTGGATATCACCGCAGGTAGCGACAATTGTGGCACAACCTCCTCTTCCAGCTCTTCTTCAGGTTGGGGCGGCATGGGCAACGAAGCCGCTCGCACCAAATATAACGGTAAGCCTAAGGGCATCAGCACAGACGGCGAAATCAACATCAACGCTGGTACAATCAACATCAAGGCATACGACACAGGTATCCTTTCGACGAGCGCACCAATCAATGTAAATGGTGGAACTGTGTATATTGATGCTCAAAATGACCAAGGAATCTTTGCAAAATATAGCACGTTGACTTTCAATGGCGGTTTTGTAAAAGTAACAAAATCGTACGAGGCATTCTCTGGTAAGATTATGACTTTCAACGAAGGAAGTTCAACCTATGCGGTTTCTTCTGATGATGCTTGGAACGCTACTGATGGTAGCGAAAGTTCAAGCGCGGTTCACATCTATGTAAATGGTGGTATTCACTATGCGATTGGTGCAGGCGATGGACTGGATTCTAATGGAGATATGACGGTTACGGGTGGTATCATTGTCTGCTCACAAACTGGAAACGGAAACTCTCCAATTGATATGGATAGTGGATGGACACATACGGGCGGTTTCGTCTTGGCTTGTGGTGGTAGCGGAATGTTCAGCGAATCTGTTCCTTCAAGTTCAGCCGGACATATCTACTCAACTTCAATGAATGTTTCTGTTAATCAATATTTGATAGTTGCCAATGAGTCGGGAAGTGTTCTCGCTGCCTTCAAAGTTCCGCAATCGGCTCAAGCAGCGGTTTGCGCATACAACTCAGAGGTTACAAGTTACAAGTTCTACGTTGGCAGCAGCTACAATGGAACGATGAACTATTTTGACGGAGCATTCGGACTCTATGAAACCAACCGTCCTACGATTTCAACCGGTAACTACACCGCATACAGTGTTTCAACCGCAAATGGAAACTCTGGTGGCGGCGGACGTTGGTAAGAGTCCAGATAAGAGTATAAAGAATTGGTATAGTTGTTAGTTAGGTGAAGTCGGGTAGGCGTTCCGTGAGGGAACGCTTGCCCGATGTCTTTTTTGTGCGCCACACTTTTCGTATATTTGCGTTCCCTTTAAAGATGATATGGATGCAGGCGAATTTGGTGATTGATCAAGGAAACTCCTCCGCCAAGGTGGCGTTGTTTGAGGAGGGCGAGATGGTATGGAGCCGCAAGTACGAAACTTTCTCCGTTGCAGAAGCCAAAGTCTTGTTGGCAGAATGGAATGTGCGCCAGGCCATCCTCTCGACGGTTCGCTCCGAGGATGCGGATTTGTCCGCTTTCTTGCGTCAAAGCCTTTCAAAGTGGGTGGTTTTAGATGATAAGACACCTGTCCCGATAGGAAATCTCTACAAAACCCCATCCACGTTGGGGCGCGACCGGTTGGCGGTGTGCGTGGGGGCAAACTACCTCTGCCCTAACCGCAACCTGTTGGTGATGGATGTCGGCACGGCGGTTACTTTCGACGTGGTGAACGCCCAAAACCAGTACGTCGGCGGAAATATTTCGCTCGGAATCGATATGCGGAGGCGCGCGTTGCATACTTTTACGGCAAAACTTCCGTTAGTAGAAGTGCCAGACGATGTTCCGCTGATAGGAACCACCACAGACGAGGCGATTGCGGCGGGTGTCATCAACGGACTGGCTGGCGAAATGGAGGCTTACATCGGCGAATTATCTGCAGTCTATCCCGACCTTGCAGTCTTTTTGACGGGTGGAAGTTCCAAATGTTTTGAAAAGCGAATAAAAAGTAAGATATTTGCATATCCCAACCTTGTGCAAATAGGGTTGAATAGAATACTTGATTATTAGATGACGAAGAAATGGATATTGTGGTGGTGCTTGGTCTTGATTTGCGGGACCGCACTGGCTCAGCATAACACGAGTTCACCCTACACGCGTTACGGCTACGGAAACATTGTGGACGGCGGCTACGGCCAGACCCGTGCTATGGGAGGAATTGCATACGGTGTGCGTCCGTCTAAGTTCATCAACCCATCGAATCCGGCTTCGTACACTGCCATCGACTCGCTGACGTTCCGCTTCGAGGCAGGGGCAAGTTTCCAGATATCCGACCAAAAAGGCGATGGCGTGCAATCCACCTCCCTGAACGGAAATTTGGAGTTCTTGGCTTTCCAGTTCCCGATACGCAAGTGGGTGGCTTTCAGTTTGGGCGTGCAACCTTATTCTGTGGTGGGCTATGATTTCCAGCAGAAAGAGACTAACGCCTCATCTATCACCGATGGCGAGCTAACCACAACCTACAACTACGTGGGAGAGGGCGGAGTAACGCAACTCTACGCAGGTTTGGGCTTCCGCCCGTTCAAATACCTGTCGGTGGGCGGCAACCTCCAGTTCAACTTCGGAACAATCAACCACACCAGCAAGGCCACATTCACCAACAGCTCCTACTACGCCACAACGATGACGAGGGAGATAAGTGTGAAAGACCTTTCCGGAAACGTCGGCATCCAAGGAACAATTCCTTTGAAGGAAAACCACGAGTTGACGATTGGCGGTGTCTGCCAATTTAAGTCGCAACTCAACGCCGACGCCACGCAGACCGTCATCACGACGGACACCGTGGAGACAAATTTTGACAATGAGTTCGACCTTCCAATGTACTTTGGCATAGGTTTTGTATATGCTTATAAAGAGGCCCTTATGGTTGGATTTGACTTTAAGAGGGAATTGTGGTCAGACTCGCGCTTCTTCGGAGAGAAGACGTTTTTTGATAGAGACAGATTCTCCGTCGGTGCGCAGTACCTGCCAGCGTTGCAGGGACGTGCCTACTTTCAGCGCGTGGCGTACAGGTTGGGTGCGAGTTTCTCCAAATCTTATTATCAAGTGAACGGCGAACAATTGAATCTGTTCACATTGTCCACAGGCTGGGGCTTCCCTATAAAGAAGGGTTTGAACCCTACATACGTCAATTTGACGTTCGAGTACGGACACAGCGGAAAGGTGTCTGCCTCCCAAATCCGGGAGCAGTACTTCAAGTTCACCTTGAACGCCACCATCAATGAACGTTGGTTCGAAAAACGGAAATTAAATTAATAACATATAAAATTGAGATTGAAATGAAAAGCAGAGTGGTAATATTAGGTGCGGCGATGGCAATGTCTGCCGTGTCTTTTGCTGCGACTGGCGTCCAGAGTGGTTCCAAGTATGGCACCGGTCAAGATAGCATAGATTGTGTGCAAAACCTTAGTCTGTTTGCTTCTTACGCAAAACAAAAAGACTATGCGAGCGCAGTGGAGTTCTGGGAGAAGTGCTACACAAACTGTCCGGCTTCATCGAAGAACATCTACATATACGGACCAAAGATTTTGGCATACCAAATTCAGAATGAAAAGGACGAGGCTAAGAAAGGTAAGCTGTTTGACAAGCTTATGAAGGTTTACGATGATCGTGCGAAGTATTTCGGCAATGATCGTAAGATGAACAAAAACCAAATCTTGGCAGAGAAAGCGGCAGACTATATTGATTTCGTGCCAGCAGCACGCGACCCTCAAAAAACGAAGGCTTACCAATGGTTGGCAGAGGCTATTGAGGCTGAAGGCTCAGGCTTGAAAGCAAGTGCATATCAGCAGTATTTCATCTTGTCCAACGAGTACTACAAGGCAAATAACAACGGCTTCCGCCAGAATTATTTGAATGACTATTTGAAGATCGGCCCGTTGCTGACGGAACGTATCCAATCGGGCAACGAGAAGGATTCTGCTAATTTCTCAGCAATCAAGGCATCGGTGGATGCCACATTCGCTGCTTCGGGTGCGGCAGACTGCAAGACTTTGGATGGCGTTTATGCATCTCAAATTGAGTCGAAAAAGTCGGACAAGGCGTTCTTGAATATGGTGTTGAGCTTGTACGGAATAGCAGACTGCGAGGAGTCTAGCGTCTACTTCAAGGCGGCTGCCTACAAGCATGCCATCGACCCTTCCGCATCTTCTGCAAGAGGTTTGGCTGCCCAGGCATACAACAAGAAGGATAGAAGCACTGCTTTGTCATACTTCAAAGAGGCTGTTTCTTTGGAAACGGATAGAGTGCAGAAAGCAAAGTCGCAGATGAAGATTGCGGTCATCTACAAGGAGATGGGCAATTATAGCGCATCGCGCGACGCTGCCCGTGCTGCCCTGAATTACCAATCCAACTTGTCGAGCGCATACATCTTGATTGGAATGTTGTATGCCGAGAACAATAACATCGCCGATGATGCGGTCATCAAGCAAACCGCTTTCTGGGCGGCTGTTGATAAGTTGGAGAAGGCAAAGTCCATCGATCCATCTTGCGCTGCATCGGTCAATAAGATGATCAATTCTTACAAGGCAGTGTACCCAGACAAAACGGAGTTGTTCATGAGAAACATCAAGGACGGCGATTCATACACCGTTCCTGGATGGATTGGAGAGAAAACAACGGTAAGAGGTAAATAATCGTGTTATCACGAATGTCAAACAAAGGGCATATAGCGGTCATTCTCGTGGCTGCTATATGCTTTTTTGCCGCTTGCTCGGAGAAAAACGAGGTGGTGGAGGTGCTGGAACGCAGCAAGATGCCGCGGCTGAGTGCCACGGATGTCGTTACGCTGGTGTCCGACTCGGGCGTTACCCGTTACAGAGTAACCGCAAAAGTTTGGAAAGTATTTGACAAGGCAACCGATCCTTATTGGGATTTCCCGGAGGGAATCCATTTCGACAAGTTCGACACCGATATGAAGGTTGATGCTGAGATAGAAAGCAAAACCGCGGTCTATTACACAGACAGAAAGTTGTGGGACTTGAAAGACAGCGTCCACGCTATGAATTTGGAAGGGGAACACTTCGAGTGCGACCAACTGTTCTGGGACGAGAAAGAAAAACGGGTTTATTCTAACGGGAAGATAAAAATCACCCAGCAGGACAAAATCATCTATGGACAGGGATTCGAGTCAAATCAGACCTTTTCAAAGTATGTGATAAAGAAACCTGAGGGCATTTTCCCCGTGGATGAGTAACTAATCGATTATTTATTTTCTAATTAGAGGCAAATTTTGTACTTTCGTGCGCTGATTTTGGTTAAACGAATATAAAAACAATAATTATAACGCGTAAATGGCTACATTAGAGAAAATTAGAAGCCGCTCTGGGTTGCTGATCGCCTCGATTGCGATCGCCCTGTTGTGCTTCGTTGTGGGTGATGCTTTGAACAACTCATCGACTTTGTTTAACAATGCGAGAAACGTTGTAGGTGAGGTGGATGGCAATTCAATGTCTACGGAGGAATTCCAAAAACAAGTGTCTGTGATGACGAATGTGTTCAAAATGGCAAGGCAACCAATGGAGGACGGCGACGTCCGTGATGCTGTCTGGAACACGTTCATCCAATCTGTCGTCGTTGGCGAGGAAGCAGGCGAGAACGGTATGACAGTTACCGCTGCCGAGTTGAAGGACGCTACTTTGGGCGAGAATGTACACCCAATGATGCGCTCCATCCCTCTGTTCTACAACCAAGAGAACCAGTTCGACAAAAACATCCTTCTGAATGTCCTGGCTAATATGGACAAGGAAGGAAACGAGGAGTTGAAAGACTACTGGATGTTCTGGGAAAACAGAATCAAAGAGCAAATTCAATCAGAGAAGTTGACTCGCTTTGTCAACGCTGCAATGTCTGCGCCAAAGGCAGAGACTAAGTTCCTTAGCACTTTGTTTGGTAAGGATGTAAAAGTGGCATACGTTGCTAAGCAGTACCGCGAGTTGCCAGACTCTTTGTTCAAAGCCTCGGACGAGGAGCTGAACAAGAAATATGCAGAGAACAAGAAACTCTTCAAAACAGAGCCTTTCAGAAGAATGAAGTGCATCGTTTTCGATGTGCGCCCTTCGCAGGACGACCAAATCCAAACAGAGGAGAAGGTGAAAAGTGCTGAGGCTTACCTGAAACAGGCTACCGATGAGGAGCTTCCTTACTTCGTGTCGCAGGAGTCTGACGCCGAAGTGCCTTTCAATCCTTTCTACCAGACCGAAAACGATGTGGATTATTCAATCAAGGATTTTGCATTCTCTGCTAAGAAGGATTCTGTGTGCCCAACGTTTTTGGACGGTCAAAGTTATAAAACCGCTAAGGTGTTGTCCGATGCCGTTGTGCGTGCAGACTCTGTAAATGTGAATGTTCTCCCGGTTATGGCTCAGAGCATTGATGCTGCCAAGGCAACCGCCGACAGCCTCTTCTCGGTTCTGAACGCAGGTGCCGACTTCAAAGAAATCGCAACCAAGCATGCAGTAGACCCTAACACGCGCAGCAATGGCGGCGAGTGGGGTTGGATTCGCGAAGGAGCTTCAGGCTCTGCTGATTTCGACAACGCAGTGTTCAGTGCGGCAGCTGGCAGTTTAGTAAAGGTGGAGACTCCACAAGCCATTTTCTTGGTGAAGGTCAACGAGAAGACCGCACCAGTTAAGAAAGTGCGTTTGGCTGTCATCTCCAACAAGGTTGTCCCAAGTGGCGATACTTACCGCCAGTATTTTGAAAAGGCAAACTCGTTCATCGCTAAAAATAACACGCAAGAGAAGTTCCTCGCTGCCGCTGAGGCTGAGGGCTATTTGGTTCGCGAACTCGGTCCGGTGAGTGAGAATCAATCTAACCTTTATGTGTTGGAGAATGGTCGCCCAATCATCAAGTGGGCTTTCGAGGCTAATCTCGGTGATGTCTGCAAGAAGCCTTTCGACTCTAAGGACAAGTATGTGATCTGCTCGCTGAGCGAAATTGTGGACGGAGATTATGTGCCAGCATCCAACTCTATTGTGAAGGGCAGATTGGAAAGTATGGTGGCAAACGACAAGAAAGCTGAAAAACTCTTGAACGAGCTTTCAGGCGTGTCTGATTTGGCGTCCGCAGGTAGCGTAGACACTGCGACGGTTTCTTTCGATATGAATGGAACGCAGGCGTGGGGTCAGGAGCCAGGGTTTGTGGCTACTATCGCTAAGGCTGAGGCGAACAAGGTTTCTTCCGTAAAGGGTGAGAATGGCGTTTATCTATTCAAGGTCTTGGAGTCTAACGATTCTCCATTGAGCGAGGCTCGCGCCGAGGGCGTGAAAAACAATGTCAGGTCTTACGTTTACCGCACATTGTTGTCGAGGTTGATGGAGGATGCAGAAGTGGAAGACAACCGCTCTCGTTTCTATTGATTTTTTTTATGTTACAACTTTTGTTCGATTGGCATAGGGGATTTATCCTCTATGCCTTTTTTTGAATTTATAACGATTACCCATTCCCTTTATGGAAACATTGATTGGCAAATCATTGGACGAGCTAAAACAGGTGGCGGTGGCGATTGGTGCGAAGCCATTCGTCGGGAAGCAACTTGCCGATTGGATTTATGTGAAGCGTGTTTCGGATTTCGATTCTATGACGAATATTTCAGCGGAGAAACGACGTGTGCTGGCAGAAAACTTCGAAGTGGGTTTGTCCGCCCCCGTCAACGTGGCAGAGTCGGCAGATGGCACGCGGAAGTACTTGTTCAAGGTCGGCTCTCATTTTGTTGAGTCGGTTTATATCCCTGAAAAAGACCGTGCCACGTTGTGCCTCTCCACGCAGGTGGGTTGCAAGATGAACTGCCAATTTTGCGCCACGGGCAAACAGGGCTTCTCTGCTCATCTGAGTGCGGCGCAGATGCTGAACCAATTGTTTTCCATCCCCGAATCGAAGCAACTTACGAATGTGGTTTTTATGGGTATGGGCGAGCCGTTCGACAATATGGAGAATGTTCTGAGGACGCTTGATGTGATGACGGCAGACTATGGTTTGGCGTGGAGCCCAAAACGGATTACAGTCTCGACCGTGGGCTTGCTCCCCGGCTTGCGGCGTTTCCTTGCGGCGTCTAAGTGCCATTTGGCAGTGAGTCTGCACAATCCCATCTCAGAGGAGCGTCAGCGTATTATGCCAGCGGAGAAGGCGTTCCCGATACGATCGGTTGTTGAGGAGATTAAGTTGCACGACTTCAGCGGGCAACGTCGTGTTTCGTTCGAATATACGTTGTTTGAGGGGGTGAACGACCAGCTGCGCCATATCAAGGCTTTGAGCGAGTTGCTCGACGGATTGGAGTGCCGTGTCAATTTGATTCGCTTCCACAATGTGCCAGGGGTTGGGTTGAAGGGTGCTTCGCAAGAGGCGTTGGAACGGTTTCGGGATGCGCTCAATGCCCACGGCATCACGGCGACGGTGCGCAAATCGCGGGGAGAAGACATCCTCGCCGCTTGTGGCTTGCTCTCTACCAAGGAGTTAGAGCAGAGTGGTGGCGAGTAGGGCAGCCGTATTTTTCAATTCATGATAACTTTTTTTCAAAAAAATCTCTCATTCGTTTTGTTTTTGAAATTTTTCTTATAACATTGCGGAGCTATCCTTAAAGTATAAATGTTATGAGATGTAAGTGGTTTCCTACAGGCATAGCCATAGTTGTTTGCTTGCTGGTTGGAGTGGTGTCTTTGCCAGCGCAAAAATTCGTAAGGGTGAACCAGTTGGGTTACTCCGCTGCTTTGCCCAAGGTGGCTACCGCTGCTAATCTCTCTGCCACGTCGTTCGAGGTTCGGCGGGCGGACAATGGCGAGGTGGCGTATCGCGGTTCGTTGAAGAAAGGTTCGTTTTGGAACCAGTCTCGCGAGACCATTCAAAAAATCGATTTTTCAGACTTCAACACTCCTGGCACATATATTCTGCAAGTAGAGGATGAGGTTTCTTACCCCTTTAAGATAGAAGACGGACGGTCATTGTATGGCGATTTGTCGTCGTCGGTGGTTCGTGCGTTTTACTTTTGGCGCGCTTCGCAGAAGATAGAGTCGCCGTATTCAATTTGCCACGGAATAGATTTTGCCCGTGCCGAGGGTCATCCCGATACAATGATATTCATTCATCGTTCCGCAGCCACAGAGCAGCGGAGGGTGGAGTCTGTCGTGTCATCGCCCAAAGGTTGGTATGATGCTGGCGACTATAACAAGTATGTGGTGAATGCGGGCATCACGCTCCACCAATTGTTTCTTGCGTATGAGTTGAATCCGGATTATTTCACAAACTTGCGTCTGAATGTTCCGAAAGATTCCACGGTGCCCTGCGATTATCTTGCCGAGTTGAAGTGGGAGCTCGATTGGTTGTTCACGATGCAGGATCCATCCGACGGTGGTGTTTACCACAAACTCACATCGTTGGATTTCTGTGATTTTGTGATGCCGGATAAGGATGAAACAGACCGTTACGTTGTGGCGAAGTCCACTGCGGCGGCGTTGGATTTTGCGGCTGAGATGGCAATGTGCGCGCGCACGTTCCGTTCGGTCGACACGCTTTATGCGGCAAAGGCGTTGCAGGCTGCCGAGCGTGCTTGGAAATGGGCGGAGCGCAACCCGTCGGTTTTGTTCGAGAATCCGTCGGATGTTCTCACGGGGCCGTATTCCGACAACCAACTTGACGATGAGCTCTTTTGGGCTGCCGCGGAGTTGTTCATCACCACTGGGGAGAAAAAGTATTATGACCGTCTGAGTTTCTTCCAGAAATTTGATTGCCCGACGTGGCGTGAGGTCAACTCTCTGGGTTTGATTTCCTTGCGGTTGCACTTGGGCGATTTGCCAGATTATGTGAACAAAGAATTGATAGACGCGAAGTTTAAGGGCCTCGCCCTGACTTCATACAACCAGTTTAAATACTCGCCTGGACGGGTGGCACTGAGGAGCTTCGTGTGGGGCTGCAACGGCGATATTGCGATGAATGGTGTGATACTCGGCTTGGCGAACCGCTTCTATAAAGATGCGAAATACCTTGAGGCGATGACTGCCAATTTGGATTACCTGCTTGGAGCGAATCCTACGGGTTATTGCTTCGTTACCGGTTTTGGTACAAAATATCCTAAAAACTTGCACGACAGGCGCATTTACAGCGACGGCATCGTGGAGCCGATTCCTGGCTACCTTTGCGGTGGGGCTAATGCCAGCGGAGTGTCCGATTGCGGAAAGCCCAACTACCCGTCCACCGCGCCGGCAAGGTGCTATTTAGACGAGATGTGCAGTTATTCTACGAATGAAATTGCCATCAACTGGAATGCGCCGTTAGTTTTTTTGGTGTCTTTGGCTTTGAATATTTAAGACTGAACACAATTTACTGATAGTTTGTATTTCATGGTACTTTTTTTGGGGGATGGGGAGGCGGCAGAGGTCGCTTCCCCGTTATCTTATTTCGTTTTGCGATATGAGGTTGTTGAGCATCGCATAGATGGTTAGGCCGGAGATGGATTTGATGTTCGTCTTTTTTGTGATGTTTTTCCGGTGGGCAATGACCGTGTGGATGGAGATGTTCAGTTTCTCGGCAATCTCCTTGTTGGTCAGTCCTTTGGCTACAAGCACCAGGACATCTTTCTCCCGACTTGAAAGTTCGCAGTTTTCGGCGTTCTGTGTGGCCTCTTCCGATGAGAGGTTTCTCAGTTTGGAAAGGACAGTGGTTGGCTCATCGTTTATCTCCACTGTTGTGTCGAAAAGGTTGGTGACGCTCGCCGGTAGGTAGGTTGATTGCAGCGCAGCCACGGCGACCCCTTCGTTTGCCTCTTTCCACTCGTGAATTGTTTTTTGCAGATGCTCCTCGCAAACCAAGTTGGGGTTGACGAGAATGATGTCAACCTCCGAGATGTAGGCCGAAATGAGCGAACCGACGGTGCTAAGCGTTCGGGAGAGTTTGAAGTCGGAGTCTCCGTTGATGATTGCTTTCAGTCCCTCAACCAGTATGGGCGATTTTTCGAGGATCACAATGTTTTTCTTCTTCATAATGCACCTTCTTTCTTTCTCTTTAGGTATGGTATGAGAATTTTCTCCTCTATGGCTGTGTGCTTGTTGAGGTCTTTGGAGAGTTGCGAAATGTCGAACCAAACACCGATGCGCTCGTTTGTCAGGAGTGTCGGTGGCAGGTATTTCACGATGATGTTGATGAGGTCGCTCAGCTTGTCGACGATGGCGACGTGCGTCTCTTCTATATCCTTCGATTGCAGGTTTTTAATGTCTGTCGGCTCTTTCGTGCCGATTTGGTGGAAAAGCGTTTCCTCCTCGCTCGAGAAGTGTTTGCCCACTTCTTCGTAATATTCGTCATAGAATTTTTGGAGTAGTTTTCCCACTTCGCCAGCCTCGTCGGCGATTTTCTTGATGTGTTTGCCGATGTGTTTCAGCCGGTGGTTCAGGTAGTAGTCGTGCGACACGCGCAGATACTGGATGAGGATGTTCCCGTCCATCTTTTCAATCTCGCTTTCGGACGGCATATAGTGGTCGAACGTGTAGACGTTGCAGACCGTGAGGAAGATGGAACTTGGAATGTTGTTTTCTTTGCACACCTCGCACACTTTCTTCTCGCCGAATCCGAGATTCATCTTGAACCGCGGCAGCATAAGAATCAGTTGGGGGTTGGCGTTTAGAAGTTCCTCCATTTTTTGATTTTCAGTGAACATATTCATTTTTTGATTTTATTGTTGTTTGTTTGTTTCTGATTTTTTTGTTGGCATCGCTGGCAAGTCGGGTTGCCGTTGTGGTGCGGACACCGCTTGCAGTCGGACGCCGTGCCGCAGCAGCCGCTGTGGTGCGGGAGCCTCGCTAAACGGTACACGCACCACGCAACCGCCAAGATGACGATTGCTATGGTGATGTAGGTTTGTATCTCTTTGCTCAGCATCTGTTTTTAAAATAGACTACCGATTTGGTGGATTAGGAAGGCGACGACCCACGCCACGCTTGTGGTGTACAGCACTTCAAAGCCCGCCCACTTCCAACTCGACTCTTTGGCGATGGCGGCAACCGTGGCGATGCACGGATAGTAGAGCAGTACGAACACCATAAAGCCGAACGCCACCAACGGGGTGATGGGTGCGACAGGGTCTGTGCTGTGCGCCCGCAACGCTTCGGTGAGTTGCTCCGACTCTTCGTCGGCATCCGCCCCTGTGTGGTAGAGAACGCCGAGCGACGAAACAACGATTTCCTTGGCTGCCGCACCCGAGAGGATGCTCACGCCCATTTTCCAATCGAAGCCCAACGGACGGAAAACCGGCTCGATGAACTTTCCAAGCGTCCCGATGTAAGAATTCTCACTCTGGGCGGCGTTTCTGTCTGCTTCTAACTGGGCGATGGCGTTGCCTTTCTGCGTTTCGTCCATTCCAGTATTGCTTTCCACTTGGGCGATCTCTGCGTCAATCCGTTCCGTCTCGCTGTTGCTTTTAGGGAAGTAGCATAATGCCCAGATGATGATGGAAGCCACAAGTATGATGCTTCCCATCTTCTTCAAGTATTGGACGGCTTTCTCCCACATGTGTATCAGGATGTTGCGCGCCGTCGGGATGCGGTAGGGCGGCAGCTCCATGACAAACTGGCTTGAATCGTTCTTGAACTTGGTTTTGTTGAGCAACATAGCCGTCAGCACAGCCACGATGATGCCGATCAGGTAGATGGCAAGGAGGATGAGCGACTGATGTTTCTCGAAGAACGCCGACACGAACAGCACATAGACCGGCAGCCTTGCCGAGCAGGACATGAACGGGATGGCGAGCATGGTTACAATACGGTCTTTCGGGTTCTCTAACGTGCGCGTCGCCATAATGGCAGGCACGCCGCAGCCAAACCCCGTGAGGAGGGGAATGAACGATTTCCCGTGGAGTCCCATCTTGTGCATCAGCTTATCCATAATGAACGCCGCGCGCGCCATATAGCCGGTGTCTTCCAACATAGATATGAAGAAGAAGAGGATGAGGATCTGCGGCAAGAAAACGATGACTCCGCCCACACCGGCGATGATGCCGTCCACAACCAGGTCGGATAGCATACCGTCGCCGATGATTCTGCGCGCGCTCTCGCCGAGCCACGAAACGGCTGTTTCAATCCACTCCTGTGGGTAAGCCCCCAAAGTGAAAGTCGCCTCGAACATAATCAGCAGGAAGAGGATCAGCACGGGGAAGCCCAACCATTTGTTGGTCAGCACCACGTCGATGGCGTAGGCGAGTTCCTCCTTGTCCGTCGATTCTTTCTTCAATGTTTCTTTGAGTGCGCCGCGGATGAATCCGTACTTCGTGTTGGTGATGACGCTGACGGCGTCTTCGTGAAATTCCTTTTCTATTTCCTTCCTGCACTCGTCCACCGTTTTGCGTATGTCGGTGATGTCGGTGATGTCTTTTTCAAGCTGGCGGTAGGTTATGGAGTCGTTCTCTAAAAGTTTTAGTGCGACATACCGGTAAGGGAAATCCACGGCGATGCCTTCGTGGCAGGTGAGTAGCGGCTTGATTTTGCTGATGGCCTCCTCCAGCTCCGTCCCGTAGTTGATGTGGATGTGTTTGGTTACCTCGTCGCACTCCTCGTAGACGGAGATGATGTGGTCTAATACGTGGTCGATGCCCTTGCCCGTTTTCGAGTCGGTTGGCGCGCAGGGGAATCCGAGCATCTTCTCCAATTGCTCCTCGTCGAGTTGTATGCCCTTTTTCTTCAGTTCGTCATACATGTTGAGAGCCATCACCATGCGCACGTTCATATCGATGAGTTGCGTGGTGAGGAAGAGGTTGCGCTCGAGGTTGGACGAGTCGACGATGTTCAGCACCACGTCGGGGTGCTGTTCGGAGATGTACTCCCGCACGTAGATTTCCTCTGGCGAGTACTCGGTGATGGAGTAGGTGCCGGGTAGGTCTACCAAGTTGATGGTGTAGCCGTTGCGGTAGAAAGTTCCGACTTTGGACGATACGGTTACGCCGCTGTAGTTGCCGACGTGTTCGCGAAGCCCCGTCGCGTGGTTGAAGAACGACGTCTTGCCGCAGTTGGGGTTCCCGACGAGTGCCACGGTGATGGTCTTGGTCTTCTCTTTGATTTTTTGCCTCACTTCTTCGGACAGTGTGCCGTTGAAGGGTGTCCCGTCGGGTTGCGCCTCGCCCACGCCCACCACCTCGATGTGGCTGGCTTCGCTGCGGCGGAGCGACACGTGGCTTTGCAGAATGCGGTATTCGATGGGGTCTTGCAAAGGGGCGTTTTTCAGCACGGTAACCTTTTCGCCTTTCACAAAGCCCATCTCCATCACTCGGTGGCGGAATCCTCCGTGTCCGTTCACTTTCACAATCACACACTCCTCTTTCTCGGGGATGTCTGCCAAAGTCCTTATTTCGTTTTCTTCCATATTATAAAGCGGATTCGCCCAATGTGAGGGGTGAAAACCTCACATCAGGCGAATCTCTTATTGGTTTCTTTTCGTTTCCTTTCCATGTCATATCTCGACACCGAACCGGACGATGACTCCCAATGCGTTATCCAAATCTGGCTGAGCAGACGGATTGATGATGTATTGGAAATCCGGTTGCAAGTAGAACATCTTCAAAGCGCGATATTTGTATGTCAGTTCGATAATCGTCTCGTGCTTCTCGTCGTCACTCAGGAGGTTGCTGACGCACGACAGCCCCAGCACATCCTCGTAACGCTTTGCAAATATACGATGAAAATTGACTCCTGCGTTAATCATCGTGTAAATATCGTTCTTCTTTTTGGGTGCGAAGGCTGCCACGGCGAAGAGTGTGGCATGGTCGAAGTGATGTTCGCCGAGGGCGTAGATGGCGAATTTCTCATCGCCTGTGTGTACGTCTGCGCCCACTTTCAGTGTGCCGGCTTTCTCGTTGCGGAGTTGTACTTCTGTCGCGATGAGGTAGCCGTCGCGTTTGTCGAGTTTCCACTCGAGGTTATGTTTGTTCTCGCTCAGGGAGCCGACGTGTCCGTCGTAGACGCAGGCTTGCCAGCGTACGGAGTTGGAGATGTCCCAGCCCAGTTCCAAACCCAATCCCGGAAGGGGGAAGGTTGGCGTGTTCACGTTCGAGAAGATGGTGCTCATCACGATGGAGGTGCTGACGAAGGTCAGCCCCTCGATGTTGGTGGCGAAGTTGGTGTTGATGTCCTGCATACCGATGGTGATGTCGAATTTGTCGGCGAAGCGTTGCTTGTACCACAGTTCGTAGAGGTAGGTGTGGTAGCCGGCGTCGATGTTGTCGGCGAAGAAGCGGTCGCCGAAGAGTTCCTCCGAAGGCGATTTTCCGTGGGTGGCTTTGGCGGTCGCCCGCAGCAGTCCGCCTTTCCACCAGTTGGCGTTTTCGGGGTTGAAGGAGAAGCCGAGCGTGCCTGCGCCCACATACATTGCGCCTTGGTCTACGCCGCCTGTGGTGTTGGTTACAAGGTCGCCGATGTAGGCGAAGTCAAACCCGAAGGGTTTCTCGCCGTTCCGTGTGCTAACCTCTTGTGCGAGGCTTGGGAAACTGATGCAGCAGAGCATTGTGGCCGCCGCGTTCAACGAAAGATGTCTTAGTATTCTCATAGTTGTCGTATTTATTGCTTATTGATGTGCAAAAGTAAATGAAATTTTCAGTTTTGCTGTCATAATGATAGTGAATATTGGAAGATTGATGTAAAATGGTTGTATTTGAATAGAAAAATCCTTTTCAGATAATTCCCAAAAATTTTCTTTCGGAAAGTAAAAAATGCTAACTTTGCCGCCGATTCATCCTTCGTGGCTTGAAAAAGTGAGGTCTCACTGGGGTTCAGTGGGGTGTCCGCCACCGGATAAAACGCTAAATAATAGTAAAATGTACGTTATCGTAGAGATTGCTGGTCAGCAATTCAAAGTAGAGAATGGCCAGAAGTTGTATGTCCACCGTTTGGACGCAGAGCGCGGTTCAGTAGTGGAGTTCGACAAAGTTTTGTTGGTAGACAACGACGGAGCGGTTACCGTAGGTACTCCAACCGTTGCAGGTGCGAAAGTTACCGCCGAGGTTGTTTCTCATCTTAAGGCAGACAAGGTCTTGGTTTTCCACAAGAAGAGAAGAAAGGGATACCGCAAGTTGAATGGTCACCGCCAGTGCATGACCGAGTTGAAGATTAATAACGTAGTCGCTTAACCCCTAAAATTCAAGAATCATGGCACATAAAAAAGGTGTTGGTAGTTCCAAGAACGGTCGTGAGTCGGCAAGCAAGCGACTCGGAGTGAAGCTTTTTGGTGGTCAATTTGCGAAGGCTGGTAACATCATCGTGCGTCAGCGCGGTACGGTTCACCACCCAGGTGTAGGCGTTGGTATGGGCCGCGACCACACTCTTTTCGCATTGGTTGCTGGTAAAGTGGTTTTCGTTAAGAAGAAGAACAATCGTTCTTTCGTTTCCATCGAGCCAGTTGCAGAAAATAACTAACCTTTCTGGCTAGTTAAGGCAAGAGGGGAGAATCCTAATGGGTTCTCCCCTCTTTTTTGTTCCTCGTTTTGCGGGTGGCTCGCTGCTTGCCCCTCTCTTGTGCGCGGCGTGGATCGTTTTTTTTTCTTTGTTTGCGTATGAAAAAATCGTGTGTTTAATTTTTGCGGTTTTGTGAATAATAAATATATTTGAGCGATTTCGTTTTCGGAAGTTGGATTATTTTAAATTAAGGAGGTCTTGGTATGGAAGAAGAAAAGAAAATGATGGATGCGGATAAGCGGGATCAGGAGATTGTTTATTCGAAGGCCTTAAAGGCGGGGAAGCGCATCTATTACTTAGATGTGAAGAGAAACCGTAAGAACGAGCTTTTCTTAGCGATTACGGAGAGTAAGAAGAAGTTTATGGGGGATGAGTCTTCTCCCGTATCTTTCGAGAAGCATAAGATTTTTTTGTACAAGGAGGATTTTGAGAAGTTCCGCGATGGGATGAACGAGGTGATCGACTTCATCAACAACTGCGACGGCAAGGGCGCACCCGAGTCGCATAAAGAGGACACCCCGTCGGCCGACCGTTTCGAGATAGATTTCGGTTGACCCCCCTCACTTGCACAATCGTGAAGTTCAAAGGCTGCTTCCTTTCGGGGGCAGCCTTGTGTTTTTGTCTTGTGGAGAGACAACGCTGGGTGTGTATTGATGATGTCGGCTGCATGGCAATAGCGACGAACGCCTCCGTTGGCTATTGAAAAATTGTTTTGCGTTTCCCATAATAATTCATATTTTTGCGCTTAAATTTATGTGCCGATGCATTACAACGCTCATCATACAACCCAATATGGCAAAGGATACGCACTAAGCGTTGTGTCTAATTGGCACATTATCAGTCATTTACCCCCCCCCCCATACTCAAAAAATCTCAGCCTCGAATAGGCAAGCGTTGCATTGTGGAAACTCTGTTTTCCCCTCTTATGGAAGGGTGGGGCAGGGTGTTTTTTGCTATGCCAGGTATTCGCTTTGCTCGCTCACCGCTTAATGGAAGTGGGGAGCGATTGTTCATTCATCGTCATTCTTATAAAAAGAAATCAAAACAACAGAAACTAATACATAAACTTTATGCGTAAATTGACATTCATCTTTGCATGCTTGCTCCTGATAGCAGCAACATGCGCACAGGCTGCCACACAGGTCGGCAGTCTCTATTACTCCCTCGATGAGACGGCAAAGACTGCCGCCGTAGAACCAACAGGTGGTGATACCTATACCGGCGATATCACTATCCCTGCCTCTATCACCTACGAGGGCAACACCTACATCGTCACTGCCATAAATGGTAAAGCATTCTGGGATTGCTCCGACATCACATCAATCACTATCCCCGACGGCGTCACCTCTATTGGAAGCTATGCCTTCGCTTTCTGTACAAGTCTCTCCTCTATCACTCTCCCTGCCAGCGTGACCACAATAGAGGAAAAGGCTTTCTATCGCTGCTCTAAACTTACAGGCACTCTCACTATCCCTGCGGGTGTTACCTCTATAGGTACTGCTGCTTTTGCTGGTTGCAAGGGCATAACCGCTATATCCGTTGAGAGTGGCAATACGCACTACGATAGCCGCAACAACTGCAACGCTATCATCGAGACTGCCACCGGCACACTCATCGCAGGATGTAAGAACACGACTATCCCCGAAGATGTGCAGGCTATCGGAGATTATGCCTTTGCTTATACCAATATAAGCACTATCACCATCCCTGAAGGAGTCACATCCATCGGAGAATATGCTTTCTATTATAGCAACCTAACCTCTGTCACTATTCCCAATGGGGTTACCTCTATCGGTAGTTATGCCTTTGGCCTTTGCAACTTTCTTACTACCGCCATTATCCCTGCTACTGTGACAACTATTGGAGACTGTGCTTTTCAGTCTTGCACCAACCTAACATCTTTCATCGTGAAAGCAGCGACACCACCTACTTGCGGTAGTGAGGTGTTTAATAGTGTCCCCTATTCTGCTACCATCTGCGTCCCCTGCGGAACGGCATCGGCTTACCAAGCCGCTAATGGATGGTCAAGATTCTCCAACTACACCGAGCAGCCTTATAACATCACCGTCCTCACTAACGATGATAAATTAGGTACCGCCACCATCACACAACAGCCTACCTGCGAGAATAACAATGCAGTCATCTCTGCTACGCCTAATTCATACCAAACTACTGTCGAGTTCAAGCGTTGGAGCGATGGTAGTACCGCCAACCCCCGTACTGTGGTTATGGCAAGCGACACCACACTCACCGCTATCTTTGGACAGATACAATACACCATCACCGCTATATGCGACCCTGTGGAAGGCGGTACCGTAACCGGTGCGGGCTTGCATGACAAAGGTACAGTTCCTTATTTGAAGGCTGTACCTAACACCGGATATCACTTTACGGCATGGAGTGATGGTTCTCAGTTAACCTCAACACAAGTGCTTGTAAACAACGACACGACCGTTACAGCCTACTTCGCTCTGAATAAATATACCATCACTACCGTTGCGGATAGTACACGAGGTTACATAACTGGTAGGGGTAAATACGATTATGGCACTGAGGCAACACTAACTCCCTTTGCTTTACCTCACTATCAGTTCTCACAGTGGAGTGATGGTAACACCGACAACCCACGCAAAGTAAAGGTGACAGACGATGCTACCTACACCGCTCTGTTTATTCCCCAACAGTACACAGTCACCACCATTTGCGACCCTGTGGAGGGCGGTAGCTTAACAGGTGGAGGTGTTTATACCTATCTCGACACCGTTACTCTAACGGCTGTACCTAACACAGAAGCAGGGTATCACTTCGCCGGATGGGCAAATGGTGTGGGTGGTGGTCCCACTAACAAGCAAGTGGTTAGAAAAGACACGACTTACACTGCTAAGTTCGAACTCAATACCTACCTCATTGCTACTAAATGCAATGAACAGATAGGTACAGTAACTGGTGGTGGCATTTATACCCATGGCGAGACAGTAGAACTAAACGTTACTATTATTAACCCTGACTATGTGTTCAGGCAGTGGAACGACGGCAACACTGAGAACCCACGTATCTTTACCGCTGTAGAGAATATGAGCTTCACCGCTACTTTCGTAAAGGCGACTAAACATACACTCACTGTAGTCTCTAACAATGAGACATTCGGCTCTGTAACAGGCAGTGGTGTGTATGAGCATAACTCAGCAGTTGGGATAGAAGCCATTGCTAATGAACATTACCACTTTGCAAGATGGAGTGATGTTGATCTGTCTACCAACCCGCGTCCTGTATTTCTATTATGTGATACGACTATCACGGCTATCTTCGAGATAGACAAACATAAAATTATTGCTTCTAGTTATGATCTGAATCAAGGTAGTGTAGAAGGTGGAGGTATGTACGACTATGGTACTGAGGCAACACTGACTGCCAATCCAGAGGCAGGGTATGTGTTCTCGCACTGGAACGATGGCAATACCGACAGCCCACGCACGATAACGGTGGTAAAGAATGAGACCTATACGGCATATTTCGACAAGTC
>CAVGRN010000013.1:0-54065 GCA_963631545.1 Paludibacteraceae bacterium | reverse complement strand
TTTTTAATTGACCTATTCTCCTGCAATGTTCCGCCGTGCCGCACTAAAAGTTGCAGGCATAGCGGAACAAAATTCTCAGGACAGCACCTTCTCGGCGTAATGAACAGACTGCATAGCGTCTTTGCCGTAATAGTCTGCTCCAATCATATCTGCATACTCTTGGGTAAGGACGGCGCCGCCCACCATGACCTTGCAGCCGGGTGTGCTTTTGCGTAGTTGCCTTATGGTTTCCTCCATACTCGCCACGGTGGTCGTCATCAAGGCACTCAAGCCCACAAGGCGGGTTCCGGTTTTCTGCACCGCCTCCACAACTGTTTCGGGCGGCACATCTTTTCCTAAGTCCACCACATCGAAACCATAGTTTTCTAAAAGCACCTTCACGATGTTTTTGCCAATGTCGTGAATGTCGCCCTTCACCGTGGCAATCACCACCGTACCCCTCTTCTCTTGTCTTATGCCGGTACTCTCCACATGCTCTTTAATGGCAGCGAAACCCGCCTTGGCAGCCTCGGCACTCATCAACAACTGTGGCAGAAACATCGTCCCTTTCTCAAACGCCTGCCCCACTATGTCGAGCGCAGGTATCAGCTCGCCGTTTATCACCTCCATAGTGTCTTTGCCAGCCGCCAACGCCTCTTTGGTGCCGCGGTATGCCTGCTCTTTCAAACCTTTCACTATGGCATTTTGCAACGTGGGTAGCGTTGCCGCTCCCGCCGGCTCTGTGCTTGCGCTGCCGTTGCCTGTGTTTCCGCCGTTTGAACCCGATGGGGCTAATGTAGTTACCGCCTGAAGGTTGGCATATTTCTCAATGTAGTTCATACATTGAGCGTCGAAACCGCCCAACACGCAGAACGTGTCATACGCCTGCCGCATAGATGCCACGTTGGGGTTGATGATGCCGGCAGAGAGTCCCGCACTCATCGCCATAGAGAAAAAGGCAGCGTTGAGGATTTCTCTGTGCGGCAGTCCGAACGAGATGTTGGACACGCCCAACACGGTCCGTCCGCCCTGCTCCTTGATTTTCTTCACAACTGCGATCGTTGTTGCGGCAGATGTGTCGTCGGTACTCATTGTCATAGTCAAAGCGTCGATCACAATGTCCTTGCGTTCAATGCCGTAACGCTCCGCTGTGCGGTAGATTTTCTCCGCAATGGCGAGGCGACCCTCCGCAGTGGCAGGTATTCCGGTCTCGTCGAGCGTCAAGCCCACTACCACGCCACCGTACTTCCGCACCAACGGGAAGATTTCCTTCATCACCTCCTCCTTTCCGTTGACGGAGTTGATCATCGGTTTTCCGTTGTAGATGCGCATCGCCGCCTCCATAGCCTCAACGTTAGTGGTGTCAATCTGCAACGGCAGCGGCAGTATGCCTTGCAACTCGTAGACCGTCCGTTTCATCATCGCCACTTCATCAATCTCAGGCAGACCGACATTAACGTCCAAAATATCAGCGCCAGCATCTGCCTGTTTCACCCCCTCTTCAAGGATGTATTCCATATTATTGTCGCGCAGTGCCTGCTTGAACTTGGATTTTCCCGTCGGGTTGATTCTTTCGCCGATGATCATCGGTTTTCCACCCAACAACACCGCCTTGGAATAGGAAGTTACAATGGTATCGTTTTTCTTTGTGAGGGGCTTGGGCGTGAAATCTTTACATTTTTCCGTCATAGCCCTGATGTGGGCAGGTGTGGTTCCGCAACAGCCGCCGGCAAACCAGGCACCCTGGGCAATGGTTTCTGCCATATCCTCAGCAAACTCCGCCGGATCAACATCATAAACTGTCTTGCCATGCTCCACCCGCGGAAGTCCCGCATTGGGCATAATAATCAACGGGATGGAGGCGAAATGGGCCAACCTCTCAAAAATAGGCTTCATCTGTTTGGGACCAAGACCGCAGTTCACACCAAGTGCGTCCACACGCAGTCCCTCCAAGAGTGCCACCACATTTTCGGGGGAAGCACCTGTCAGGAGTTTATGGCTCGCATCGAACACCACGGTTGCCAGCACCGGCAGTGAGCTGTTCTCCTTTGCCGCCAGCACTGCCGCCTTCAACTCGTATGTGTCGCTCATAGTTTCGATTAGGATAAGGTCGGCTCCTGCCTTCACTCCCGCCTTCACCACCTCGGCGTAGACGGAAACCGCCTCTTCGAAGTCGAGCGTACCCATAGGCTTTAAGAGTTTTCCCGTAGGACCCATATCCAACGCCACATACGCATTTTTTCCGCTTTCGCGAATGGCGGTCTTAGCGTTGGCAATCGCCGCAGACACAATCTCGTCCACATTGTCATACTTAAAACGATTGGCGCCAAAGGTGTTTGCCAACAAAATATCCGCCCCCGCCTCCAAATATTCGCGGTGGATGCGTATTAGCTCCTCGGGCTTTTTCAAGTTCCAGGTTTCTGGCAACTCGCCTGGTTGCAGACCTCTTTCCTGCAACAGCGAACCCATAGCTCCGTCGAAAAAAAGCATTCTTTTGCCAAATTCTTCTCTTATGCTCATTCTTTCAAAATTTTCATATATTTCACAATCGGGCGACACGTGAAATTCGGTTTCACACCGCACTATCGCCTTTTCGGCAAACGCCCATAAAGGCCGTAACAGACTTCTCTGGCAGCATAATGTCTCCCTCCGAGAGGAAGATTCCAATGCGTTTCCCAGCATTCAAAACATTTAGGAAATCTCGCTGTATCCGCAGCGGCAAATCACCGAACCCCGGACTGAACCGTGGGCGCAACGACAATCCTTCGCTCCACAACTTCTCTCTCTCCTGCTTCTGGCACCTGTCGCAATACTCCTCCATAACCGTTGCTGCCACCGCCTGCATAACTGCCGCCTTGCTGACCGCAATTTTGCCATAACGGTTAATCAGCATATCCGCACCGTTGCCAAGCGTCGCCGCAAAGAAGATAACCTCCTTGCAATCGTGCAAATTCTTGGACAGGGATTTACTGTGCAACGCCAATCCAGCCGCAACGATTTCTCCATCAGGTTTTATCGTCAAGGGGTGCCGGGCGGTCAAATGCCTTGGTTGTATGCAGTCCCAAAGTTCTTTGGCACACTCGCCGATGAGCGTCTGCACCGCCTCGTCGGGCATCTGCTTTCCGTAGCCAAGATACCTCCGCACTTCACGGCGGAAATAGTCGGTTTCTAAAAACGACTGCCCGATCAGTTCCTTCCCCATCATATTTTCCTGACGATGGCAGAGAGGTTGTCAAGGATTCCCTTCGCCACTTCCGGTTTATTCATAGAATAGACGTGGATGTGCTTGATGCCATTGGCAATCAAATCAATGATTTGGTCTGTTGCATAAGCGATGCCAGCCTGCATCATAGCGGCTGGATCCTCGCCAAAACAGTCAACAATACTGCGGAAACGCTCTGGCACGTTGCAGCCAGACAAGCGGACGGCATTCTCCACCTGGCAAGCCTTCGTAATGGGCATAATGCCCGGAATGACCGGCACCAAGATGCCAGCCTCACGCGCCTTATAGAGGAAATTATAGAATATGTTATTGTCGAAAAACATCTGCGTTGTGAGGAACTCGCAACCGGCATCCACCTTCTTTTTGAGGTTTTGGATATCCTCTTTTTTGTTGGCAGAATCTGGGTGTCCCTCGGGATAGCAAGCGCCTCCCACGCAGAAGTCGCCGCACTCTTTGATGGTTGCCACCAACTCAGACGCATAATGATAATCTTTGAACGGTTCGCCGTCAAAATCCTTGGGACGGTCGCCGCGAAGCGCCAGTATATTCTCAACGCCAGCCGCCTTCATCTCGGAAAGAGCCGCCTTGATGTCCGCCTTTCCAGCCCCCACGCAGGTGAGGTGGGCAATGGTGGTTACGTTTTCTGTCTTTTGGATTTCCGCTGCAATGTGCAAGGTATTCCCGCGGTTGCTGCCGCCTGCCCCGTAGGTTACGCTCATATAGTCGGGGTGCAAGGCAGCCACGCCCAGCGCAGCCTCTTTCACCGATTCGAAATTAGCAGTGTTTTTCGGTGGGAACACCTCGAACGAAATGGTGGTTTTATCCTCGCGCAGTATATCTGAAATCTTCATATAATTACTTTTTACTCTTTTTTTGATAGTTTTTCGCAAAAGTAAACATTACAATTCAGCCATTCTCCATTTAACACGCTTTTAACGCAAAAAAATCCTTCCATAGCCCAATAGACGCAAAAAAACGAGGCAAAAACCTTTGTTTCCGCCTCGCACATTATTATTTCTAAAAAAATAGAACCGTCTATCAGTTTCCGACCTCGGAGATGAACTTGATGCGCACCAAACGCACCTCCTGCTCCGTGTAATCGTCCTCGCCCAGCTCCTTCATCGCTGCTTCAATATCGTCGGACACCGCCTCGTCTTTAAAATACTCGAAGATGTCATTGATCTTATCCTCGTCCATTATCTGGGTGAGGAAGTAGTTGATATTGATTTTCGTACCCGAGTAGACGATGGACTCCAGCTCGTCCAACAGTTCGTCGAACTCAATGCCCTTGGACTCTGCGATGTCGTCCAAAGCGATTTTACGGTCGATGGCGTGGATAATAGAGATTTTCTTTTCCGACTTCTTCGGAACGGAAAGCACCCTAAGATCCTCTGGTCTTTCGATCTCGTTCTCCTTCACATGCTTCCGAATCAGGCTGACAAATTCCTCGCCGTATTTCTTCGCCTTACCCAAGCCTACACCAGGGATGTTGGCCAATTCCTCAATCGTGGTAGGATAAGTGGTAGCCATCGCCTCTAACGATGGGTCTTGGAATATCACGAATGTAGGCAGTTTCAACTTCTTGGAGTATTTTTTTCGCAGATCTTTCAACATAGAGAAGAGCGTGGGGTCTACAGCGCATGCGCCACCGCTCTTTATCTGCACATCCTCCTCGTCCTCGCTGTCGTCTTCATCCTCCCTCACAACTTCAAATTTCTTCGGACTTTTAAGGAATGCCTTGCCCTCTGGCGTCACCTTCAGCACGCCGTAGTTCTCCACATTCTTCACAAGGTACTTCGACATCAACGCCTTTTCAATCACGTTCTGCCACGTCTTTTCGCTTTCGTCCTTTCCTTCTCCAAACGTCTCTATCTCCTCGTCATGTCCAAACGATTTTATGTCTGATGTTTCGTTTCCCCTTATGACATCAATCACATACTCCGTTTTGAACTTTTCATTCAATGCCAGCACCGTTTCAATCACGGTACACAGCAAATTTCTTGCATCCACTTGTTTTTTTGGATTTAAACAATTATCACAATTTCCACAATTATCTTTCTTGTATTCCTCTCCGAAATAGTGCAAAAGCACCTTTCTGCGGCACACAGTCGACTCCGCATACATCGCTATGTCTTGCAACAGCAAACGCCCGATCTCCTGTTCGGCGACAGGCTTGCCCTGCATAAACTTCTCCAACTTCTGCAAATCGCTGTTTGAATAGAATGCGATGCACTGGCCCTCGCCGCCGTCGCGCCCCACTCTGCCTGTTTCCTGGTAGTATCCCTCTAAACTTTTCGGGATATCATAGTGGATGACGAAGCGCACATCGGGCTTGTCGATCCCCATTCCGAAGGCGATGGTTGCAACGATCACCTGCACTTTCTCCATTAGGAATGCGTCCTGGTTCTCCGTCCTCGCCTGACTATCCATCCCGGCATGGTAAGGCAATGCCTTGATTCCGTTGATGTTAAGCATTTCGGAGAGTTCCTCTACCTTCTTGCGGTTCAGGCAGTAGACGATACCAGACTTTCCCTCTTCCGATCGTATGTATTTGACAATATCCTTGTCCACCGAATTCGTTTTCGGACGCACCTCGTAGTAGAGGTTCGGGCGGTCGAATGATGATCGGAAATAGGCGGCATCCGTCATTTCGAGGTTTCGTTGTATGTCTTGCTGCACTTTTGGGGTGGCACTTGCGGTGAGCGCCACAACCGCCGCCTTCTGCCCGATGTGGTTGATCGTCGGGCGAATCTGCCGGTACTCCGGACGGAAGTCGTGCCCCCACTCCGAGATGCACTGAGCCTCGTCTACCGCATAGAACGATATTTTCACGCGGCGCAAAAACTCAACATTCTCCTCCTTGTTCAGAGATTCCGGTGCGACATAGAGCAACTTGGTGCGACCTGCCAAGACATCGGCTTTGACGGTGTCTATCGCCGCTTTGTTGAGCGAAGAGTTGATAAAATGGGCAACGCCATCCTCCTCGCTGAAATTGCGCATGGCATCGACTTGGTTTTTCATCAATGCAATGAGAGGGGAAATGACAATAGCCGTCCCTTCCATCATCAATGACGGAAGCTGGTAACACAGCGATTTCCCACTCCCCGTCGGCATCAAGACGAATGTATCGCGCCCTGCAAGCACACTTCTCACTATCGCCTCCTGATTGCCTTTGAAAGAGTCGAATCCGAAGTGCAATTTCAACTGCTCGGTTAAGTTATCTCCCTCTTTAATCATACGCATAAAACTTAAAGATTCATATAGCACATAAGTTGGGAATCGTATGACAAATATATGAACGGATTTGCAAAAACAAACCGCACGATACATTTTTTAGCATATCGCCCCTAACTATTTCAATTCGTTCATCCGAAGTCTGTCAAGACTCCTTCATATTTTTCCAGTCTTTCTGGCTCAACTTCTCTTTGACGAAGTCCACTGTTACGTTCAGCGTCTTCTCCTTGGAGGTTGGTGCGTCAAACATTGCGTCGAGCATCACACTCTCCACAATGGTACGCAGTCCGCGCGCACCCAAGTTGAACTCCACCGCCGTGTCCACCACGTAATCCAAAGCAGCCTCATCGAACGTGAGTTGTATGTCATCCATCTTAAACAATTTGATGTACTGCTTGATGATGGAATTCTTAGGCTCAGTAAGGATGCTCCGCAACGCCGCACGGTCTAACTGGTCGAGGTAGCACAGCAGCGGCAATCTACCAATAATTTCTGGAATCAGACCGAATGATTTCAAATCCTTCGGTGAAACATACTGGAGTATGTTGTTGAGATCCAGCGTGCTTTGGTTTTTCGATGCCGCATAACCCATCACCTTGGTGTTCAGTCGGTGTGCGATGCGCTGTTCAATACCGTCGAATGCGCCTCCGCAGATGAAGAGGATGTTCTTCGTATCTACGGCGATCATCGCCTGGTCGGGGTGCTTGCGTCCGCCTTGCGGTGGGACGTTCACAATTGAGCCTTCCAACAGCTTCAGCAGACCCTGCTGCACGCCCTCGCCGCTCACGTCTCTGGTGATGGAAGGGTTGTCGCCCTTTCGCGCGATCTTATCAATCTCATCAATGAACACAATTCCTTGCTGCGCCTTCATCACATCGTAATCCGCTGCTTGCAGCAGACGGGTTAAGATGCTCTCAATGTCCTCTCCCACATATCCCGCTTGCGTCAGGACGGTGGCATCCACGATGGCGAAAGGCACTTTCAGCAACTTAGCCACGGTTTTCGCCAGAAGTGTTTTTCCCGTTCCGGTGGCACCCACCATAATGATATTCGACTTTTCAATCTCCACATCGTCCTTGTCGTCGGGTTGCTGCAGGCGCTTGTAGTGGTTGTAGACTGCCACTGACAAAGATTTTTTCGCATTGTCCTGGCCAATCACGTATTGGTCGAGGAAAGCCTTGATCTCGGCAGGCTTCGGTACTTCCTTCAGCGGAGCAGCGGCAGACGAAACGGCAGCCGCTTTGACGATAGAGTCTGCCGCTTTGACGCACTCGTCGCAGATGCAGGCATTGTCTCCCGTAATCAGTATTCCGCTTTTCTTTGCCGGACGACCGCAAAAACTACATTTTTGAGGTGTTGTCGCCATGGTTCATCACTTTTTTTTCGTTCTTACCAAAACTTCGTCAATCATACCATACTCTTTTGCCTCGTCCGCAATCATCCAATAATCACGGTCGGAATCCTTTTCGATGCGCTCGAACGGATTTCCAGAGTGGTCTGCTATGATGGAGTAAAGTTCCTTTTTCAGTTTCTGAATCTCCCTTGCGGTGATTTCAATGTCGGAAGCCTGTCCCTGCGCACCACCCATTGGTTGGTGAATCATCACACGACCATGCTTCAGCGCCGAGCGTTTGCCTTTGGTGCCAGCCACCAACAAGAC
Source organism: Paludibacteraceae bacterium (assembly GCA_963631545.1). Taxonomy (GTDB): domain Bacteria; phylum Bacteroidota; class Bacteroidia; order Bacteroidales; family Paludibacteraceae; genus UBA1181. Next base: position 45,969 of record CAVGRN010000013.1, on the reverse strand, counting down.
GGCGGCCATTGAGGCTGCCATACCCGTACAGATAGTTGCCACATCGCAACCGATGTATTGCATCGTGTCGTAAATACCGAGGCCAGCGTAAACCGAGCCGCCTGGAGAATTCAAGTAGATGGAGATATCCTTTCCTGGGTCGGACGAGTCCAAGTAAAGCAACTGCGCCTGGATGACATTGGCGGTATAGTCGTCAATCTGCGTTCCGAGGAAGATGATTCTATCCATCATCAAGCGTGAGAACACATCCATTTGGGTGATGTTCAACTGCCGCTCCTCCAAGATGCTTGGAGATATATAATTAGCGGAAATGTTCGACGACACGGCCGCTGTGTACTGGTCGAACGCAAGTCCATTCATTCCCAAATGGCCTGTTGCGAACTTTCTGAAATCGTTATTCATATCTGTTTATTCTTGTATGTACAGTTTTCCTTATTCCAAAGAATAAAATTAACACAAAGTTTTTTTATAACAAGTAGAAAAAGAAAAAAAGTCCTGACATTCTTATATGCCAGGACTTTTAATGATTTTTTTGGTGAAAACGCCAAAATTACTTGTTATCTGAGGCGAACATTTTATTGAAATCCTCGAGAGAGATGGCTTTTTTGTCCAATTTAACAGATGATTTGACAACCTGCATCAACTTTTCGTCTATGGCTTGGCTGAACAAACGCTCCACATACTCGCTCTTCTTGAACATTTCTTTCACATAGTTGTCCAAAACATCATCTGGCACCATTGCCATTCCGTATTGAGCGAACTGTGCTTGTGCGACCTTCCTTGCGAAGTTCTCCAAATCGCTCTTCTCCACCTTGATGCCCTTAGCCTCAGAGATTCTGCGTTTTACGAGACTCCACTTCAAGTCGTCCAACATAGCAGGATATTGGTTTTCAAGATCCTCCTCTTTCATATCCTTGTTCGTAGAGAGTACCCAACGCTTCAAGAATGCATCTGGGAAAACCACGTCTTTAAGGTTCTGCATAAAGACATCCTTGGTGTCTAACAGCAATTTGAAGTCGGAATCCTGCTCAAACGTGTTTTTCAAGCCCTCCTTGATTTTCTGTTTGAACTCCTCCTCGCTCTTCACAACGCCTTCGCCAAGCGCCTTGTCGAAAAGGTCTTGGTTAAGTTCTGCCTCTACGAAACGAGAAACCTCCTTAACTGTGAATTTGAAGTCGGAAGTGATGGTTGCAGCCTCCTCCTTAGTTTTTTTCAGGATGGCAGCCAACTCCACGTCGTTATCGAATGCTTTTTTAGGGTTGAAAGAAACAGCATCGCCCACTTTCGCACCGATGAACAAGGCTTTCTGCTCGTCGTTCTTCATATATTTAGGGCAGATCATTGCAGTTTCCACAACGATTCCATCCTCTTTTGGCTTGGTTTTGGTGCGCATCTCTACCAACTCACCTTTCACCACGTCTGCCTCAGCAATTTCCTGAGCGGAAGTATGTTCGCCGTAGCGAGATCTGAAAGACTTGATGTTGTTATCCACCATTTCGTCGGTTACATCGATTTCGTAGTAAGGGACAGATATCTTGTCGCTCAACTCTGTGTCGAATTCAGGCTCGAGGGCGATGTCAAAAACGAACTCAAACTCTTCCTGCTTGCCGAAGTCGATCTCCTTCTGCTCGTCCTTGTTAGGGAGAGGCTCGCCTAAAACTTTGAGTTGGTTATCTTTGATATAGTTGTACAATGACTCTGAGATGATTCTGTTGATCTCGTCTGCCATTGCAGCCTTTCCAAACATTTTTTTGACCAAATTAATTGGAGTCTGCCCTGGACGGAATCCTGGCACGTTTGCCTTCTTCTTATATTCAAGGAGTGCCTTGTCTACCGCTTCTTGGTAATCCGATTTACCAATCTGCATCTTAATCGTTGCATTGACGGCGTCAATGTTCTTCTTTTCGATATTCATCTGAAAATATTATTTTTATTTATGGCCGCAAAGTTATACATTTTTTATCAAACGACAATAAACGGCCTTGGTTGTTTCTTTTGCCTATTTTCTCACAAGACGTATTCCGTCGTTTTCCAATGTTATCGAGCGGAACCGGTAGAGCGTGCCGATTGTCTTTTTGAAACTTTTCTTGCTGCACCCGAAGGTGTTATAGATGATTTCCGATTCGGTCTTGTCGTTGTAGGGCAGGAACCCGTCGTTCTCCTCCAATTTCTCCAGCACCTGGCGGCAGAGTTCGTCTACCACCTTGTAGCCCTGCTTCTGCAGAGCCACATCGATCTTGCCATCCTCGCGCACGCACTTGATGTAGCCGACTGTGCGCATAGCGTAGTCTACTCGCTCGAACACCTCGTTTTTGTACACCAAGCCCCAGTATTTGTCGTCGACAATCACTTGATATCCCAAATCCGTCTCCTTGACCACGAGCAAGTCTACCTCGTCGTTCATCTCGTATGGAGGAAAATCTTTCGACATATACTCGTTGAGGTGCATCGACCCGACCATCTGCTTGTAGTTTTCATCGTAATGCACATGCACCAAGTACGCCCGTCCCTCGCGCAAGCGGTTGGTCTGCTCCTTTCCCGGCAGGAAAAGGTCTTTTTGGATGCCCCAGTCGAGGAACGCACCGGCGGGTATGATTTTCTTCACCGTGAGGAAGTCGAATTCACCATCCACAGCGTATGGGATGTGCATTGAGCCAACCAAACCGGCTTTCTCGTCGGGATAGACAAAGACGGAAACCTCCTCACCCTCCTCTGGATGTCCTTTTACATCACGGTTGCTGATGAATACAACGGTCCCGTCGTCGGGGTCTTCCACCTTGATTCCCCTATCCGCAGAGGAAACGACCTTCATCTTATTTATCTTTCCTATATCTATCATATCGGCTTCATTCTGAAAAACAAAAAAGGGACAATGGCACAGCAGCCATCGTCCCTACAAAGTTACAAGAAAAAAACTTATTTTCCAGCAGACGAAGCCTTTTCTACGAGTGCGTCGCCTTGTTTCTCTGCCTCGCCGACGAGGTTGTCGCCGTTTTTCTTTGCCTCGTTCACGAGTTTATCACCCTCCGATTTTGCCTTTTTCACCAAAGCCTCGCCCGACTTCTGAGCAACCTTTTTCGCCATTGGATTGGCTGCTTTTGCCACGATGCTGTCGCACTGCGCCTGCGCCTTAGCCACCAACTTGTCTGACGATGCTTGGGCGGCAGACACCAATTTGTCGCGCTGGCTCTTCGCTGCTGCCACAAGCTTCTCTTTCTGCTCTTTCGCCGCTTGGATGGCAGCCTCTTTCGCCTTGTCAACAACCTCTGTTACCTTTTCAATCACCTGATTCTTCAAAGAGGAGGCGCTGAAAGTGATTTTTGGCGATTTGAATGTTCCTCCGATGTTCATATCAAACGCCAAATCGATGGCAGACGAAATGTTCTGCGGCAACTGCACCTTCGCCACATAATCCAACGTCTCGTCCAAACCAGACGAACCAGAGAAATTGAGTTTGGTGGACGACACAATCGTCTCGAATGGGTCGATGTTCAAACGGCCATCCTTCACTACAAAGGCGATGTTTAGGTCTTTCAGGTTAGGCTTCTTCAGAAGGTCGACACCCGTTTTCTCTGCCAATGCGTTGAACGCCTTCACATTCTTTATAGAGATATCCTTGGATTTGAACACACCCTTTGCATTGACGGTGTTCAACACAGGCGACAAAGTGGCATCCATCACCGATGCGAACTTCATATCCATTGAGAAGTTTCCTTCCGCATCGGAGAGGAGCGGAACGAGTTTGTTGGCGATCGCCACCGTTGTGAACACCTCGCTCACATTCATATCCGAAACATTCAAATCGACCTCCACCTTAGGGTTGAGCGTGTCTTTCGTGTCATACATTCCTTCAACAGCAAGCGCACCGCCCATCGTGTTGGCGGAGAGGCGTTGAATGTCTGCCACACCTTCTTTCACCGAAAGGTTCCCTTTGACGGTCTGCAACACGATGGCATCGTACAGCAGTTTGTCCACCGAGAGGTTCAATGCAAAATCCAAGTTGGCTGGAATGGCGACAGACGAGGCATCCGCATTTGCAGTTGTATCTGCCGTGGCGGTTTCCGTGGCAGCGGCATCGTCTTCCGAAGAAGAGATTCCCAACAACTGGTTGGCGTCAATCAAGTTGGATTTGACATCCAACGACCCTATCAAGGTCTCGCCCCTCATAACGTATTGAATAAAATGCTGCAATTTTCCGTTCAGCGTCAAGTCGCTCTTGCCCAGAGCCAAAGCGGCATCCAGATTGATGTTTTGGGACGAGAAAACCATATCAGCCTTGTTCACCTTCACATCATAATCTAACGAATTGGTGGAGAATACGAAATCCGAAAGCGTCAAATCGCCTGCAATCCTAAACAGCTCATATTTCTCTTGGTCTACGTAAGACATACGACCGTTGGCTTTCAGTGCGGCGGTCAGCATACCTTGCAAGTCCATATTTTCCAAACGCACCACCTTCGAGACATTGGCAAAATTCACCGAGCCATCGGCAGTGAAAGAGAAGTCGGGGTCGGAGACAGGCGTTTTCAAGCCCAAAGTCATAGCAAACGGGCTACCCATCAGCGAGAGGGTGAATTTAGGAACGCTCAACTCCGTAGAATCAGTAATCGAACCTGGGTTCTTCACCTTTGCCTCCACATTGATTTGCGTTACAGAACCGGGCAAATCGGGGTACTTAAACATAGCGTCTTTGACGGTGAGGTTGGCATCAATTGCCGGGATGGTGTCGCCACACATCCTACCCTTCGCCGTGGCAGCGAGAGCGACCTCGCCGGCGGTTTCGAGCGATGCGAAATCGTTCGCATAAATAACCGGAACGAGCGAAAGAATCTGTTTGAAGTCGATCGACGGCGTGGAGAGGGTGAGATCCATATCAGTGGTCAACGAGTCGACCAGCTGCACGTAACCGGCGAAATTCAAAGCAATCTCATTCAAACTGACACGGTTCTCGCCAAAGGTGTACTTATTACTGTCCAAATCCGCCTCCATATTGATGTCGGAAGAAATCTTCGCCTTAGAAAGGTACGGAATGCCGCCGAGGGACACCGTAGTAGAATCAACATCCAAAAGCAAATGGATCTGCGACACCTTGTCGCCCACCGCTCCCGAGAAGTTCAAATCCACATTTTCCAAAGCAGCAGCCATATTGGACGATGAATTGTCCTGGTAAAGAATTCTATCTGCCACCACCTTCAACCCATCGATATTAATCAACGTGTTGAGGTCGAGCGCAATATCGCCCGACATATCCAGATCAATGCCCTCCACCTTGGCAGTCATACTGTCTGGCACACTTTGGTAGGACACACACAAGCCGCTCACGAGAATCTCGTTCAGGCTCAAATTCACGGAAGAGGATGCCTCGTCGGCAGGTTCTTCCACTGCGGCGGTATCGCTCTTCAAGATGTCCCAGTTGGCAAGAGAATCAGCGTTGACGATAGCCTTGACAGACGGGCTGACAAGTTCCACCTTATTAATCTCATACGCACTGCCGAAGATGCTCGCAAGGTTAATCACGACATTTATGCGCTCGGCATCCACCAGCGTGTCGCCGCTAAACGCCCCCACTCCCACGATACCAAAGTCATCGACAGAGAGCGTGGCGTGAGGGAAATTGGAGAAGAACCCCAAGGAGAAATCCTCCATATAGAGTTCCGCATTCAACAGGGAACCCGCCTGAGACACAACCACGTCTTTCACTTTTCCCTTCAGAAAGAAAGGAAGCACCAAAAGCAAGATCACAAAAGCAAGAATTGTGCAACCTGCGATTTTAGCAATTTTCATAGGTTTCATTTTTTTACAGAATCAATCTTCAGAAATAAAGGATTCATCGCCAACGATAATCCTCTTCCATAACGAAAGATTCCAGTTTTTGTTATTGTTAGGACACAAAATCAACGCGAATGTAGTAAAAAGGAAAAAGCATTTTCCCCTTTTTTCCTACATTTGCGAAAAAAGTGAAATAACCGTCCAACAAAATAAAGAAGATGACGAACAGAGAGGTGGAACTGCTCCACAGGAAAATATGCCGCGAGGTGGCAGACAGGAAGATGAGCATCGCTTTGGGAAACCTGAAGCAAATGGCGGAAATCTCGGGCAACGCTTACATGCAAGAGCAGAGAAACGAAATAGAAGAAACATACGCCAACCTGCTGAACTTCGCCCTCAACGGCGTGAAAGACCCTTCGCAGGAAAGCATCTACAACCAAACACAAACCAAGGTGTTAGAGTTGGCAGATATGCTGCGCGACAGCATTTTCACGAGAGACTCCGACAACATCGTCTACCGACTCAAACGGAGTACCTCCTTCCAATTTGACGACATAGAGACCAACTACGACGCAGAGGCACACTTCCGCAAACTCTTCCACAAACTGTGGCTCACGGAAAAATATTCGACAGAGGAAATCGAAAAAATCTCGGAGTTATTCTCCAAAGACGATATGCCGACGGCGGATATGGCTGCATTCGTATCGGCTGTAACACTCAGTCTGATTCGCACTTTCGACGAGGGGAAACTCAACCTTCTGCTCGACTGGACGAACCGCCGCGACACTCAGATAAGGCAACGCGCCTTGGTGGGGGTCATCTTCGGGACCAACGCACACGCCGTGCGCATTCCCATCTATGGAAAGATACGGCAAAGATTGGAACTTTCATTCCCGACAAGCGCCGATGTGGAGAGTCTGCAAAACACTATACTCCAAATACTTATCTGCAACGAAACAGATAAAATCTCGGAGAAAATGAAATCGGCTATCCCCGACTTTATCAAACAAAACAAAATGCGCGACGGAAATTTCAAACTTGACGAACTTTTCGACGACAACGGGAAGATGGAGGAGTTCAACCCCAACTGGGATTTTATGGCGAGCGACAAATTCATCTCCGACAAAACCATGGAACTGAGCGAACTGCAACGCGAGGGGGGAGACGTGTTTATGTATTCTTTCTCCACGCTGAAAAACTATTCGTTCTTCAACTACATTGAAAACTGGTTCCTGCCGTTCTGCAAACACCCAAGCGCACTGAAGCACCTCGGTCAGAACTCATCTGACGAACTGTGCGACATCATTCCGCTTATGGAGCAAAGCACATTTCTCTGCGACTCAGACAAATACTCCATGCTCTACTCCATCACCCAAACACCCAAGGAGTACATCTCAATGCTGCGGAACACCATCAACTTCGAGAAACAGCAAATGGAGGACATCAAAAAAGAGGCGGGCGTTAACATCTTTGAGCAAGAAAAGCAAGCAGCCAACAAGAGTTACCTGCAAGACCTCTTCAGATTCTACAGCCTCTATGCCGGAAAAGCGGATTTCTCCAACCCCTTCTCAACATTCAAGGAAATACGCAACAACCCACTATTGGACTACACCAACTACGCTGACAAAATACTGAGAACCATCTGCGACTACTTCGTGCGCAAAGAACACTACGGAAACGCATTGCCTATCGCCGAAAAACTATTAGCCAACAACCCAACGGATGCCGACCTACTACAAAAAGCAGCCTACTGCCTACAACAAACAGGCGCATTCAAGGAAGCCATTCCTTTCTATGAAAAGGCCGATTGTGTACAGCCGGAATCGCTGTGGAACCTGAAACACCTCGCCTACTGCGAAAAACAAGTGGGCGACTACGAAGGGAGTCTGGCACACTACCAACGCGCCGCCCTAATCGGCACAGGCGACCTCGCAATTGAATCCAACATCGGCTACTGCCTCATCCGTTTAGAACGGTACGAGGAAGCCCTCAAAGTGTTCTATAAACTGAACTATATGACACCCGACGACCCGAAAACGGAAAAAGCCATCGGTTGGTGCTCGTTGGCAACCGGGAAACTCGACAACGCCGCAAAATACTACGGAAAAACCGCCGAGGCAGACCGCAAGGAAAGCGACTGGCTCAACATCGGACACGTCCAACTCTGCCAAGGCAACAGAGAGGCTGCCATCGCCAACTACCAAAAAGCATACGAACTAATGTCGAAGGACAAACAACACTTCTCCGATGTGTTTGAGGGCGACGAAGGCATTCTCATAAAAAACGGAATTGACAAAGAGACGCTGCCGTTATTGTTAGACTATATTTTGGTGAAATTATAGAAAAACGGAAAAGCCGAGAGTAGGAAACACTTTCGGCTTTTCGTTATAAAACTTCTTACGCTCTCTATCCGAAGATACTCTTCAAAACCTTATCCGTCGCACCTCGGTTCTCCTTTGAGTAAGCATCTGCCACGTGGGCAGTCTTTTCCCATAGAGGCGAGCCTGACGCGAACAACTCGTCCATCAATTTAGCGAACTCTTCACTGTTTGAAACGGAGAACGCTCCACCGCGCTCCACCATATCCACCGCCTCTTTGAACCGCTTGTAGTTTGGACCGAACAACACGGGTATGCCGTACACCGAAGCCTCCAAAATATTGTGGATCCCGACACCAAAACCGCCACCGATATACGCCACCTTTCCGTAGCGGTAGACCGAAGAGAGGAGTCCGAAGCAATCCAAAATCAGCACCTCGGCTGCGCCAACCGTCGCCTCACTCGCCTGTGTGTAACGCACATACGGACGTTTCAACTGCGATATGATGCGCTGCAAATGCTCTTCGTGAATCTCATGCGGTGCAATGATAAACTTCATTTCGGGATGACTATTGACATACGGAATGAGTATATCCTCGTCCTTTGGCCAAGAACTGCCAGCGATAAACACCGACGAAAACCCAGACGCAAAAGCCTCAACCACAGGGAGTGGCTTGGAACGCTCGGCAATGTCTGCCACACGATCGAAACGAGTATCACCCACAAGCGAAACATTTGTCACATCAACCGACTGCAACAACCTTTTCGACTCTTCATTCTGCACAAAAAGATGCGTGAATTTCTTCAACACCTTCCTATACCAACCCCCGTACCACTTGAAGAAGAGTTGAGACTCTCTGAAAATAGCGGAAACGATGTACGTCGGCACTTGCTGCTTGTGTAGGTACGTCAAATAGTTCATCCAAAACTCATATTTTATGAAAATCGAGTAGGACGGACGGACAATGGAAAAGAACTTGCGCACATTCCACGACGTATCCATCGGCAAGTAGCAAACCACATCAGCTCCTTTATAGTCTTTCCGCACCTCGTAGCCCGACGGCGAAAAAAACGTGAGCAGAATCTTGAATTCCGGATGCGATTCTCTCAACTTCTCAATGATCGGCCGTCCCTGTTCAAACTCTCCCAGGGAAGCGGCATGCACCCAGACATATCTAGCGTCAGGGTCTATCTTGGAGCGAAGAAACGCGAACACACCTTTCCGCCCATCGACAAACCTTTTCGCCTTCTCATTAAAAAACGAAGCCACCCACACACCTAAAAAATAGGTCAGGACTCCGATGTTATACAAAATCCTCATTTTATCACTGTCAATGCACGCTCCACACGAGCCAAGGTTTCCTCCTTGCCCAGAATGTCGATGATATTGAAAATATGCGGACCTCTTGCCGCACCCACCAAGGTTATGCGGAAGGAGTTCATCACCGTGCCAAGGTTATATCCTTTGGATGCGACCCAATCAAGCACCGTTTTTTCATTCTCCTCTACTTTCGAGAAATCGTCAAGGTTCTTCAGCACTTCAACCAACTCGCGCAGGCATTGCGGACTCTCCTCTTTCCAGCGTTTCTTAATGGATTTCTCATCATACTCCTTAGGAGCTTCAAAGAAGAAGTTGGCTTGCTCCCACAAATCCTTAGGGAAACTGATGCGCTCTTTCACCAACGAAACAATGTATGCTAATTTCTTCGGATCGCACTCGTAACCTTTCTCCTTCAAGATTGGCACGAAAAGCGCAGCCACCTCCTCATCAGATTTTTTTATCAGATACTCATGGTTGAACCAGATTCCCTTTTCATAGTTGAATCTCGCACCCGATTTGCTCACACGCTCTATGGAGAAAAGTTCTACCAACTCGTCCATTGAGAATATCTCCTGATCCGTTCCTGGATTCCACCCCAACAACGCCAAGAAATTGACGACCGCCTCAGGCTGGTAGCCAGACTCTCTGTAGCCTGACGAAACCGCACCCGTAACAGGGTCTGTCCACTGCAATGGGAAGACTGGGAAACCAAGACGATCGCCGTCGCGCTTGCTGAGTTTTCCATTTCCCTCCGGCTTCAGAAGAAGTGGGAGGTGTGCGAAACGCGGCATCGTATCGGCCCAACCAAGGTAACGATACAAAAGGACATGCAGCGGAGCCGATGGCAGCCACTCCTCACCACGGATAACGTGGGTGATGCCCATCAAATGGTCGTCGACGATGTTTGCCAAATGGTAAGTCGGGAGTTCATCGGCAGCCTTGTAAAGCACCTTATCATCCAAGATGTTGGAGTTTATCACCACCTTGCCGCGCACCATATCGTCCACCTCAATGTCTTCATCAGGTTGGATTTTGATTCTCACGACATACTTTTCTCCTGCGCTGATACGGCTGTTCACCTCGTCGGCAGACAAGGTCAGGGAGTTGACGCCCGACAGTCGCGTGTGCGAATCATATTGGAAATTCGGAATTTCCTTGCGTTTCGCCTCCAACTCTTCCGGAGTGTCGAATGCGTAATACGCAAGACCGGCATCGATGAGTTGCTTCACATACTTCTTGTAAATCTCCCTACGTTCGCTTTGTCGGTACGGACCATTATCACCACCCACCCCGACGCCCTCGTCGAAAGTGATGCCCAACCACTTGAAAGCCTCAATAATGTATTCCTCTGCTCCAGGCACAAACCGCTGTGAGTCAGTATCTTCAATACGGAGAAGCAAATCTCCGCCGTGTTTCTTTGCAAATAGGTAATTATACAAGCAAGTCCGCACACCACCAATGTGCAGTGGACCCGTTGGACTTGGTGCGAAGCGCACCCGAACTTTTGCGTCTGCCATCGTTTCGTAAATAAAAAATCACTTGTTATTGAACCGGTTCATAGTGTCATCCAACCCTGCAAGGCAGAAGTTGCGAATCATCTCGACTGCCACCGGTATGCGTTCACTGAGCGTTGCCGCCTCATCAGCGTTCCATTCGCCCAAAACAAAATCCACCTGAGTACCCTTTGGGTAATCATTTCCGATTCCAAACCTCAGGCGGGCATATTTCTGTGTCCCGATTCTCGCCTCAATGCTCTTCAATCCGTTATGGCCGCCTGCGCTTCCGTTTCCCTTCAGCCTCAACGTACCAACGGGGAGGGAGAGGTCGTCCACCACGATAAGAAGATTCGCCAAAGGAATTTTCTCTTTGGCAAGCCAATAACGCACAGCGTCGCCGCTGGCATTCATATAAGTGGAGGGTTTAAGAAGAAGCAACTCGGCGTTTTTGACTCTTCCGGAGGCTGTCGCCCCGTATCGGGAATGTTCGTCAAAAACAAGGTTGGACGCCTTCGCGAAAGCGTCCAACACATTGAAACCTATGTTGTGTCTGGTATTGGCGTACTCGTCGCCAATATTGCCCAGGCCCACAATCAGATACCTCATAATTAGTTAGAAGCGGCGCCACGAGCAGCTCTTGTCAACTTGACAGCAGCCACCACGTTGTTCACACTGTTCAAGATAGTGAGGTTGTCGAATGAGAGCGCACCAACTTGGATGGTCTTACCCAAACCAAGGTTCTCTACGTTCACCGTCAAAACCTCAGGGATATTCTTGTAGTTACCCTTTACCTTCAACTTACGGAGTTCCTGGCTCAACTTACCTCCCATACGGACACCCTCTGCCAAGCCTTCCAACTTAACTGGAACTGACATCACGATGTCTTTGTCCTCAAATACCTCCAAGAAATCAATGTGAAGCACATTGTCTTTCACTGGATGGAATTGAAGCTCCTTCAAGATTGCCTTGTAGGACTTTCCGTCGATCGTCAAGTTCACCAAGAAAATCTCTGGAGTGTAAATCAACTTGCGCACGTCGGCAACTGTTACCTGAAAATTCACGTTTTCAGCACCGCCGTACAACACACATGGCACAGAAGCATTGGCTCTGATTGCCTTGACACCTTTCTTACCCAAGTCTTCCTGACTTCTAAGGGTACCTTTCAAATCAAAAGTCTTCATTTTGTGTTACTCAAAATTAAGTGTTACAATTTTGGTTCGTAATGGCTTAATTTCCCATCACACTTTCGTTGAATTATAAAATTCTAAAAAGCGGTGCAAAGGTAGTATTTTTTTTCAATTTAACAAATCCTCCCAGTCTGATTTATCAAGTGTTTCAAACGGATTGTTGTTTCGCATAAATGTTTCTGCCAGATTTCGCTTCTTTTTTTGGAGCATCAGCACTTTTTCTTCTATGGTATCCTTCATTATGAAGCGGTAGACGAAGACGTTGCGCAACTGCCCGATGCGGTAGGCGCGGTCTTCGGCTTGCTGCTCGGCGGCTGGATTCCACCAAGGGTCTATCAAAAAAACATAGTCTGCCGCGGTGAGGTTCAACCCAACGCCACCGGCTTTCAGTGATATAAGGAAACAAAACGTGTCTTCATTTTCTTGGAAACGTGCGACCTGGGCGGCGCGGTCTTTCGTGGCTCCCGTTATCTTAGAGTAGCCATAACCTCGCTGCAGAAGTTCCCTTTCTATCAGTTCAATGAATTTCACGAAACTTGAGAATACAAGCACCTTGTGTCCTTCCTCTTTCAGACTTTCCAACCGACGCATTATCTCCTCTACTTTGGAAGACGGAATGTCCATTCCTTCTTCCACCAACTCGACGGCATTGGAGAGTTGCCTAAGGAACGTGAGGGAGGACAACGCCACGGTCATCTCCGTTGGCTTCCCATAGCGGAGGATTTCTGCCAAAAGCGTGTTGCGGACGGCAGATTTCTGCGACACATAAAACGATTTGTGGGCATCGCTCATCTCGCAATACACTTCCTGCTCGTACTTATCGGGTAGGTCTTTCGCCACTTCCTTCTTCGTCCTGCGAAGCACAAACGGCTTGATGATGCTCCGCAGCTGCTCCTGCCGCTCCTTGTTTTCCTTTTCTATCGGGAGTTCAAAATATTTGTGGAAATAACTTGCTGAACCCAAGATATCCCTGTTGGCGAGGTTGAGTTGCGCCCAGAGATCCAGCATTCCGTTCTCAATCGGCGTACCCGTCGCACAGAAGAAGTGTTTCGCATTTAGGCGCAACGCCGCCTTGTAGATCTGCGAACTGGGGTTCTTCATATTCTGGCTTTCATCGAATATCACACACTCAAACTGGCAATTCTCCAAGTAATCGATATCGCGGCGGAGGATGCCGTATGTGGTGAAGATGAGGTTGTAGTGGGAGAATATCCGCCCGATTTGCGACGACAGTATCCTCCGCTCCCCGGCATACACATAGTGCGTGAGGGAAGGTGTGAATTTGTTTTTCTCGCTCTCCCAGTTGAAGACAAGCGACGTGGGCATCACCACCAACGTGGGCGGAAGCGACTGGGAGGAGTGTGGTGTCTGCACAACGACGCCATCGTCCACCACCTGGTCAAACAACGTCGGCTCGCTCGAGGCGTACATCCACTTGTTCTTCGTCGTAGAGTCGGCGACTCTCCTCGGATAAACATTCCGTAGGAAGGCGAGGAATTGGAGGGTCTTTCCTAATCCCATATCGTCGGAAAGGCAACCGCCGAAATTCAAGCGGTAGAGTTTCACCAACCACGAATAGCCTAACTCTTGATAAGACCTCAACGTGGCCAAGACCCCCTCGGGCAGTGGCTCCATAGAACTCATTATCAAACGTATGTTCTGCACGGAGGCGAACGAATCGTTCATCAGTCCCACCAACGAGCGGCGCATAAGCAAGCGTTCGCCCTTCGGCGAGCGACGAAGCAGCTCGGAGTACTGCGTGAATATCTCTTCGGGAAGAATGACGTAGCGGCCATCGGGCAGCCGATACTCGCGGTTGCCGTCCACAATGTTGTTGCGGAGTTTTCCGAAAGGAATCTCAATCTCGCCCACTTTCACCACGCCCTTCAACTCGAACCAGTCCTGGTCTACGTCCTCTACTTCCACCTGATAGGTGACGGGGTCTAAGGTGAACTCCCGTTCCTTTATGTCTTGTATGACGATGAAATCGCGCAGAAACTTTGTCTCTTCCGACAGGAACGCAACGACGGAGCAAGGAGCGTCCGTTTTCGTGTCGTCCACATAATAAAGGTGGTTTCGCTCCACCAAACCACGTTCGAGCAATCGGGACTCCCAGCGTTTTTCCGTTTCCCTTCCCCGCTGGATTACGGTGATTTCAAAATTCTTCCCGACTTCCGATATCTGAACAATACGATCTTTGGGATAATCCAATGCGATTTTTTCTCCTCCGTAAAGGAATTTCAAGCCTAAGGCCTTGTTCATCGCCATATCCTCGGTCAAGACCAACACAGGGCGTGGTGTATCTGTAACATAATTCACTTTTATGCCCTCTATCCGCACATCGTCTTCATCTTCAAGAACTTTTTTCACAAAAGTGTTCAGGTAGGACGAGAGGTTGGCTGGAGGAACGTCGATACACCGTTTCGTGAAGAATGTCGCCACCTTCTTATACGACGTTGATTTGAAGAGATAGAGTCTTCGCTTCAACAGCACACAGCCTGGCACATTGGACAGCACCCGCACCTCGTTCGGCGATTCCACCTGAGGAATCGGACACTCCATTCCATCTACATTCACCCATAGAAAATAGCGGAGTATGCCATTCTCCATACGGAATACGGATGTAAGACGGCAAGGTTCTTTCGGCAGGACGATTTCTTCTGACTTGTAGACGCACTGGCTTTCCTTATCCTTGTAATAGACGGGTATTTGCTCTTGCATCGCCGCCTCCGCCATTCTGTGGTTGGTACGCTCCACAGATTCCATTATCGCATTGTAGTTTGGAAAAGTCGGCGAGAAATTCCGTTGGAACTCCATCTTCGTCATCTTTGTCTTCACGAAGATGCGCATAATCATCTGTTCGTCCGTCGTGTCATACTCCGAAACGATGTTGCGTTGCGCCGCCGTTAGCGCATGCTTGTCAGCCACGCTTCCATTCAGCAATTCCGCGACGTCAAGGCGGCCTGGGAGATTCTCCGTCAAGATGACCGGCTTAAGAATATAATTCCACAAAGGATGTTTGGTGAAGAGCAAAGCGAACATAGATGGAATACAATTTTGCATAAAAAAACTGGAAGCCTGCGAAAAATCCGGATGGCTTCCAGTCTGAATATCATCCACCTCGCAAGGAGGCGAAGTGTTTTTACTTAGTCAAATAGTTCTCGCTGATGGAGCGATTGTCGACCACACGTTGGATCGTGTCGGCAAACAAAGGAGCCACAGTAAGGATGTGAGCCTTTTTGCACGACTTGCGGAATGGAATAGAGTTAGTGAAGATGATTTCCTCTAAACTTGACTCATCCACACGCGAGCTTGCGGGGTCTGACATAACGGCGTGCGTAACGACAGCGCGAACAGAGAGTGCGCCGGCGTTCGACATGATGCCAGCCGCCTTCGTCAGTGTGCCAGCCGTGTCGACCATATCATCCAAGATGATGACATTCTTCCCGCGCACATCACCGATAATGGTCATTTCGCTCACCACGTTGGCTTTTTCACGGCTCTTATGGCAAAGCACCATTGGGCAGCCGAGGTACTTGGAGTAAGCGTTGGCTCTCTTCGAACCGCCGACGTCTGGCGATGCGATGACGAGGTTTTCAAGATTCATAGATTGGATGTAAGGCAAGAAGACCGTGGATGCGTAGAGGTGATCCACAGGGATGTTGAAGAATCCCTGAATTTGGTCGGCATGCAAATCCATAGTGATCAGGCGGTCGATACCCGCAGCAGTCAACATATCGGCAACCAACTTCGCGCCGATGGCCACCCTTGGTTTATCCTTACGGTCCTGACGCGCCCAGCCGAAGTAAGGGATAACTGCCACAATCTTGTAGGCAGAGGCTCTCTTGGCTGCGTCGATCATCAGCAGGAGTTCCATCAGATTGTCCGCATTAGGCACAGTGGATTGTACAAGGAAGACGTAACGTCCGCGGACAGACTCTTCGTAGGATACCCCGAACTCGCCGTCTGCGAATTTCTGCAAATTGATGTTACCCAATTCGCAGCCTAAGCATTTGCATATCTCCTCCGCCAAATACCGAGTATTGGAGCCGGCGAAGACTGAAAAAGGATGTTGACTATCCATCATCTATTATTTTTTGTGATTTTATCTCTTGTTACGAAAAACCTCGGCAAAGGTAATAACATTTCCTTTCCCTTGTTTCTTTTTTCTCGCTCAAATTACTAACACGCCGCACTTTATAGTTCGCTCTCCTTCAACCGCTCGGCGTTTTCAGCCACAATCAGCTTGTCGATGATTTCCTGGATTTCGCCGCCCATCACCGCTTGCAGGTTGTAGAGCGTGAGGTTAATGCGGTGGTCTGTCACCCGCCCCTGCGGATAGTTGTAGGTGCGGATCTTCGCTGAACGGTCGCCCGTCGAAACCATCGTCTTGCGCCTTGCCGCGATGTCATCGACATACTTTTGGTGTTCGCGGTCATAAATCATTGTACGGAGGCGGGAAAGTGCCCGTTCTTTGTTCTTGGGTTGGTCGCGCGTTTCGGTACACTCGATCAGGATTTCTTCGGAAACGCCGGTGTTCGGGTTTTTCCAAATGTAGCGTAGGCGGACGCCCGACTCCACCTTGTTCACGTTCTGACCGCCTGCGCCGCCCGAACGGAATGTGTCCCACTTGATTTCGCCCTCGTTTATCTGCACATCAAACTCGTCTGCCTCGGGGAGGACTGCCACGGTGGCTGCCGAAGTATGCACGCGCCCTTGCGTTTCGGTGGCAGGCACTCGCTGCACACGATGCACGCCCGACTCGTATTTCAGCGTTCCGTAAACATTTTCGCCCGATACGGTGAAGATGATTTCTTTGTATCCGCCCGCCGTCCCCTCGTTGAACGATGAGATGGAAACCGACCACCCCTTCATCTCGCAGTATTTGGCATACATCTTAAACAAATCGCCTGCAAAGAGGGCCGCCTCGTCGCCGCCGGTTCCGCCACGGATTTCGACAATGGCGTTCTTCGCGTCTTCGGGGTCGGATGGAATTAGAAGAATCTTAATCTGCTCCTCCAACTCGGGTATTTTCGGCTCCAGCGCATCCAGCTCCTCCTTCGCCATCTCGCGCATATCGGCATCACTCTCCGTTTCCAAGATTTCTTTGGCTTGAGCCACATTGTCGAGGGTCGACTTATACTCTTTCCGCGCCGCCATAATGCGTTCAAGGTCGTGATACTCTTTGTTGAGTTTCACATAACGCTTCATATCCGCAATCACGGATGGGTCGGTGATGAGGGTGGCAATCTCCTCAAACTTATGCTCCAAGCCGTCCAATCTGTCTAACAAAGAATTTTCCGCCATAACTTATATCGTGGTTTTTAGCGTGCAAAGGTACTGATTTTTTTACATCTGACGAAGTGCATGTGCCTCACGTCACTCTTTTCCTCGGAGTTTTCGTTTCACCTCGGCGGGGCAGCCTGCGGCAAGCACGTCCGACGGAAGGTCCTTCGTAACCACACTCCCGGCAGCCACCACGGTGCGTGCGCCTATGGTAACACCTGGGCAGACGGTAACGCCGGCGGCAAGCCAACAATCCTCTCCGACGGTGATGGGGAAACAGGTTTCCTGCGGCAATCGTCTGTCGATGTAGTCCATCGGATGGTTGGGGGTGAGGAACTGGCAGTTGGGTCCCACCTTGGTACGCGCCCCGATGGTTACCAGACCGCCGTCCAAAAACGTGGCGTTATAGTTGATAAAGACATTTTCGCCCAAACGGATTCCGTTTCCGTGATCGCAGTGGAACGGCGTGTTGACAGTGGTCGAGGCTGGGCAGCCTGGAATAAGTTCCTCTATCACACGACGATAATCCTCGTCCTGCGTGGTCATGGTCTGGAGTTTTGCGCAAAGTTTATTGGCGTGGGAAATGCTCTCCAACACCTCAGGGTCATTGAAGTTGTAAAGTTGCGAAGAACGCATTTTTTCAAATTCCGTCATGCTATTTTTTTCTAAAATCAATACATTTTGTGGATAAGGCGGTAGGCGATCGAGCCGGGAGTCGGGGTGGCTGGACAATCGTCGGCGGAGAACCAGCCGGCGTCCGCTATCTCGTCCTCCTGCAAGGCGAGTTCCCCACTCTCATACTCGGCGGTAAATCCTAACATCAGTTGGTTTGGGAAAGGCCAACTCTGACTTCCGCGGTAGATGACATTCTTGACTCGGATGCCCGTTTCCTCGAAAACCTCGCGTGCGACGGTATGCTCCGCCGTCTCGCCAGCCTCCATAAAACCTGCGATGCAAGCGTAGACATCTTGGTTCCGCTGCACATGGCGCGCCAACAGCATCGTATCTCCGCGATGCACAAGGACGATGATACAAGGCTCGATTCGAGGAAAATGATTTTTCCCGCACGATGGGCAAATGCGAGCCGTAAGCGACTCGCTGTCAACGAGTTTCGTTCCGCAACAATTGCAATAGTTGAAATTCGCACGCCACGATGCCACCGCACGGGCGCGAGACAGGCGGTAAACTTCCTCCTCACCATTCTCATAGAAGTAGCGGCGCAACGAGACACGCTCAAAACCATCCGCTTGGTAATCGGAGAGAGAAATTGCGCAATACCCCACCTCGGGTTCTGCAAAAAAATCCGCCTTTTCATCGGCAGATTTTAACATTTCCAAATCAGAAAAACAAAGATTCCCGCCATTTTTGGGGAGCAACAAATCGCGTCCCACCAAGGCGTAGCACACCCCGACTGGCTGAGTCGGATTTGAAACCATCGTCATAAGTAAACAAGTTTAGTATCGTTTTGTTTCTGCGTTTTTTCGGATTCAAAATTAGAGAAAAATATTCAGGTGCCGCGATTGTCGGAGTAAACTTCCAACAGACGAGTCAGCCCCACAGCGTTGCTCGGGTCGATGACGACATCTGCCACAGAGGCGGGAATCAAGCAACTATTGCCCGCCGTGAGGCGCAACTTGACGATTTCGGGCATCGCACCCTTGCCATACCCCTGGGTACTCTGCACGGTGATGGTGCAATCGCCCTTCAAGCACATATAAATCACAAACGAGTCATATTTGAAGAGCTTGCGATGAAAGCCGCGGTTCAACTCTAACAACTTCACCGAAAAGAACGGGCAAACCACCAATGGGACGGGCCAATTCAACTTCCGGTCGTAAAGAGACTGCACAGACTCGCTCACCCTGAAATCGAGCGCCTCCTCAGCAAGATCGGTGTGCAACTCGCGAGGGTTGCCATTCAGGTCCAATCTCCCGTAATCATATATTCTATAGGTAAGGTCGCTGCTCTGCTGCACCTCTGCCACCAAAGTTCCTCCGCAAATTGCATGGATTCTGCCCGTTGGGATGAAAAAGACGTCGCCCTCCTGCACTGCGTATTGCTGCAACACATCGCAAATAGAATTGTCAGAAAGCCGCTGTCGGTACTCCTCTTTTGAGATGTTCTCGTTGAAGCCGCACAGCAAATGCCCGTCGGGACGGGCATCCATCACATACCACATCTCCGTCTTGCCGAAAGAGTTGTGGCGGCGCATTGCCATCTCATCGTCGGGGTGCACTTGAATGGAAAGGTCGGATGCGGCGTCGATAAACTTCACCAACAAGGGGAACTTGTCGCCATATTTTCTATAAACTGATTTTCCTACTAACAACTCCTTGAATTCGCTCACCAACTGCGTGAGTGTTCTACCTTTCAGCGAACCGTTTTTCACTACCGATTCATTTCCGGGGACGGCACTCACCTCCCAGCTCTCGCCGATTTTGTCCGAAGGGTTAAACGGAAGCCCCTTCATTGGTCGGAGGCAGTTTCCGCCCCACACCAACTCACGCAGATTCAATTCAAAAACAAAGGGATACAGAACCATCTTTCTCACTTTTTCTTGTCCAACCGTTCAAACTGGCTGTTATTGCTGATATACTCAGGGAGGATACTTTTGATTTTTGAGACGATGGCGAACAAATCACCGCCACGCAGTATCTCCCAGAGTTCAGCCAAATGCTGGTCTACCACCGAAGAATCGTACTGCACCACCTTGGCATGCATAATGCGCGGATGCTTCGTCGGGATAGTGTTTTCAGAAGTGAAGAGCAATTCTTCGTACAGTTTCTCGCCAGGGCGCAACCCCACCTCTCGGATCTCCACATCCCGTTTATTGGAGAGGAGAATCATATTTTTCGCCAGATCATAAATCTTGACCGGAATGCCCATATCAAACACCAAGACATCACCGCCTGCGCCGATGGAAGTGGCTTCCAACACCAATCCGCACGCTTCGGGGATGGTCATAAAATAGCGGGTTACCTCCCTATGCGTTACCGTCAGCGGACCGCCCATCGCCAATTGCTTTCTGAACAGCGGAATCACCGACCCGTTAGATCCCAGCACGTTGCCAAAACGAGTTGTAATGAAACGCGTATCCGATTTTCGGCTCTGCACATATACCTCGGCCAAACGTTTGGTGGCACCCATAACGTTCGTCGGGTTCACCGCCTTATCCGTCGAAATCATCACGAACTTCTTGACGGCATACTGCATTGAAAGGTCTGCCAGCACTTTCGTACCGAATACATTCGTCAGGACCGCCTCATAGGGATTGTCCTCCATCAACGGCACATGCTTGTAGGCGGCGGCGTGGAAAACGCAATCCGGACGATGTTTAGCGAAGACTTGCTCTGTAAAAAACTTATCGCGCACATCGCCCACCACAAAAGAGATGTGGTTGACAAACGGACTAAAACGTGGGTCGCTGGTGATTGTGAATTGTAGGTCGAACACAGCCGACTCGGCGGCATCGAACGCCACCAACATCCGCGGATTGAGAAGCAACACCTGCCGCACCAACTCACTACCAATGGAGCCTGCCGCACCCGTTACCAACACCACCTTGTCTTCAACCTCGCCGCGCACGCTCTCCACATCAAGGCTTATCGGTTTCCGCCCAAGCAAATCCTCAATCTCAACATCCTGCATCTGTTGGCTGAAATGCTCACCGCCCAACCATTCGCTAAGCTGCGGCACATATTTCAAATGGAGGTTCAGGCTAAGCGCATCCGAAACGATTTCCCTACGGCGACCGTCCGACACACTCTGCAACGCCAACACCAAGGTGTCCACTCGGTTTTTCCTGACAAACCCGGGCGTAAGTGCCTTCTCGGGAGTGTAGACGGGAACGCCCTCAATCCTTTTGCCAGACTTAGACGAGTCTGCATCAATGAACGCAGCCACCGCAGACGAATTGCCCCGTTGCCGCATAATTGCATTGCAAACCAACAGACCCAAGTCGCCCGTCCCGTAAATCATCACCTTAGGAGACGACGCACTCGTAACATTTCTCTGCAACCAATACAGATATTTCACCACGAAGCGCAGGAAAACCATCAGCACCGTAGTCCAAAGGAATACCATAAACGTCTGCTGGCTATTTTGCAAATAAGGAAGCAATCCGGGGACAAACAGCGAGCAACGCCTAACCAACCAATAGAACAGGAAAGCCAACGAGTTGGAGAAGAGAATGCGGCCGACATCCCTCATACAAGTGCGAACCACAATCCCCGAAAAAGGCCTGCATATCAAGAAAGAAAGTAGAAAAACCAAAAAGAAAATGAGCAAACCACCGGGGGCGTGGTTCCAGGCATCCCCCTCGATAGCATACAATGACAATACGGAAAAGGCGACGACCATCAAATCCGCAGCCAGCACAAACAACCTTGCGAAAGAACTGGCGGACACTCTATCAACAAATTTCTGAAACATCGTCCCAACAAACTTCACCATAGTTTCTCTACCATTTTAGGCTCATCGCCTATACAAACGCTCCGTAATAGAACGCACAAATATAATGTTTTAAGGGAAGTTTCGCAAGAAGAGGGTAAGAGAATGCAGCGGCAAACACGCAACCAGAGTTTGCCAGAAGGAACTTTCCTACGCAAATACTAAACATACTTTCTCAGACAGTTTTTTCAGTCATAACTTAAAAATCACACAAAAACGAGCATTTTTCGGTTATAACTGAAGAAATCGTATTTTTACACAAATTTTTCAGTTATGGACGAAATTTTCAAAAACATTGCGAAATACAACCTTTAGGATGGCACAACTCCAGAAACAGGGTATCTGCGCCCTCAGTATACATCCCAAATAGCCAATTACGCTTCCAACCGCCTTGTGAAAGTGCTGGTAGGGTAACGGCGCGTAGGGAAAAGCTATATTCTTAGACAGATAGCCAAAATGATGATAGACAACGGAATAGACAAGAAAAACACATTCTTCGTCAACAAGGAATACCTCGCATTCGACTTTGTCAAGACCTATCTTGACTTGGAAAACCTGTTCCAAGAATATCGGAAAAGGATTTCTTCCAACGGGAAAATACTCATCTTTCTTGACGAGGTGCAGGAAATCAAAGGTTGGGAACGCTTCGTCAACTCATACTCGCAAGACTGCTCTGCGGAATATGAACTCTTCATCAGTGGCTCAAACTCCAAGATGCTTTCAACTGAATTAGGAACACTGTTGAGCGGACGCTATGTGAATTTCCAAGTCTTTCCGCTCTCCTTCTCGGAATTTGCAGAAATAAAAGATTTAGAACACAACGCACAAAACTTCAGCAGTTACCTAAAAACGGGAGGACTTTCAGAACTCCTCAACCTTTCAGGAAATGAAGCACGCAGGCAATACATCGAAGGCCTTAAAAACACAATACTTCTCAAAGACATCATCCAACGGCACAATGTGCGGGATGCCTCCTTGCTTGAAGAACTTTTCGTTTACATCATAAACAATGCCACAAAACTCACATCCATCCAAAATATCGTCAACTACCTCGACAGCAAACGAAGGAAAACCTCTTACGAAACTGTCGCCTAACACCTCAACTACCTATCCGAAGTCTTTCTAATCCACAAAGCGGACCGCTACGACATAAAAGGGGAAAAAACACTTGGAGGAAACTGCAAATACTACGTCAACGACACTGCTTTCCACAACCACCTTTTCGAGGGGTACAATTACGGTGTCGGGTATCTGTTAGAAAACATCGTCTACCTTGAACTCCGCAGAGCGTCCTACGAGGTCTACGTCGGTGTTCTCAAAAACGGCGAAGTCGACTTCGTCGCAGAGAAAGGAGACCGGAAAATCTACGTTCAAGTGTCATATACGCTCGTCAACGAGGAAACAATCAACAGAGAGTATGCCCCACTTCACCAAATCAACGACAATTACGAAAAGTACGTCGTTTCAATGGATGAAGTCAACCTACCATCCCTAAACGGCATCAAAAACATTTCTGTTTGGAACTTCTGGAAAACAATCCAATAAAATCCTCCCTCAAAACCTTCTTTTGCCCCAAAAAATCCATACATTTGCAACTCTAAAAATTTTGATATGGAAGTTACAGGAAAAATTATCGTGGTGTGTCCTGTGCGCTCAGGCGAAAGCGCAAAGGGTCCGTGGAAATCGCAAGAATATGTGATTGAGTGGGACGAGCCAGGGTCTCAATACAGCCGGAAAATGGTGTTCAACGTATTTGGAGACAATGTGGACAAATTCAAAATCAAAGAAGGCGGTACGTACATCGTGAGCGTAGACATCAACGCAAGAGAGTGGAACGGGAGATGGTTTAACGACATCCGCGCATGGCGTGTGTTAGACGCCAATCAAGTCACACAACAGCCCCTCGGCGCACCAGCCATGCCCGGCGGGATGAAGACCCCAGAGCCTTTCAACGCTTCGCAGCCTGCCGCCGACGAATCGAGCGACCTCCCTTTCTGACAAATCAAACAACTCACTACATAGCGGGAGGACACCAATTGTCCGCCCGCTTTTTCGTCCGACCCCAATGAAAACCGCACAACGATACGCCTCCATCCTACAATGGTTCCAACGGAACAGGCCAGACGCACAAAGCGAACTGAACTTCACAACACCATTTGAGGCCATCGTGGCAGTCATGCTCTCCGCCCAATGCACAGACAAACGGATCAACATGGTAACCCCCGCCCTTTTCCGCCGTTACCCAACGGCAAAAGATATGGCATTGAGCAACGCCGACGAAATACTACCCTTCATCAAAAGCGTCACCTACCCTAACGCCAAGGCTCGGCACCTGTGGGAGATGTCCGTAAAACTGACGGAAATGTACGATGGGAACGTGCCAGACACGCTCGAAGCACTGCAAACACTGCCCGGCGTGGGACGGAAAACCGCTAACGTGATACTCGCCACCATTTTCGGAAAACCCGCTATGCCGGTAGACACGCACGTGTTCCGCGTGACGCACCGCTTAGGGCTCGTACCCGAATCTGCCAAAACTCCCGATGAAACCGAACGAATCTTGCGGAAAAACATTCCCGAAGAGATGCTCAGCAAGGCGCACCACTGGTTTCTGCTGCACGGACGATACGTCTGCACAGCGAAAAAACCACTCTGCGACACCTGCGAATTAGCAACATACTGCCAAAAGGCAACCGCAAAATAGCACGATTTTAACTATATTTGCATAAACACTAATAAATAAGGTGCAATGACACACGACGATAAAGATAGAATCGTACTGATGGCAGACCCCAAGTCTTTCCCAAAAAAAGGATTTGAACTGGCTTGCAAACTATCGGCTGCCCACCAAAAAGGCATCACCCTGCTGCTCGACTTCACCACAAAAGACAACGAGGAACAATGCAGAAAGAGCCTCGCAGAAATGTGCGACGCACATAATGGAGAGGTTGAAGACGGACTTGAATTTCACATTCTCCAAGAAGATTTCACCGACTACCTCGAAACGCAAGAAGCCCGCGCCGTGATTTTCGAATTATCCGAAGACGGACGCTACCCCAATTGCAAGAAAGCGTTGAAACGTTGCCGCCAACTCCGCATACCCTACTACTTTGTGCGCCCCGAACAGGAAATTGACTACCGCAAAGTGCTTGTCCCCATCGGATTCCTCGTAGAGGAACGCGAGAAAGGCGTGTTCTGCAGCGGCATGGGACGGTTCTTCCATTCCGAAATTCTACTGATGACTGCCAACGACTACGGCTCGCGAGCCAAAGAAAACACCGAAGGCATCATCACGCTTTTAGACAAATTCCAAATCGCTCACCAAAACGTAACAGCAAAGAAAGACAGTTTCAAAGTAGAGATCGAAGCCGCTAAGCGTGCGAAAGAACTTCAAGCCGGAATGCTGCTCATCTCCGCATCGCGCGAATACGGCATGGACGATTTGATTTTTGGTCCGAAAGAGCAGAAAGTGATAGAGAAAAGCCCCATTCCAGTGATGGTTATCAACCCTCGGAAAGACTTATACGCCCTGTGCGACTGAGGTCAAAACGGAGATTGGTCGGCAAAAGGATGGATTTCGTCAACAAAATCGCACGAGAAAAGGCAAATTCCGCCAACCAACCGCCCGAGGCACACCAAACGGCACAATCTTTGAACTTTACTTATTAGAGAGTGATCATAAAACGAAACAAAAACCTAAAAAGATTAAAGTCATGAAAACAAATAGATTCATCGTACTCCTCTCCATCGCATTGATGATGGGGTACACCACAGTAGATGCTCAAAGAACATCCGGTAATGATAGAGGTCAAAGCAGAACCTCAGAGTCGGCACGCACTGCGCCACGATCGGGAAACCATACCCGCACATCGCCCACCCCTGGTGGAGGATCGTCGAGCATGCGCCAAGCCCCATCGTCCAATGGCAGAGGTCAGGGCAGCAACGTCCGCCCTTCCACGCCACAAAGACCACAGCAAGGGCCAGCCAATGTGCAACGCCAAGGTAACAATCCGCCAAGAAGGGAGAACGCACCTCAGGCTCAAAGGCAACAGCCGCAAAGACCTCAGCAACCACAACGCCAAGGAACGAACCCTCCAAGAAGAGAAGTTGCACCGCAACCGCAAAAAGGGCATTCCGCACCACAGGCGAACAGGCCTCAGCACGGCGTCCAAAAACCTGGAATGCGACCAGGAAACCCTCAACCTCGAAAGAACGAGGTTAGACCGCCAATGCGCCAACCCGAGGGGAAGGCACGCCCCGCATCTATGCGTCGCCCCGCTGTCGCCCCTCATCGCCACCCAGCCTACAACTTTGGGAAACCAAGAGTAGTGGGCGGACATAGATATTTTGAGAAAATGCCGCCTCACGCCCGCCATTTTGACCACCCGAAGGGACGCTTCTACGTCTATGGCGGAAGTTTCTACAAGTGGCATCCAAAATATGGGTACGAGCCGATTGTCCGCCCCATCGGACTGCACTTCTCACTGCTTCCGTTCGCATGCGTGAAAGTGTTTGTCAACTCCACTCCATACTGGTATGGCGACGGAGTTTGGTTCTCTCGCCAAGGCGCAGGATACGCAGTGTGCAGCCGCCCCGTGCCTGCCAACACTGAAGTGTTCTTCACCAACATTCCCAATAATTGCCAAAAGGTGGTGATTGACGGGACTCTCTACTACGCCAACGGCAACGACCTCTTTGTTCCCACCAACGGCGGATACATTCTCATAGACTGCGACGACATAGACGACGCAACGAGCGTTTCCACGTCGGACGATGGCACGTTTGTGAGCGAACTCCCTTCAGGAAGCAAACGCGTTGTAGTGAACAATAAACTCTACTGGTACGGCGGAGATACTTGGTTCGAACCCATCAGCGGCGGATATATCATCGTAGACGAACCTTACAAGTAAGGCTGCGGAATGGCTCGTTAAATAAAGCCTGTAAAAACAAGAAGGGGAGTTCAACGCTCCCCTTCCTCATTTTGACATACTCCCGAATCACTTAGCGAAAAGCAACTCGCGGTATTTTGGCAATGGCCACATATCATCGTCTACCACCAGCTCCAACTCGTCGATGTGTCTACGGATTTCCTCCATAGTGATACGCACCACCTTGTCGTAGGCAATGGCTTTCTCACCCTCCGTAGCCGACGTATTGGCATCGTGCCGCTCGGCAGTCATCCGTTTCACCAATTTCTTGATAGCGGTAACGTGCGATGAAATCTCCCGAATCAGGTCTTTGCGGTCTTCCGACAGTTCGTCATACTCATCCGCACCAAAGAGTTGCTTCAAACCGCAGAGATTTTCGATGAGGCGGTTTTGATAAGCCACAGCGGTTGGCACAATGTGGTTGATGGCCATATCGCCCAACGTGCGCGACTCAATCTGCACTTTCTTAGAGAATTTCTCGTATTCCACCTCAACACGACCGTGGATTTCCACTTCGTTGAACACGCCCTCGCCCAAAAGCACCTCAATGGAGGCTGGGTCCATATATTTGCTGATAGCCTCAGGTGCACTCGTTATGTTGGTCAAACCGCGGCGCGCAGCCTCTTGCTTCCACTCCTCAGAGTATCCGTCGCCGTCAAAGCGCACTGGCTTCGACTCCACAATTAGTCTTTTCAGTACTTGGAAGATGGCCTCGTCCTTACCCTTTCCGTCCGCAATCAGTTTGTCCACCTCAGCGCGGAAATCGTTCAGTTGGTGCGCAACAGCCGCATCTAACGCAATGATAGGAGCGGCGCAATTAGCAGACGAACCCACTGCGCGGAACTCAAATCGGTTGCCCGTAAATGCAAATGGCGATGTACGGTTGCGGTCGGTATTATCCAACATAATATCAGGGATTCTGGCAATACCCAACTTCAAAGCCGTCTTCTCCTCGGGGGTCATCTTGCTGTCGCCCACCTGGTTAGCCAGATTGTCCAACATTTTGGAGAGATTTGATCCCAAAAAGACGGAAAGGATTGCCGGAGGGGCTTCGTTGGCTCCCAAACGATAGGTGTTGCTGGCACTCATAATAGAGGCACGCAGCAAGTCTTGATGTTTGTACACCGCCGCCATCACATTCACTAAGAAGGTGAGGAAAAGCATATTCCCCTTTGGATTCTTCGCTGGAGACAATAGGTTGATGCCCGTGTCGGTGGTCATAGACCAGTTGTTGTGCTTACCCGACCCGTTGACACTCGAGAACGGCTTCTCGTGCAGCAGCACTTGGAACGAATGTTTACGTGCGATGCGCTTCATCAGGTCCATCACCAACTGGTTATGGTCGTTTGCGAGGTTCGCCTCCTCGAAGATCGGAGCAAACTCAAACTGGTTGGGAGCAACCTCGTTATGTCTGGTTTTCAACGGAATACCCAATTTGTGCGCCTCGATTTCGAGTTCTCGCATAAAAGATGTCACACGCTCAGGAATAGACCCGAAGTAGTGGTCGTCCAGCTGTTGGTCTTTGGCAGAGGCATGCCCCATCAGCGTGCGCCCCGTCATACAAAGGTCTGGGCGTGCGCTGTAAAGTGCGGAATCGACCAGGAAATACTCTTGCTCCCACCCGAGGTTCGTTGTAACCTTCGTAATGTTCTTGTCAAAATACTGGCAGACGGAAACCGCCGCCTTATCCAAGGCCGAGATAGCCTTCAGCAACGGGGTTTTATAGTCCAACGCTTCGCCCGTATAGGAGATGAAGATGGTTGGAATGCAAAGCGTCGAACCCACCACGAATGCGGGCGACGAGAGATCCCAAGCCGTATATCCACGTGCCTCGAATGTGTTTCTGATACCACCGCTGGGGAAAGAAGAAGCGTCTGGTTCCTGCTGGATCAAGAGTTTGCCAGAGAAACGCTCAATCACATCGCCATTATCATCAAAATCGATAAAGCCGTCGTGCTTCTCAGCAGTGCCGTCCGTCAGGGGTTGAAACCAGTGCGTGTAATGCGTTGCACCACGCTCGCTCGCCCACTTGCGCATACCCGTCGCAATTTGGTCTGCCACATTTCTGTCGAAAAGCACACCTCGCTCAACGGCAGCGTTGAAAGCCTCAAAAACATCCTTAGACAGATACTCGCGCATCTTGTCTCTTGTGAACACGTTGATTGCGTAATAGTCTGCCAACCTGTCTGAAGGAATGTTGACCTCCAACGGTTTGCGACTGTACAACTCACGCAAGGCATTGAATCTCATTATTGCCATAAGAAAATGTTTTTCTAAAATGTATATTCACGAAAATTCATTTCAGTCATCCTCACAAAACATCCTTAAAAAAAGATTTTTGCGACGCAACCCCTAAAAATTTCGGGTTACGCCGCAAAATTAAGCACAATATCCGAATAGACCCCCATTTTTTACGGGGTATTTTTCTAAAACGAACTTATTTTATCAAAAAAAGTCCATATCACCATACCTGCGGCGACAGAAACATTGAGCGAATGTTTCGTTCCGAATTGCGGAATTTCAATGCAACCGTCGGAGTCGTCCACCACTTTCTGCGAAACACCCTTCACCTCGTTGCCCAACACCACGGCATATTTTCGTCCTTTCTCGAGGGTAAGGTTGGAAAGGGAAATGCTGCCCTCCACCTGCTCCACCGAGAAAACATAGTAGCCCTGCTCTTTCAATTCTTTGACGGCCGCCGCCGCATCATCGTAGGCTTGCCAAGCGACAGTGAGTTCCGCACCGAGCGCGGTTTTATGGATTTCCACATTCGGCGGCGTAGATGTGATGCCGCACAGGCAGATTTTTTCCACCAAAAAGGCATCGCTCGTGCGGAAGACAGAACCCACGTTATAAAGGCTGCGCACATTATCCAACACCACTACCAGCGGCAGTTTATCCGCCTTTTTGAATTCCTCTTCCGTCAGACGGTTCATTTCCGTCACTTCCAGTTTTCTCATATTAAAGGAGATTATTTCATTGACATCAACGTCAAAAAATCTTTCATACCCTCCGAAGCGGTCTTGGCAATCACCGTAACTTGACGGCCAGACGGCACGGCAACGGGCTTAGGGTCGATCAAGTATACCGGAGTGTTGCGAGGCACATAGTGAATCAGCGAAGCAGCGGGATAGACATTGAGCGATGTGCCTACGATAAGGAAGACATCCGCCCGGGAAGCCAGTTCTATCGCCGGTTCCATATTCGGAACAGCCTCGCCAAACCACACGATGTAGGGACGCAACTGCGCACCGTCTGCGGCAAGGTCGCCAAGGTGTATCTCGCAATTATCGTCGGTAAGAGTGGTTACAAGTTCGGGATTGCGCACGGAGCAGACCTTCATCAGTTCGCCATGCAAGTGAAGCACAGAATGGCTGCCAGCACGTTCGTGCAAATCGTCAATGTTTTGGGTGATGATGCGCACATCATAATCATTCTCCAACTCAACCAAACCCTTATGGCCGAAGTTGGGCAGATGCGATGCATGCTCCTTGCGCATGTTATTATAAAAATCCAATACAAGCTTGGGGTTGCGGGCAAACCCCTCAGGCGTTGCCACATCCTCCACACGATACTCGTTCCACAACCCATCGGAGTCGCGGAACGTGCGGAAACCACTTTCGGCACTGATTCCGGCTCCGGTCAGCACCACTAACTTTTTTCGTTCCATTTTCTAATACTTGCGTTGCAAAATCTCGGAATAGATGAATGCGCGGCGCACCTCGTCTGGGTCTTCCAAATTCAGGCCTAAGTCAAAATCGTCCGAATCGTCCGCTTGCATAATTGTCGGTTGCTCGGTGTCATTCACTCTCGACCGCAATGATGAGCCACCCTCGCGATCCTGCAAACTCTTCTTGATTGCTTCAATCTTAGACTTCAATTCGGCATCAGTTGTGGATGGGTTATTTCGAGCGGTACTCTGCCGAGCGTCATAATCCTCGACAATGATGGGTTGCCCATCTTGTTGCGACTTTTCCGTAGTGTTTCCCTCTTGGGCTTTTATATCGGAAAAAAGGTTCTTCAAGACACTTGTAACGAACACAGCCACAATGATAAGCGGCGTAACCCAATCTCCTATGACATCAAACAAATCCATAAGCAAAATGTATTTTTGACGAGTGCTAAGGTAGCAAAAAGGCGAGTATTCTCAAAGAAAAACTTCGCCGACAGGAATCAAAAAAGCGCGGCAAACGGTGTTCCCACCAGAATGCTGCGCCTTTCCTTTTATGAGAGCAAGTGATTACTTCGCTGCGTCGATCGCCTTAGAGATAGATGCGAAAATCTCATCGATTGCGCCCACGCCCTTGATATCCACGCAAGTACCCTCTTTCTTGTAGAAATCGATAACTGGGGTAGTCTGCTCGTTATAGGTTTTGATACGTTTGGTGATGGTCTCCAAGTTATCGTCAGAGCGACCTGAGGTTTTACCTCTTTCAAGGAGTCGCTTGATCAGCTCGTCCTCGTCCACTTGGATGTTGAGCATAACAGCCACGTCTGTACCACGTTTGTTCAGCATCTTCTTCAATGCCTCAGCCTGAGCGTACGTGCGTGGGAAGCCGTCGAAGATGACGCCTTCAGCGCCCTTAGCGGAGTCCAACTCAGCGTCGAGCATATTGATAATCAACTCGTCTGTAACCAACTTTCCCTCGTCGATAAAGGTCTTTGCCACCTTGCCGAGTTCAGTTTGGTCTGCGATTTGCTTTCTCAGAATATCTCCAGTAGAGAAATGCTTGAAACCGTACTTTTTGATGATGTTCTCGCTCTGAGTTCCCTTACCGGAACCTGGAGCTCCAAAAATCACTACATTCTTCATTTTAAAACTATTTGGTAATTCAAATTAATTTTCCTTCAACACATAGAGGGCGGGCAAATTGCGTCCGAAACCATCGTAATCAAGTCCGAAACCGACGATAAACCGGTTGGGCAACTCCCTGCCCACATAGTCTAACTTGACTTTTCCGTGCAGGACATCCGGCTTTGAGAAAAGGCTGACCACGGCGACAGACTTAGGGTTACGCTTCCGCACCTCTTCCAAAAAACTTTCCATTGTCGCACCCGTGTCGACCACATCCTCCAACACAACCACATCGCGCCCCTCGACGTCCGACTGCACCTCCATCACAGGGCGTATCACCCCCGTCGAGGACATTCCCTCATACGAAGTGTATTTCACAAACTCCGTTTCCACAGGGTCGCCCCACGCACGCAGGAAATCCGCCGCAAAGACGAACGCGCCATTCAGCATCACCAAGAAAAGAGGATTGCGCCCTTTGTAGTCGCGTTTCACCGACGAAACGAGCCGCTCCACCACCTTCTTCATCTCGGTGGTAGATATAAACTCCTCAAACTCTCTATCCTTAACCTTCATACTGAATTTTTCCGCAAAGATACGATAAAGAAAAGAAACTGACTGAATCAGACTGTTTCCTTTTTCTTCGGGAATAAAATGGACGCCACAATGCTCAACGCAATAATTGCGACAATCACCAACAGCGACGTTCCCGTCCCGATTTCAATGCCAAAGAAGAAATGCAAGAACATTTTCACACCGATAAATATCAGCAGTACGCCCAAGCCCGTCTTCAACCTGCAGAACATATCCATCACACTACTCATCATAAAGAAGAGGGAACGCAGACCCAAGATTGCAAAGATGTTGGAGAAGAACACAATGTACTGGTCTTGCGTGATGGAGAAAATGGTTGGTATGGAATCCACCGCAAAAAGGACGTCAGAAAACTCGATGACAAGCAAGGTGATGAAAAGCGTCGTGAAATACCACTTTCCGTCTTTCTTCACAAAGAAATCGTGTCCCACAGTCGTCGAATCGACCCTACCCGACTTGGCGAGGAACCGCACCACGGGATGCTCCGACGCATTGAATTTCTCCTCTTTCTCGTCCTTCGCAAAAAGCATTTTCACACCCGAAATAATAATGATCACACCGAAAAGCACGAGAATCCACTCAAACTGATGAATCAAAGCGCCACAAAGGAAGATGAAGACGAAACGTAAGACGATTGCACCCAAGATTCCCCAGAAAAGCACTCGGTGGTAATATTTCTGTTCCACTCCAAAGGAGATGAAGACGAGAATCATCACGAAGATGTTATCTATGGAAAGCGCTTTTTCAATGAGATACCCAGAGAAATACTCAAGCGTCAGCACCGAGCGATACTGCCGCAGGCACTCCGCCAACCCAAGACTCTCGTCTATCTTCATATTGTGTCCGTGCAACTGGTTGATCTCCGCTAAACGCTCGAACGAGTCAATGCCGTGCAAATACTCTCCGAAGAAGTAAATACCCACACCAAACAAAGCGGCTACGGAGATCCAGACTGCCGTCCAAATCGCCGACTCCTTGAACGTGATTACATGGTCATCTTTGTGGAAGACACCCAAATCCAAAAACAAAAGCAGTGCGATAAGCACCGTAAAGCCTCCCAACGAGGCGACATCGTACAAATTCATCTTTTGACTGTATTATTTTTTTATTTTCTTTCTACTTCGGACGGTTTTTATACTCTGTCGGGGTAATGCCGAATTTCTGCTTGAAGCACCGACTGAAATAACGGGAGTCAGACATACCAATGGAATAGGCTATCTGAGTCATATTCAACTCGCCCTCGTCAATCATCCGCGCCGCATGCGCCAGACGAGTTTCGCGGATAAACTCGTTCGGGGTCATACCGACGAGCGACTTCACCTTGTTGAGCAGATGCCACCGACTGATTTTCAGTGCGGCCTCTGCATCCTCCGCCGAGAATGCGGATTTTGAAAGGTTGGCCTCTATCAAGGCGACAAACCGACGCATCAACTCATCGTCGCGTTCACCCAGAACATCGGGACCTTCCGATTGCGGAATTTCCGACTCTTCCTTCGTTTCCGTCTCTTCAGATTTCTCCGTTGCAAATGTAACATTATGCAACAAATCATTCCTATATTTTTCCTGCCATTTTTTTCTTTCCTCCAAAATATTATTGATGCGCGCCTCAAGGTAAGCCATACTGAAAGGCTTTGTGATGTAGTCGTTCGCGCCAATCTTCATACATTCTATCTTACTTTGAAGGTCGGTTTTTGCGGTCAAGAGGACGATTGGGATATGCGACGCACGTTCCTCCGCACGCAGTCTTTTCGTCATTTCAATGCCATCCATCTCTGGCATCATCACGTCCGTCAAGATAAAATCGGGCTGTTCGCGTACTGCTGCCTCATAGCCCTGAACACCGTTGGCTGCCTCAACAACAATAAAGTTTTTCCGCAAAACACCACTGAGGAACTCACGCATCTGCACATTATCCTCGACCACGAGAATTGACTGGCTGGCGTACGACTGACGAGGCTCTGCCACTGCCTCCGCATCTTGCTTCGTATCCTCCATCCGCACTTCCACATTCGAGCCGAAATGCTCATTGCCTGGCAAAAACGCGACTTCAAATGTAGAGCCTTTGCCTGGCTCGCTCTGCACGCGGATAGTTGCCTTGTGCAAGTCCGCGATTTCTTTAACCAAAGACAGACCGATGCCTGTGCCGCTTTGCCGTGTCAGCGAATATTCTTGCAATGTAGTGTAACGATCAAAGATTTCAGAAAGTTTGTCCTTTGGCATACCACACCCCTCGTCGGAAACGGTGATAATACCCCTCCCCTCCGAAACACTCACCTCAACAGAGATGTGTTTGCCCTCCGCAGTGAACTTGAAAGCGTTGGAAAGAAGGTTGAAAAGAAGCGTGTCCACCTTGTCGCGGTCCACCCAGAAAGTCGCACCCAGCGATTTATCCGTTACCGAAAAATGGATGTTTCTGTTTTCAGCCGTTTTGGAGAAATTGGCACAGCAAGCCTCAACAAACTCGCCCAAGCGGGTTTGCTCCACCCTCAGCCGCATTTTGTTACTCTGCATCTTGCGGAAGTCGAGTATTTGGTTCATCATACGCAGCATGCGGTCGGCGTTGGACTTCACCACTTCCAACTGTTTGCGGTCGGTTTCATCCACCCTGCCACGCTCTAACACGTTCTCAAGCGGTGCGCTGATGAGCGTGAGCGGTGTGCGTAACTCGTGGGACACATCGGTGAAAAACTGCAGCTTCGTGTCAGCCACCTCGCGGTCCATCTTGATTCTCGTCCGCAACGTGTAAAGGGCGACAACCGCACCCACAACCGCCAATATCAAAAGTGCGTAGAGAGCGTACGCCCAACCTGTTTCCCAGAATGTGGGTTGTACGATTATCTGTATCTCACGCACGTTGTCGCACCACACCCCCTCGCTATTAGTGGATTTCACCACGAAACGATATGTGCCGCTCGGCAAATTGGTATAGGAGGCGAGACGCTGTGTGCCGACGTAGTTCCACTCCGCCTCAAACGGTTCCAACTTGTAGGCATATTGTACATGCTCGGGGAAACGATAATCCAGAGCGGCATATCCGATAGAGAAAACGGATTCGGAATGACGCAGGGAGATGCTTTGCAACGTGTTGACATCTTGCCGCACTGGCGATTTCTCATCGCGGACATCCTGTTCCTTATTAAAGATGAGGAAACGGGTGAACACCACCCGAGGGGAATAATCCGCCGGGGTTATTAACGATGGATTGAAGGTGTAGAACCCGACATTGGTGGCAGCCACCAAATCGCCCGAGTAACGGCGGACGATTCTCCGCCCTGAGAAATAGTCGGAACGGAACCCCCGGAACTGACCGAATGACTCTGCCGACTGCGTCGACGGAACAAACCGCACAATCGCCTCCTCCGACAAAACCCAAAGGTTGTTGAGATTATCCTCCGTGATGTCCAACACCAAATCGGAAGGGAATAGGTTATTATCCTTGCTAAAAACCTCAAACTCAGGCGTTTGAAAAAGGACGAATTTATTTTTCATACGGAACAGCCCCCCGCCGTATGAGGCTACCCAAATCACATCGTTCGCATCCTGGTAAATATCGTAGACGCAACTGTTGACAAGTCCCGTATTCTCCGTATTATAAAAGAGGAAACGCACCTCCTCGGGGGCATCGAACGTAGATGAGAAGATGGTCAGCCCCTCGCCAGAACCCAACCAGATATTGCCGTCGCGATCCTCCATCAGCGTGTGCGACTGCTCAACAGTAGGCGGATAATTATCCTTGAATAGGTTCCCCTTGTGGATGAAACGGCAGCCATTCTCATCAAAGACGAGCAGATGCAATCCTCCCGTAAGCGTGGCGAGCCAGAGCCGCCCTTTGGAATCCTCCAACATATCTCCCACTTGAAGGGATAGCGGTGCAAACGCAGCATCAGTAGGCGTGCAGTGCCGCACAGAAAAACGGTTGTGCGAGGTCGTTTCGTTCAAACAAAGCAACTCCTCCTCCGTTGCCACCCACATTGCGCCCTTGCTGTCTTGATACAAACAAGAGATGGTAGGGAAAGACGCGCCGTTTCCGTTCAAAACACCATTGCAGTCTACGCGCCCTAACAACACTCCCTCGCCACCATACAACCTCAGCTCACCACTGCGGGTTGCCACCCAAAGACGTTTCTGCCGGTCTTCGACGGTTGCCACCACATCATTATCCGCATAGTGCGTCGATTTAGGGTCGCACAGCACCTGCCGAAACGACTCGTTAAACGAAACGGTCTTGGCAAACCCCTCATTTTCAGAAGAATGCCACACAACGCCCATAGTATCGTCCAACAACACCTCCGAGTCGGTTTGGACGTCATGGGTCGACGATAACGTCAGCGATTTTTTGTCAAACTGATAGGTTGCCGAATGTCCGCGCACCCGGAAAAGGAGCTTGTCGCCGTCCGTCCAGCACTTATCGACAAATCCTTTCAGATTCTTTCTTTCTATGATTTTATCGTCAGAAAGTTTCAGCACCCAGAAACCGCCGTTCTCACCCACCACGCAGTAATGCGCTTCGTCCACCTGACTCACATAAATGAGGTCTTCCCTTGTTTCCAAACGGACATTAGTGAACCTCCGAGGATTTTTCTCATATTTACATATCTGACCGTCTGCGCACGAGAAGAGCAGTTCGTTGGGAGTTTCTTCCATACAGAAAGCGGAAACCGTACCGACGCCATGCATAGAATATTCCACTGGGACGGTGTCTGTCTCGTTCATCGTCCAAACACCCTTGTCGGTAAGCAGCCACCGACGACCCATCGGACCTGATTTCACCATCCGCACCTCGCACTCCTGGTCTGGGCAGAACCGACTCATAGAAACCGTTGAAAGAGAATCCACCGAAACACGCATAGCACCCTTGGCATTGGCGCCGACAAGCCAAATCTCGTTGACAGAGGTCTGCGTCCACGAAGCAACAGAAAAGTAATCTGCGCCCCTATTCGCCTCAGCCGGTGGAAAAAGACTGAACTCCTCTATTTTCGGGTCGAAGCGAAGCACCTGACCGATGTCGTTCAACAACCACAAGCATCCACTGCCATCCTTCAGAATGGAATGGAACTGGTTGCTCACACTACGGTTTAATTTTTCGGAACTGGCTTTGAAATTTCTGAAATCGTAGCCATCAAAGCGACTCAATCCACCCTTTGAGACCAACCACAGGAATCCGTCATCGTCCTTAAGCATATCCGACACAGCGTTCTGTGCCAGACCATCCTTTGCGGTGTAGACATCCGTGTGCGTGGTGGAGTGTTGCGCCATTCCCACTGAGAAAGGGGAAAAGAGCAGCATCGTACCGCACAACAAAATCACACAACGCAAAAAATCCCTCATCCGAAGAAATCCTCTTTTAGAATTATTTCAAAAATTGCTCGAAAGACTTCGTGTACTTCACCTGCAACTGGTTCTGCTCGTCAGCATAGATGAAATAGGCAGCCATCTCGGGGTGGCGCGAAGCCAAGGCAAACGCACTATCTATCCCCATAACCATAAAAGCCGTGGCGAATGCATCGGCAGTCATACAATCGGGCATCACCACTGAGGCACTCAGCAGATTGTGTTCCACCGGATAACCCGTCTTTGGGTTGATGGTGTGGGAGAAACGTTTGCCATCCTTATAATAGAACTGACGGTAGTTGCCAGATGTTGCCATACCGCAATCCGTAATGCGAATCACCGCCTGCATAGCTGGCTGGTCAATAGAGTTGTTCTCGTCGGGTTGCGTGATGCCGATTGCCCACGGCTCGCCTTTGGCATTTGAACCAGACACAACGACTTCACCGCCAATCTCCACCATAAAATCCTTCACGCCACAATTGCGGAGGTATTGCGCGACATGGTCGCACGAGAAACCTTTGGCAATGGCAGAAGCGTCTATCATCACTTGTGGATACTCTTTTACAACGCGTCCTCCGTCCAACCTTACTTTCGTGTAGCCGACAAACCGCATAAGCGAATCAAGGAGCTGTGGCGTAACCTCCTCGCTTTTTCGGAACCCGAATCCCCAACAATTAACCAACGGAGCGACGGTCATATCGAATGCGCCGTGGGATTGCTCCGACACATACTGCCCCTTGCCGAACACAATGGAGAAAAGTGAATCCACACGCACCGTCGTATCATTCTGATTGATCCGCGAGATGACAGACGATGGATTGAACGTGGAAAGCGAATTATCAACCTCCGCCAGGACCGAGTCGAGTCCCGCTTGCGACACCTTCTCGCCCCCCTCCGCTTTATATTTTATGGAATAATACGTTCCAAACACCTCACCCTTCAACTCCTTCATCGGAGTTTCCTTTCCGGAACAAGAAAACAAAATGGATGCCACGCACACCGCAGCCCATCCTTTGAGAGAAAATTTTCTATTCATCATAATCAATGCAATATAACACCTGTCAACATTCTACCCGTTTTCACACCATCCCTACGGGCGGAATAAAATGTGTCGGGATTACTAAAAGTACACTCGCTGAACACCTTTATGCGGGATTCACACACACCCTCCGCAATTGCCTGCTGCCGCACCGCCTCCGAAAGGTTGATGTGAGGTTTCGCTCCAAATTTTGTCCGATCCACAACCAAGTCGATATCCGACAGGGAGAGTTTTTCAAACTCCACTGCAACCTCCTCGCCCACTTCAAAGTTTTTCTGCGAAATGCAGGGAAACACCATAACTTGAAGTGCTGAACGAGCAATCCGCAAATGACAAGCGATTTGGTTTATCACTTCCGGGACAATTCGTTTCACGACACCCCTCCAACCGGCATGCACTGCGGCGGCGACCGACGATGCCTCATCAAAAATAAGCACCGGCACACAGTCTGCCGTTGTTACGGCAATGGCGATATCCTTCTCGGTGGTGATCAGAGCGTCGCACGTTATTTTTCCAGCAAGGGTAGGAGCGTTTTTCACCCAAGAAGAATCCGCCCCGTGCACTTGGGTAGGCACATATAAGTTATTGTGCGCTATGTGCAACTGCTGGCAAAGCAAGGCACGGTTGCGCGACACGTTGTCGTCCACGTCGCCGACACCATACCCCATATTAGACGAGGCATAACTGCCTTCGCTATGACCGCTTTGCCTGTCAGTCATAAAACACTCCACGGAGCCAATTACTTCTCTGAAGAAAAACATAAACCGTCAATTCTGAAAACGGAAAAAACTATTCATTTAGAAATTGAACATCATAACAGCCACCACGCGGTTGTTTGGCACCCACTCCGTATCCTCCACTCTGCCCGAATCGAGGTTCAGCGTGCCGTATGCCACCGACGTGCGCTCATACTCCACACCGAACGACCAGTGCCGCAGGTTATAGCATACCATCGGGGCGACTCGCCAAGTGGCGCCGACGTTATTGTAGCCAAAAATGTAAGTGTCTGAGGCTGAGACGAGCGGCTCATCAGAGCCAAGATTCTTCATATAGCCCAAGAAAACGCCAAACTGCAACTTCTCGCCATACGTTACGTTCAACCACGATGTGGAGTTATAGATGTTGGTGTACGATTGCGACCCATCATCGTTCACCTTGCTCACGCCGTAGCCGCTCAGCAAAAGCAAGTGCGAAAGGTTCGACCCAAAAATAGTCTTCGCCTTCACCGTGAAGTGGCCCTTTGCGGGCGACACATACTGCAAATATAGGTTGGCTGCGAACGAGTTGAGATACTCGTCCACACTATGCGTCGAAGCAGAGTCCGTACCGGCGTTTAGTGTAACGCTCGTGCGCGGTGCGATGCGCATAAAGGACACACCTCCGCCCCAAAGCCAGCCGTCGCGCCGCCAGTCGAAACCCAAATAACACTCCGGCACTTTCGACTTCACCTGATAATCCGCCGAAGCCTTTCCGCCTGGACCCAACGAGGTGTACTGGAACTGGTACAACGCCGAAAAGGACAGCCGGAACAATCGGTTCGTCCAGTCGAAACGCACTTGCGGACTCCTGTTAAATGGCTGGAACGGACTGCCCGTGGCAAGACTCTGCACGGTTGGGACGACGTCGCCGAACATCGGATGCCACGTCTGCCCCGCCAAAAGCGAACACTTCTTCCAATTCAATTTCAAGAAAGCCTGACGGATGCGGAACATCGTTGTGCTGGCAGAATAGCCTGCAAAGTCCGTTTCCACCTTAGCCAGAATATCACAATCAGGCGAGAGCGACGCACTGACATTCACACCAAGCCGCGTGGCGATGCTCAAAAAACGGGACGAAGGAACGCCGTTCAAATCCTCGCCAAACTCATTCAGATTTTCATCCTTCGGGATGATATAAAACAAACCCGAGGCAGTTTCGAAATTCTCCCTCGAATCATAATAAAAATCATTGCGTATAAAGCCATAAGGCTTAAAATGGACTTTCTTGAATGTCCACTCCAACTCTTTCTTTGTTTCCTGCGGAGGATTCTCCACCTTCAAACTATCAACGTCGCGAACCACGTTTTCACTGCGGAAAAGGATGGAATCCGCCCCTTGCCCGAACAATAGCGCGGAGCAAAAACACCAACCTGCCGCAAGCATTAAGCGCCTCATAAATATAGGGTATGCCAAATTGTACAAATCAGTTCAACCCGAATCTGGTTAAACCGTTGCGAATGTACGAAAAAGAAATGGAATCTTTATTGTATCTTTGCAGAAAGAAAACATCGGCGGTGAATATCGCCTTTCATAATACAAATAAGATAAAATGATCACAGCTTCAGACATTGTAGTGCAATTCGGGAAAAGAATTCTTTTCCAAGACGTCAACCTCAAATTCACCAGCGGGAACTGCTACGGAATCATCGGCGCGAACGGTGCCGGAAAGTCCACGTTCCTTAAAGTCATAAGCGGCGACCTGACCCCAACGAAAGGTAGCGTTGCAATTGCCCCAGGCGAACGTCTGTCCGTCCTTAGGCAAGACCACTTCGAGTTCGACGAGGTAACCGTGCTTGAAACCGTACTCCGCGGACACGCCCCACTATGGGACGTTATGCAAGAGAAAGACGCACTCTACGCCAAAGCCGACTTCACCGATGCAGACGGAATCCGCGCCTCCGAGTTGGAAGAGAAATTCGCCGAAATGGACGGCTGGAATGCCGAGAGCGACGCCGCTGCCCTGCTAAGCGGATTGGGCATCAAAGAAGACCTACACTACAAACTGATGAAGGAACTGAGCGGTAAGGAGAAAGTGCGCGTGCTGCTGGCACAAGCACTCTTCGGGAAACCAGATAACCTGCTGCTCGACGAGCCTACGAACGACCTCGACCTCGAAACAGTGTCGTGGTTGGAGAACTATCTCTCAAACTTCGAGAACACCGTGCTTGTCGTATCGCACGACCGACATTTCCTCGACGCCGTCTGCACGCACACCGTGGACATCGACTACGGGAAGATCTCCATGTTCGCCGGCAACTACAGCTTCTGGTACGAGTCCAGCCAATTGGCGTTAAGACAGCAAGCTCAACAAAACAAGAAGGCAGAAGAGAAAAAGAAGGAACTTATGGAGTTCATCCAACGATTCAGCGCAAACGTGGCAAAATCCAAGCAAACCACCAGCCGCAAAAAAATGTTGGAGAAACTTAACATCGAAGAGATCCAACCTTCCACCAGAAAATACCCAGGCATCATCTTCACCCCCGACCGCGAGCCAGGCAACCAAATCCTTGAGGTGAACGACCTTTCCTACACCACACAGGAGGGCGAACTGCTTTTCAAAAACGCGACCTTCAACATCGAGAAAGACGACAAAGTGGTATTCCTCTCGCACGACCCTCGCGCGATGACCGCCTTCTTCGAAATCATCAACGAGAAGTTCAAAGCAACCACGGGTACATTCAAATGGGGCGTAACCATCACGTCGGCATACCTCCCTATGGACAACTCGGAATACTTCAACACAGATATGAAGTTGGTAGACTGGTTGGCGCAATACTCGCCAGACACGAACGAGTCGTTCGTCCGCGGCTACCTCGGAAGAATGTTGTTCTCGGGCGAAGAAATCTACAAGAAAGCGAGCGTGCTTTCGGGAGGCGAGAAGATGCGCTGCATGATATCGCGCATGATGCTGAAAAACGCCAACTGCCTCGTCCTCGACTCGCCAACCAACCACTTAGATTTGGAATCTATCCAAGCCTTCAACAACACGCTGAAGGTGTTCAAGGGTGTCGTCCTAATGGCGTCTCACGACCACGAGTTCATCCAAACCGTCTGCAACCGCATCATCGAGCTCACCCCTAACGGCGTGATTGACAAGCGTATGGACTACGATGACTACATCTCAAGTGATGATATCAAAGCACTAAAAGAGAAAATGTATAAATAAAGGAGGATTGCGTATGAAACGCTCTGCTATTCAAATTTGCTCCGCCCTACTCTGCTTCGCCCTACTCCTCTGCTCTTGCGGCGGACAAAGCAACCGCTTCAAAGGCGAAAAAGCGACCGGCAACGCAGAAAAAACCGAAATCATCCGGATGGACAAAGCCATCTACCAATTGGACGAGTGCATCACACGCCCGGCAGCAACTGGCGACTACAACCGGATGACAGCCAATATTCCCTCAAAGGATTCCGCCTGTATGGCACAGCAAATCAATGAGTTGCAAGAGACGTATCAAGACAAATACCTTCTTTACCTACAACAATTAGGAGCGATGACGGGCGACCTATCCGTGCCTCCCGTCACGCTCTTCTACCTTTTCCTTTCGCACCCCGCCTATCACGACCTTTACAAGGATTGCGAACAGGCGTACACGCAGGTATCGGATTTGGAAGAAGGATTCTCTCAAGCCTTCACAAGGGCGAAGACATTCATTTCCGACTTCAACGTGCCAAATGTCTGCACTTTCTTTTCGGGATTTGCGGAATACATCGCCACAGACTCAACAACGATATTCATCTCGCTCGAATATTTCTTAGGCGCAGACTACAAAAACTACAAGTATGTGCCGGGCATCTACGACTATATGATACCCAACCTGCGCCGAGACAAAATCGTGCCAGACGCACTCTACCATTGGATCTGCTCCGAATACCAACTTCAAAAAGAGGGCGGTAATCTTTTAGACAATATGATTCACTACGGGAAAGTGCTTTATGTGGTGGAGGCGTTGCTGCCGCAAACCGATATGAAAACCATCATCGGCTACGACCAGCAACAGTGGGAATGGTGCGAAAACAACGAACGACAAATGTGGAACTACCTCCGCGAGTACAACCAACTTTTCTCCACCGACGGGAAAACCATTTCAGACTATCTGTTCCCCGCCAACTGCACGAAATACTTCTCCACAGACACCTATCAGGCTCCTGCCCAAGCCGCACTGTGGCTCGGGTGGCGAATCGTTTCTGAATATATGGAAAAGAACCCATCCATAACACTCAACAACCTGCTGAACGACAACGAGGATGCCCAAACGGTGCTGGGGTTGTCGGAGTATCAGCCATAGGAGTAAACAAGAAAGCCTACCTAAAATCCGAATGTTGGAACAAAAAGCGGATCGGCAAGGAGCCAAGGTAAAAACTTGACTGGAATCTTCTGACTTCGCCACATTTGTGAGCCACCAAATGGCGCACATTGAAAATCAATGAGTTAAGTGTAGAATTTAGTCAACCCACACAACGGAGGGCGACGTATGCAATGAACAATCAGACAGAATAGTAACTAACAGACTATGAAGGGAAAATCCCAAAACTTTGTTTTTGTATTCAATTTTTGTTATTTTTACACTAAAATTTAAAAAACAATGCCAACAAATAAAACTAACACTCAGGCAAAACCGCAGGTTAGCAGTCAGCCTAGATGGTATCAATATATCTCCCCTTATATAGAAGGTGCCGAAAAAACCATAGGAGATATAAATAAAAGAAAAGATGCGTATGTGAAAGCATTCAAAGACTACGCAGCCAGTGCTGCTGAACAAGCTAAAAACTATGGTTCAGATGCCATGAACCAAATTGAACGCTACGCAGCGCAAGGTGCAAATACAGCTAAAAAATATGGTAGCCAAGCGGTAGATGCGGTAAAAA
The DNA here is from genome assembly GCA_963631545.1 of Paludibacteraceae bacterium. Lineage (GTDB taxonomy): Bacteria > Bacteroidota > Bacteroidia > Bacteroidales > Paludibacteraceae > UBA1181. The sequence goes on along the minus strand of CAVGRN010000013.1, from coordinate 1,832 downwards.
GAGAAGTTCCAAAAGCATGGAACGCAACGAAGGATTGGGTTAAAGAGGCTGCTCATGACATTGAGCATGAGGCTAAACTCTGGACAATCTATGACGAGCAGCCTTTAGGAATTGACGCTAAACCTAAACCACGCCCTAAACCAGCGAGGCCTTATAGAGTAGAAACATTTCCTGACCCTAGGATACCAATTAACGCAAAGGATTTAGCATTAAGAATAGCATTAGAAACTGGGCAACCTGGGGTAACATATATAAGAAACCTACTTCGTACATTCGGACATGTAATACCAATGAGGAAATTAGGACTCACTCCTCTTCCAGACACATTAACAAACGATGATTTGGGAGAAAGAGCGAAATACTTTATGGACTCCACAGCAGTTTCACAGTTAGACCTACAAGTCCCAGATTGGAGAGAAAGAACTGCAAAGGGAGATACAGTGCGAATTATGGTGCCTGCTAGTAGCTACACCGACTATTACGGATGGTCTAATAAAGGATGGCCATATAGACTAGCAAACCCTCAAGGACAGGTTGAACATACTCTGGGTACATGGACTGTTGATGCTACGAAAGACCATCTTATACATACTGATAAATATGATTTTCCCAAGATACAAATGCAAAAAGGAGGAGGTCTTTATAACATAATAAGAAGCCTTACAACCACAGACGATATAAAGCCTGAGGATGTAACACAAGTAAGAATAGAGAGAGAGAGAATCCCTTGGGATGAAGCCCCTTACAAGTGGTTCTCTGGAGATGATAATAACAATAAAAAATAATAACTAAAAAAGGAGGTTTGTATGCCAGCGGATATTCTTTATACAGGAATTGCACTGCTTATAAGTATAATAGGCATAGTGTTGATAATCTTATCAGCATGTTGGGTTAATAAGAAATTTGATGCAAAACACCATATACTATGCTGTATTTATACTGTTTGCTGTATTTTTGGTATTATTATTTGGTTTTGGATACCAATCTGTGCAGCATTTTGTATGCTATGCGAGGCAGGTTGGAGAGTTTCATAACTAACACTTAAAACGATACATATTGGTTAATTGTTAATGTTGTTTAAGCATCAGCCTGTTGTAAAACATTCTGGTGCATAAGCCCCGATAGTTCAAGGGATAGAACACAAGTTTCCTAAACTTGTGATGCAGGTTCGAGGTTAATAATAAAATGTTAAACTTAATACTGAAAAAAATTGGATTTTAATATCATAGGTACATCCGTCTGCAATTATTGCATTGCAATAATGGTACACATGTCACATATTTACGGATTGTCATACGGACTAATCAATGTGCTGTTATTCATTGTGTTAGGCCCACTTTCGACGTTGGTTTTTATGGCTGCTTCAATAGTCTCCAAGTTCAAATCAAGAGCATGTAGAGTGGCGTCCATCATACTTGATGTGATTGGGATTCTCATCATTTTGTCGGTGTGCATTCCTATCGCTTACGCATTTCTCACTATGCCTAAATGATAAAGATAGCATAGAAGACTGGGGCTTGTAGATCAGGTGGCTTACACCTGGCTTCGCCACATTTGTGAGCCACCAAATGGCGCACATTGAAAATCAATGAGTTAAGTGTAGAATTTAGCCAACCCACACAACGGACGGGCGGCGTATGCAATGAGCAAAATGTTAGAACTCACGTTGGGATAAACGTACGAATCTAAATCGGTATTCGGGACAAGAAAATCGCAATACTATTGCGTCTCAAATGAATCGTCGATTCGTTTTAATTGAATCGTCGATTCGTTTCATTTGAATCGTCGATTCGTTTCATTTGAATCGCCGATTCGTTTTAATTGAATCGCCG
>CAVGRN010000012.1:0-56353 GCA_963631545.1 Paludibacteraceae bacterium | reverse complement strand
GGCAATGGTTTCCATAGAAAAAGGTTGAGTATAGCTGGGTAACTCAATTCAACAATGTCAGTGGTGTCAGTCCGAACAATATTTGGCTCATCCGACATTTGCCAGTAAGGCAATGTCGGAAGAACCAAAATTCTACACTTAACTCATTGATTTTCAATGTGCGCCAATTGATAGCTCACAAATGTGAAAAAGGGCGATTCCCGTCGGAAATCACCCTTCATCATTCTTTAACATGAATCGGCCATAAGTCCGATTGACGCAAGGCTTTTTAAGCCAAAATACCCATTTCCTTAGCCACTTTTCCGATTTTTTCCAAAGCGGTGTAGACTTGCTCTTCGGTGTGGGTTGCCATAAGCGAGAAGCGTATGAGTGTGTCGTTGGACGGCACTGCAGGACTCACCACTGGGTTGACGAAGATGCCCTGTTCGAAAAGTTTCTTTGTGAACAGGTACGTCTTGTTGTTATCTCGGATGAAGAGTGGAATGATGGGTGTTTCGGTGTGTCCGATCTCAAAGCCCATATTGCGGAACCCTTCCAAAGCGATTTTCGTGATTTTCCACAGATGTTCCATTCTTTCTGGCTCGTTCTTCATGATTTCGAGTGCAGCCAATACAGATGCCGTTGCGGCAGGTGTGATGCTTGCGCTGAAAATGTATGGACGTGCGGTGTGGCGCAGCCAGTTGATGGTGGTGGAGTCTGATGCGATGAATCCGCCGATGGAAGCGAGCGATTTGCTGAATGTTCCCATAATTAGGTCAACATCCTTGGTCAGTCCGAAGTGGTCGCAAATGCCTCGTCCCTGCCTGCCGAATACGCCGAGGCTGTGTGCCTCGTCCACATAGATGCTGGCTTGGTATTTTTTGCTGAGTTTCACGATTTCGGGCAGTTTTGTTACATCTCCCTCCATACTGAATACGCCGTCCACAACGATGAGTTTCACCTTGTCGGGGTCGCACATCTGTAGTTTCTCCTCCAACGATTGCATATCGTTGTGCTTGAATTTCAATGATTTGGAGTAGGACAGTTGCTTGCCGGTCATAATGGATGCGTGGTCTAACTCGTCGAACAAAAGGAAGTCTTCACGTCCCGTCAAGTTGGAAACAACGCCCATATTGACGTTGAATCCTGCGGAGAAGATCATTGCTTCGTCTTTTCCGACAAACTCAGCCAATTTCTGTTCAAGTTCAACGTGAATGTCCAATGTTCCGTTGAGGAAGCGCGAGCCGGCGCAACCAGTTCCGTATTTTTTTGTGGCTTCGATGGCTGCCTCTTTGATTTTCGGGTGGTTGGTCAGCCCCAAGTAACTATTAGACCCGAACATCAGCACTTTCTTGCCATTGATGGTAACCTCGGTGTCCTGGTCACTTTCAATTTTCCTGAAATAAGGATAAACCCCTAACGCTTTCACTCTTTGGGGTTCAGTGTATTTTGCTAATTTGTCTTGTAATAGACCCATTTCTTTTGTATGATAATTTGCGCGAAATTACGTTAATTTTTCTAAAATCGTCCGATAAGGATTCTTTAAAAATGCTTTTCCAAGCGTTTTTATTTGAAACTACTTATTTTTTCTGGAATCGGTGCTTCAATTGTCAGCGTCTGATGCGTGATAGGGTGATGAAGCACGATTTTCTCTGCGTGCAGTCCGATTCTGCCGATAGGCGAGAGCGAACCGCCGTATTTCTTGTCTCCCACAATCGGGTGTCCGATGCTTTGCAGGTGTACGCGGATTTGGTTTTTGCGTCCGGTGCGCAAGTTTACCTCTAACAGTGTGTTTTTCGGGAATCGCTTAACCACGTGGTAGTCGGTGAACGACTCCTGTCCGCCGTTGTCGTAGTCGAACGAGTAGACCTTTTTTGATTTTGGCTCTTCCGTCAGCCAAGAGTGGATGGTTCCATCTTCTTGTTCTACAAAGCCTTCCACTAAGGCGATATAGATTTTTTTCTCGACGATGCGCTGCCAGTTCCTTTGTAGAATATCCTGCGTTTCTTTTTGCTTTGCGAAGAGTAGCACGCCGGAAGTTTCTCGGTCGAGCCGATGTACGATGTAGAGTTTGTTGTTTCGGTCGAGTTGCTTCAGGTGGTTCATTACAATGCGGAAAGCGGTGTTATCCTCGTTTTTGTCGGTTGCTACAGAGAGGAGTCCTGCCGCCTTGTTGACAGCAATGATGTAATCGTCTTCATAAAGCACGGAGATCCTCGAGTTGTTCAGTCCGGCGCTCGCCTTGACGAAGTTGATTGTAACCTTGTCTTTGGGTGCGAGGGGGTGGTTGTATTGCGTCGTAACCGTACCGTTCACCGTGATTTGCCCCTTTGTGAGGAGGCGTTTGAGGGACGAGATGCTCTTGCCGCCCATCTTTTTAAATACGAAGTCGAGGAGTTCCGCCTTTTCCGACACTATGAAGGAGGTGCTTCTCTCTTTGTTTTTTCTGTAAGTGCGCATTGAACCTTATATTCAAATTTTTTGCAAAGGTAAGATTTAAAAAGTATTCTTCCGATTCCGAAATTATATATGTTCTTTGTACTTTTGCCGTTTGAAAATAGGTAGATTCAAAAAGTCGAGATGGCACAGACTAAATTCACTGGGTTGGGGATTGCCTTAATAACCCCATTTAAGGAAGACGAGAGTATCGATTTCGAGGCTCTCGGGCGGTTGTTGGATTATCAGTTGCAGAACGGGGTAGACTATCTCGTTGTGTTAGGCACGACGGCGGAAACCCCGACTCTCTCGGAGGCGGAGCAGAAGTCGGTGATTCAGTTTGTGCAGGATAAGGTGAATGGGAAAGTGCCTATCGTCCTCGGTTTGGGAGGAAACAACACCAACGGAATCGTAAAAAGGCTGAAAACGGAAGATTTCTCTGGCATTGACGCCATCCTTTCTGTTGTTCCTTATTATAATAAGCCTTCGCAGGAGGGGATGTATCAGCATTTCAAAGCGATTGCGGAGGCTTCCAAAGTGCCTATTTTCCTTTACAACGTACCTGGACGCACGGGCGTGAATATGTTGCCTGACACGACAATCCGTCTGGCTCGCGAGTTCGACAACATCATCGCCATCAAAGAGGCTTGTGGAAACATGGACCAAATCAACGATATCATCAAACGGAAACCCAAAGATTTCCTGGTGATTTCTGGCGACGACGGCATCACATATCCGCTGATTACCATGGGGGCGAAGGGTGTCATTTCTGTCATCGGAAACGCTTTCCCTAAGGAATTTGGAAGGATGGTACGTTTGGCTCTGCAAGGCGAATACGAACAAGCACGGGAAATCCATCAAAAATTCACCGACCTGTTCGACCTTCTTTTTGTGGACGGAAACCCCGCAGGCGCGAAGTGCATGCTTTCGCTGATGGGGTATATCCAGAATAAACTGCGACTTCCACTCGTGCCAACTCGAATGGTTACCTACGAGAAAATACGCGACGTCCTCAAGGGATTGAATGTAAAGTGCTAAACCTCAGTAGATTGAGGTATGCGCTATTTCCTTAATTTTTCATATAAGGGAACGAACTACCACGGCTGGCAGGAACAGCCGGGGGATGTTACTGTGCAGTCAGTCCTGACGGAGAAGCTCTCGTTGGTGCTACGTTCGCAGGTTTCGTTGGTGGGCGCAGGGCGGACGGATGCTGGGGTGCATGCGCGGTGTATGTTTGCTCATTTCGATGTGGAAAATCCTATTGCGGACACTCGAAACATTGTGCTGAGGCTGAACAGCCTTTTGCCGCCAGACATTGCCGTGGCAGATGTCTTCGCCGTTCCGGATGATATGCATGCTCGTTTCAGTGCGAAATCCAGAACCTACAGATATTACATAACGCAACACAAGTCCCCCTTTCTGACGGACATTGCCACTCGCTACACATTCCATTTGGATGTGGATAAGATGAACGAGGCAGCGGCACTTCTTCTCCGATATACCGATTTCACCAGTTTCTCCAAGGTGCATACAGATGTGAAAACTAACGATTGCACCGTCTATTTCGCGCAGTGGGAGTGGAAAGATGAGTTGCTGATTTTCACAATCAGGGCGAATCGTTTCCTGCGGAATATGGTGCGGGCGGTAGTCGGAACACTCGTTGAAGTTGGAAAAGGGAAAATGACTTTGGACGAATTCCGCACTGTGATTGAGCGGAAGAATCGTTGTGCGGCGGGCATGTCCGTGCCTGCGCAAGGTCTTTTTTTGGAAGAAATTGAATATTGATTCTGCTTTGTTCCTGCTGTGAATTGCGGTTCTTCCGACATCTATTCCTCTAAGTTAATTTTGTTTAAAATCCGCTCGGCAGATTTGTGCTGTTTTCACATTTTTTTAGTATTTTAGCCTACTATGCGGAAGATAGAGATGGTTGACCTTCGTGGTCAATATTTACATATAAAAAAGGATATTGACGAGGCGATACAAGCCGTGTTAGACTCTGCCGTTTTTGTTAAGGGCGGTGCGGTTCCCGTCTTCCAACACCATTTGGAGGAGTTCCTTGGTGTGCGGAATGTTATCACCGTTGGGAATGGCACGGATGCGCTGTTGGTCTCGTTAATGGCTTTGGATTTGAGGCCGGGCGACGAGGTTATCGTCCCATCTTTTTCGTTCATAGCCGCTGCCGAGGTGGTTTCGTTTTTAGGACTGAAACTTGTCTTGGCAGATGTTGACCCTCAGACATTTAACTTGACAGCAGAAACCGTCAGAAAGGTGTTGACTTCTAAGACACGGGCAATTGTTCCTGTTCACCTTTTCGGTCAGAATGTCGAGATGGAGGAAATTATGAATTTGGCAAGAGAACGCAACCTTTATGTGGTGGAGGATGCCTGCCAGTCTATTGCCTCGAAGTGTCATGTAGCGGGTGAGTGGAAGTATTCTGGTACGGTGGGGAATGTGGGTTGCACCTCGTTTTTCCCGTCGAAAAATCTCGGATGTTATGGTGATGGCGGCGCAGTCTACACGAATGACGATGCCCTTGCGGAGCGTATCCGTAGCATCTCCAACCACGGAATGGTGGTTCGGTATCATAATGACCGTGTTGGGGTCAATTCGCGGTTAGACAGCCTGCAAGCGGCGGTTTTGGATGTTAAACTCCGTCATTTGGAGGAATATTGCGATGCCAGGAGACGTGCGGCTCACTTTTATTCGGAGCGGCTCTCGGGTGTCGGTGGTTTGGTGCTGCCCACTTGTTCGGATCATTCCACTCATGTGTGGCATCAATATACGGTGAGGGTGAAACAAGGACGGCGAGATGCGTTGCAAGCCTATTTGAAAGAGCTTGACGTGCCGTCGATGATATATTACCCGATTCCGATTCATCATCAGAAGGCTTACCAGGATGGTGCATCGTCGGCTCAATTGCCGATTTCGGAGATGCTTTGCGGTGAGGTTCTCTCTCTGCCGATGCATACCGAGTTAGATGATGAGCAGTTGTCATACATAACGGATTCCATTTTGGAATTTTTCAAAAAATAACGGCTAATGGTACAGTTCTTCGCTCATCCTACGGCGGTTGTCGAGTCGGAAAAAATTGGTAAGGGAACCAAAATCTGGCATTTCTCGCATATTATGGAAGGGTGCGAGATCGGTGAGAATTGTAATATCGGGCAAAATGTGGTGGTCTCGCCTCAGGTGGTTTTGGGAAACGGTGTGCGGGTACAGAATAACGTGTCGGTATACACGGGTGTGATATGCGAGGACGATGTTTTCCTCGGTCCGTCTGTGGTGTTTACGAATGTGCTGAATCCGCGGGCGTTCATCTCGCGCAAGAGTGAATTTCGCCAGACGGTTGTGCGGCGAGGTGCGTCTATCGGAGCCAATGCTACGATTGTCTGCGGACATGAAATCGGGTGCTATGCGATGATTGGTGCCGGAGCGGTGGTAACGAAGGATGTCGCCCCATACGCCCTTGTCGCCGGCAATCCTGCCGTGCAGATAGGGTGGGTGAGTGAATATGGCAATAAATTGAATTTTGACAAAGATGGAATCGCCCTGTGCGAGGAGTCTGGACAAAAATATAAGTTGGACGCAGGACGTGTAGTGCGGATCTGCTGAAAAATATTGGTAATGAGAAAGATAAGATTTGCGGTGGTCGGCTTGGGACATATCGGCAAGCGGCACGCGGAGATGATTAGACGGAATGAGAATGCGGAGTTAGTGGCTGTGTGCGACGTGCTTCCGTGTTCGGAGGTGGGCTTTGAAGATACTTCAGTGCCTTATTTCCCCTCTATCGGCGAATTGCTCGGTTCTTCCATTTCCATTGACGTGGTGAATATCTGCACGCCGAATTACTTTCATGCCGAATATGCCAATCTGGTGTTGGAGCATGGATGCCACGTTGTGATTGAAAAACCTATCGCACTTAGTAAAAAGGATGCGGAGAAAATCGCTTTCAAATCGTTAGAAAGGGCGCGGCACGTTTTCTGTGTGATGCAGAACCGCTATTCTCCGCCTTCTGTCTGGCTGAAAAGCGTGGTGGACAATGGTTTGCTTGGAAAAATCTATATGGTGCAGTTGAATTGCTTTTGGAACCGCGACGAGCGTTACTACAAGCCGGGAAACTGGCACGGCGACGGCACTTTGGACGGTGGAACGCTCTTCACGCAGTTCTCCCATTTCATTGACATTATGTATTGGCTCTTTGGCGACATTACGAACATTCGCGGTAATTTTTCTGACTTCAGCCATCGCTCTCTGACCGATTTTGAGGATAGCGGTGTCGTGTCATTCGACTTTGTGAATGGCGGAATGGGCTGCTTGAACTATTCCACGGCGGTGTGGGACACCAATTTGGAGAGTAGCATCACCATCATTGGCGAGAATGGAACGGTGAAGGTCGCTGGGCAATATATGAATGAGGTGGTTTACTGCCACATCAAGGATTATGAGATGCCTCAGTTGGCGCCTTGCAATCCGCCTAACGATTATGGCCCCTACAAGGGTTCTGCGCAAAATCACCACTACGTCATTCAAAACGTGGTGGAGAAACTCAAAGAGGGCGGGTGCATCTCCACTAATGTCTTGGAGGGACTGAAGGTGGTCGACATCATCGAACGTATATATAAGGTGCGCGACAGCCAATGGAAAAAGGAGGGTGGAAAGCCTCAATATCGTAATCCCATAGTCAAAGTTTGATTTGAGTTAAATAAATTTAATTGGGAAAACGAATTGCAATAACCACTATACCGATTCCGTTTCCTCTATAAAATGTACTTTTAAGCCAGTCTGCTTTGCCGTGGTGAAAAAAAGTGCTTGATTTGAAACAAATATCTCTACGATGAATAATAATTATTGCGTAATCATGGCCGGAGGAGTTGGCAGCCGTTTCTGGCCATTTAGCACAGAAAAAAAGCCTAAACAATTCTTGGATTTCTTCGGAACGGGCAGGTCGTTGCTGCAAATGACGTTTGACCGTTTTTCAAGAATCATCCCTAAGGAAAATATTTTCATTGCATCAAATGAGAGTTATAAGTCTTTGATCCTTGAACAATTGCCAGAATTAACTGAAAATCAAGTGCTTCTTGAACCCGCTCGTCGTAACACTGCTCCGTGCATTGCCTATGCGATGAACAAAATTGAGGCCTTGAATGCATCTGCCAATGTGATTGTTACACCTTCCGACCATTTGGTGTTGAGGGAGGATGATTTTTTGAAAACTGCCCAAACCGCTTTGGATTATACCAAAGACCATGATGAGATTCTCACCTTGGGCATCAAACCCAACCGCCCAGAAACCGGCTATGGTTATATCCAAATTTCGGAAAATATTACGGGCAGTTTGTATCGTGTGAAGACTTTCACTGAGAAGCCGGATGTTGAATTGGCGAAAATCTTCTTGGAAAGCGGTGAATTCTTCTGGAATTCGGGTATGTTTATTTGGAATGTGAAGACGATTATGGCTGCGTTCGACATGTATATGGAGGAGATGAGCCAGAAATTCCGCAAGGGAAAGGAGTTTTACAATACACCCAAGGAGCAGGATTTTGTGGATAGAATCTATGAGTCGTGTACCAACATATCTATCGACTATGCTATTTTGGAGAAGGCGCAAAACGTGGATGTCCTCTCTGCCGACTTTGGATGGTCTGACCTCGGAACATGGGGTTCAGTCTACGAACATTCGCAAAAGGATGCGGAAGGAAACGTCGCTTTGAAGTGCAAAAACCTCTTCTACGAATGTAAGGATAACATTGTGGCAATGCCAGAAGGAAAACTTGCCGTAGTCCAAGGTCTTGAGGACTACATCGTTGCCGAAACAGACAATGTGTTGCTGATTTGCAAAAAGTCTGAGGAGCAGCGTATCCGCCAGTTTGTGAACGACACGCAGGTGAAAATCGGCGGAGAGTATATTTGATTCGCTTACTGGAACCAATAGAAAAAGGGGAACATGCGGTTGGCATTGTTCCCCTTACTTTATGTATGGCTTTTATAAAACGCCATGCGATTTCTTCGTGAGCCAATTCCTTAGGCTGAAAAGAATCAGCCCTAAAACGATGGAGAAAATTGCCAAGAATGAGAATATCGTTCCTGCGCCAAGCGTTGAAGTGTATGATGCCAAATATCCGCCTAATAGATTAGCGAAGAAACTGCTGAGCAACCAAACACCCATCAAGAGAGAGGCAAGTCGCACAGGAGAAAGTTTGGAAACCATTGATAGTCCGATAGGCGATAGGCATAGTTCACCTATTGTGTGAAACAGATAGGTCAGTATCATAAACCCGATACTGGCTTTGATTGTCTCGTCTGCCACATCTCCACCTCGCTGTTGTACTGCGCCTACAAGGAATAGGAACCCGGCACCCAATAATACCATTCCCATCGCCATTTTCACGGGTATGCTCGGCTCACGTCCTTGGCTATCCAGCGTCTTCCACAGAATTGTGAGCAAGGGAGCTAAAAGCACGATGAACAAAGGATTTATAGATTGAAACCAGGCTGTAGGAATCTCAAACGCACCCACTTGGCGGTCGATGTATTTGTCCGTATAAAGGGTGATGGAACTTCCTGCCTGCTCGAATCCCGCAAAGAAGAAAATACTAAATAGCACGAAAACCAGCACTACTGTGATACGGTCTTTCTCATCCTTTGTCAAAGGTTCTTTTTCTGCCAGTTCTGTTTTCCCAGCAGGTTTTTTGCAAAGGTCACCCAAATATCTGTCGCCCAAGGTTTGGTAGACTATCAGTCCTAACAACATACCAATGGCAGCCACCAAAAATCCGTATCTGTAGCCATAATGCAAGGCGAAATACCCCGTCAGTAGGGGTGCGAAGAGTGCGCCCACGTTAATTCCCATATAAAATATGGTGTAGGCGGAGTCTTTTCGTTTGTCGCCCGGTGCGTAAAGGTCGCCCACAATGACTGATATGTTAGGCTTGAAGAATCCGTTGCCGAGAATCAGCAATGAAAGCCCTGCGTAGAGAAACGGCAGACTGCTTTCGTAGAACAGGCAGAGTTGCCCAAACATCATTGTTACCGCCCCGATGAGGATGGAACGGCGTTGCCCCAAGTAATTGTCGGCGATCCACCCCCCGATGAGAGGGGTGAAGTACACTAACCCAGTGAAAATGCCATATAGTAGGGAGGCATTGCTTTCCGAAAAGCCTAAACCACCGTTCATCACCGATTCGGTGAGGTATAGCACCAACAATGCGCGCATTCCGTAGTAACTGAACCTCTCCCACATCTCGGTGGCGAAAAGTAGGTATAAGCCTTTCGGGTGTCGTGCCATTTCTTACTTGTTCGGTTTGTCTGTCGACTTCTGCGATGGTTTCCCAATTGCCTCGCGCATAGCGGTGTCTGCCTCGATGTTTTTCATCCGGTAGTAGTCCATAATGCCAAGGTTCCCGTTTTTGAACGCCTCTGCCATAGCTCTTGGCACTTCTGCCTCTGCCTCGATAACTCTTGCGCGTGCCTCTTGTGCTTTGGCTTTCATCTCCTGCTCTGCGGCGATGGCCATAGAACGGCGTTCCTCGGCTTTGGCTTGTGCGATGTTCTTGTCTGCTTGCGCCTGGTCCATTTGGAGTTGTGCGCCGATGTTCTTACCTACGTCAATGTCTGCAATGTCGATGGAGAGGATTTCAAAGGCTGTTCCAGCGTCCAATCCTTTGCGAAGCACGAGTTTTGAGATTGAATCAGGATTCTCCAAAACTTGTTTGTGCGATTCGCTCGAACCGATAGACGAAACGATTCCCTCGCCGACTCTCGCAAGGATGGTTTCCTCGCCGGCACCACCCACCAATTGTTGAAGGTTGGTGCGGACTGTTACGCGGGCTTTGGCAATCAACTGGATACCGTCTTTTGCAACGGCTGTAACTGGCGGAGTGTCAATCACTTTCGGATTGACGGACATTTGCACGGCTTGCAGCACATCGCGACCAGCGAGGTCAATGCCTGTCGCCGTCTTAAAGTTCAAATCGATGTTTGCCTTCGATGCGGAAACCAATGCGTGGATAACTCTGTCTACGTGACCTCCCGCAAGATAGTGCGCCTCCAACTCGTCGCGGGTGATGGTCTTCAACCCAGCTTTGTGCGCTTCAATCATGCACTGCACGATTAGTTCTGGCGGCACGTTACGAATCCTCGAAACGAAGAGTTGCACCAACGATACATTCACGCCCGACACTTTGGCGGAGAGCCACAGCAGCACCGGGAAGAAGTGGAAAATAACTGCAACGACTATTACGCATAGTACAATTGCTCCAATCAAAAAAATCGTCATATCCATAAATGTTTTTAATTATTTCCTTAGAATTCTAATATACAACTATATATGATGTTTATGGCGAAGATAGCCATAATATAGTTTTTAATCAGTCGGTAGTCGGAAGCCGAACGTGCTTTCGATACGATATAGTAGAGGCTGAATGCCGGTATGAGCATGCCGCACACATAAAATCGGAGCGACCCCATGGTGCGCAACTCGGGTGTGGTATAGATGAACCAGCCAGACAACGCCCACATTAGCGTAATCCAACCGTAAATCAACCACTTGGTCTTTTTTATGCCCCACACTACGGGGAAGGTGTGGCACTCCAATTCCCTGTCGCCTTTTTCTGTGGCAAGGTCTTTTATCACTTCAATGAGGAATGTCCAGCCGAATGCCAACAAAGCAAACGCTCCCGTGTAGCGCAGACAACCCATCATCAGGAAATCCAAGTCGGGTGTCATACGATACTCCAACGCCATGAAACGGTTTTGAAACACGGCGACCGTCAGCGGTACAAGAGCCATCAGCAGTGCCACGAGCACATTGCCCAATACAAGCATCCTTTTATAAGATGATGAGTAGAACCAGAGGATTCCGGCGACGAACATCAGCACCAGCCCGTAGTCTAACGACCGTGCATGCCAGCAAAGTAAGATGGCGAAGAATACGCCGATGCCCGTCAGCACTATGTAGAGCGTCATTGCCGTATGCTTATCCATTCTGCGCCCGATGAAGCGGGTAATCGGATGATTGATTTGGTCTATTTTCAGGTCGAAATAGTCGTTTACCACGAATCCCCCCATAGCGATGAATACCGTGGCAAGCACCAGTAGGGTGAGGTCTGTTCCGCTCAGCGCACACTGCACATTGTAGGAGGCAAGGAAGGGGCTGACGACGAAAAAGTACATCATCAATTGGAATCCTGCCACGAGCAGCAACGTCGGCACATGCAGAAATCGTGTGTAGTCTTTTATTATTTCTTTTATTTCCATTGCTTTTTTGAAATGAAAATGTTTACCAACCGAATGCGTCGTTGTCGCTCAGCCAGTCGCCGTTGGCTTTCATCACTTGCTCAATCACGTCGCGTCCGCAGCCGTTTCCGCCCGAGTAAGGGGACACATAGCGCGCCACGCTTTTGATTTCTGCCGCCGCATCGGATGGGCAGCAGGGAAAGCCGCACCGCTGCATCACCTGTAAGTCGGGTATGTCATCGCCCATATATAGCACATCTTCGGGGCGAAGATTTCGTTTTTTCAGAAAATCTTCAAATTGCTCCATTTTGAATGACGCGCCCATATAGACGTCTTCAATGCCTAACCCTTCGAAACGCTTACGAATCGACTCCGTTTTTCCCCCAGTGATGATGGCAAGTCGGTAGCCTCGCTTCACAGCCAACTGCATCGCATATCCGTCTTTGATGTTGATCATCCGCATGGGTTCGCCCGATGGGTGCAGCGGAATGCAATTGGCAGAGAGCACTCCGTCGACATCAAACACGAGGGCTTTCACTTTTTGCAACTCTTCTTTGAACAGCATTATTTTCCTGTTTTTGCCAATTCCTGAATGGATTCTGACATTATATCATAAACTTTTCTTTCCATAGAATTTTCTTCCAACATTGCCCGATGCTTTTCCATCACGTTCTCATCGCCTCTTACAGCGGGACCGGATTGTGCTTCGATGGGGGAAAGATGGTGTACTTTCTCTGCGGTTTCGTCAATGAGCGGAAGAAGCACAGAGAATGGAAGCCCGAAGTTCTCAACCAATTTCGCACCCAATGCGTATGCGTGATTGGCGAAATTTGAAACGAACACTGCTGCCAAATGCACTTTCTCACGGTCTTCTGAACTTACATTATATATATGTGTCGACAGTTGCGAGGCGACCTCTTTGAGTGTGAATTCAACGTTGGATGTTGAACCTTCAATTAGGAACGGCACTTTCGAGAAATCCACTTTTTTGTCTTTCGAGAAAGTCTGCAAAGGGTAAAAAACGCCGATTTCATCGGAGTATTTCCTAAGCACGTTCATAGGAATGCTTCCGGCGGTGTGTGCCAGAATTTTGCCCGACAGCCGTTTCCCTGTTTGGTCTAACACTTTGCTGATAACAGAGTCTTTTAACGCACATATATATAGGTCTGCTTCGGTGGTGATTGCCTCCGCCTGAGTGGTGTACGCGCAATGTAGTGTTTCTGCCATTCTACTGGCGGATGCCTCCGTCTGACTGTACACTTGCACGATGTGGAATCCCGCTGAGTGCATTGCCGACGATAGTTGGGTGGCAAGTCTTCCGCAGCCGATGAAGCAGATTTTCAGTTTTCTCATTGGACGTTGCGTTTCAGAAGCTGTTTCGGTGTACTTTCTCCCATTTGAGCCGAGTCTCGTCGAACGGCGCTTTTTCTTCCTCTTTGTATCCGATGGCGATGATGCACTCGATGCGCATGTTTTGTGGTGCGTTGATCAGTTCGCGCAGATACTCCTCAGTGGATTGCGACTCAGACTTCATCCGATTCCGCACTTGTACCCAGCACGAGCCGAGTCCCAAATCTTCGGCGGCTAATTGCATATAGGAAGCGGCGATGACAGCATCTTCCACCCATACGTCGCTTAGATCTTCGTCGGCAAGAACTATTACTGCCAAAGGCGCGCCATCAAGGAAACTGCAACCCATATCACGGCAGACGGACATTTGCAGCAGCGTTTCCTCTTCGTTAATCACCACAAACTGCCACGGCTGACATCGTTTGGAGGATGGCGCCATCAGTGCGGCTTTCAGTATTTGATCTAATTTGTCTTCCTCAACAGGGCGATCCTGGAATCGGCGGATGCTTCTTCGCTTCCGAGCCAAGTCATTAAATGTATTCATCGTTTCTTTTGTTGAATTTCGTTTGCTATGGTATTCATTTTAGTCCTCTGCCATATCCCCGCTGAGGGATTTCGCTTTTTCTGACAGGAAGACGTGTCCGAACATACCGACACCCACGGTTTGAGGCCCTTTGCCGGCATCGACTTTCGTGAGGGAAAAAATGCCGTAACTATCGGAAGTTACCATTTGGTCGACCAAGCTTTCAATGACGCTTGAACCAATCATTGAGGTCAGAATGTTGCCGAATCCTTTGAAGAGAGAACCCTCGGAGTCGTCATCGTCCGATGCGTTGGTAGATTCTTTTAGCGACTGGTTCCACGCTTTTTTTACAGCCTCTTTATGAGCTTCTTCGTTCGGGTTGCTGATTAGCAACACAGCCAACACGGCCAACACACCTGCTGCTATCAAAATTTTTTTGTCCATTCCTTTTGCTTTTTAGTTTTTTCAAAGATACGAAGATTCGCAAATATCTGCAATCTTATTTGAAAGAGATTGAAAAATCGTGTTTATAATTCTTTCTTGTATATTTGCGGAAAAATAGAGTTCCAATATGCAGATGAAGCATTTGTTTTTTTGCTTTGTTTCTTTGTTTCCGCTTTTCGCTTGCACCGATGTGCAGTCGAAAGGTGCGGAGAAAGCGAAGGAGGTGCGTGCCGAAGAGATTTTGAAGACCCTTAACAAAGGCGAGGCGGTGATGTTGGTCAACGCCATCGTTGTAGGCGATTTGAATTTCTCTGAGGTGAAGGAGGTGTCCATCTCTTCGCCTCGTCAGGTGGTTGCTGATGTGCGGCGCAATGTTTTTTTCCAGAATTGTGTGTTCTTGGGTGAGGTTTCCGCTCACCGCAAGATGAATACTGAGCAGAAGCAGGCGGTTGCAACTTGCCGCACCCGATTCGCAGGCGATGTCTGCTTTCACGAGTGTGATTTCCGCAAGGGGTTGGATATGAATGGGGCAGTCGTCTGTGGAGAACTGAACCTTTCAAACTCCATTTTCAATGGTGATGTTTTCCTCAACCAGATGCAGGCAAGGGGCAAATCGGTGGCGATGACGGAGATTGATGTGAAGGGAACTTTCGATTTCATCAATACGGTGGTGTCGGGCGATTTGAACCTGATGGACGCCACATTTGCCAAGGATGTTTCTTTCTCTGGCTTGAATGTGTGCAATATGAACCTGAACAATGTGCAGGTGGGCGGACGATTCTTCCTTTCGGAGTCTATGGTCAATGGAATTGTGATGATGAATTATGCCCAGTGCGACGGCGAGGCGCAGTTCTCTTTCTCCCGCTTCGCAGATCGCGTGGACATTTGCCAAACTACGTTCGGCGCGCTTTTCTCTGTGGAAAAATCCAAATTCTGGGGTGATGTGAGGATGAATGGCTCATCTTTCGCCAGTGATATCGTTACAGAGAAAGCCGTTTTTTGGTCGGCTCCCGAGATGCGCGACATCGTCAAGCCACAAGAGCAACCTGTGGCAGTTGAGGTGAAAACCTCTGCTACGATTTTGTTAAATCATTGAAATTCAGTGTAATATTAATTCTATAAATTAAAACAATGAAAAAAATTAGAAGAACATTTTGGCTGTGGCTTCTCGTTCCTTGCTTCACGTTCACTTCGTGCGATGAGGAAACATTTGACACGGTGCTTGAGGTTATTGATGAAATCTTCAATATGCTCGGTTATAATATGGAGGATGAGGATATTAGCGACGAGGAAACCGCCGACGTGATTGAAGATGAGGTGAGCGACACGAGGGTGAATTGGGAAAGTAAATTCCCTCCGATCAACAGTCAAGGCTCGTATGGCACTTGCGTGGCTTGGGCTACCGGCTACAACATGAAAACCGCGCTCAACGTGATCGACGGCACTTGGGATTCGCCGTCAAGTTCCAGCCATCAGTGCAGCCCAGTTGATTTGTGGCATTTGATTCCTTCTTCGGGGAAAAGCACTAATTGTAACGGTTCCTACTTCGACCCAACGTTCGAGACGATGATCAGCAACGGTGTGGCGACAATGTCGCAAGTGCCATTCACTAACAGCAAGATGACTTGCGATGGTGTTTCTGGCAAAGGCTCGAGCCTCCGTTTGGGCAAGTTCCGTGTCGTTGCCTACTCGTCTGAGTTGGGAGGTAGTGATTCCTATGGAATGACCGTCAACAACATCAAAAACTATCTGAAGCAGGGTCCGCTTGTGATTGGCGCGAAGTTGGGCGACAAATTTATGGATTGGAACAGTAGTAACCCAATCAAGTCGGACAACGACACCTACAACGGTCAGCACGCCCACCACGCAATGGCGCTCGTCGGTTTCGATGATAGCAAGAATGCGTTCCGCCTCCGCAACTCTTGGGGAGACGATTGGGGCGATGAAGGTTCTATCTGGGTGGATTACAATTTCTTCGTCAGTGGATTCTGTTTCGGTGTTTGGTCTGCCAGCAACCCAACCACTTCCGCAAGTTTGAAAACTTCCAAGCCGGATTCGGACAATGTTTTGAAGGTCAGTGTTTTATCTGATTCTGAAAATCAAGACGGCAGCAGAACCGTTACGTTTGAGTTGACCAACCAAAGTGCCTCGAGCATCAACGTGGCAGATTACCCCGTTATTTACCTTTTGTTCAAAGAAAAGCGTCTTGCACAACGCAGCATCCTTTTTGAAATGAATGAGAATGAGGTGATTGCGGCAAAGACTTCGAAGACTTTCACGCGTACGTACCAAGTGCCTGCCAACCTGTCAGACGGAAGTTATTACTTAGCGTTGATTGCCGACCCATACAATGTTAATGGCAAGGTTACCAGAACCAATAGCTTCGCTTTTGTGGCGAACGAGAACAATCTGCCATTGACATTGACCGCCGGAAAAATCTCTGGCGTAAACGGCGATGTTCATTCGGAGATCCGCACCATTGTCAGCGAGGCCAATCCAAACGCCTATACCAATGCCGAGATTGAAACTTCGCTCATTCGCGCAAATAAAAAATAACACGTTTTTTTCAAACAGTTCAGGAATGGGGTGGAACTTATGTTCCGCTCCATTTTTGTGTGGATTTATCTTCTTGAAGAGTCAATAAAAAAGTAATTTTGCGCATCAAAAGTCGGAACGCTTTGTTTCTAAGTCAATTTTGTGTGTTTGACGAAAGACGAGCCTCCGTATGTAACCAAACATATATTGTATGAAGAGGATTTTATCAACCAGCCTAACACTATTGCTTATGTTTTTTTCTCTTTCAGCACGCGACAAATACCAGGAGAATGCGGAAGAGCAGCAACTCGCCGAATCTGTTGAAACACTGATGACCGACTCCACTTTGTCGGACTCCGTCTACCAGGAAGATCGGCCCGAAGAAGAGTACACCGAGGTTGTCGTTACGCCCAAGCAATCAACACTCCACATACCGATTACAATCAACGTTTCTCTCATCGAAAAGAAACTGAATGAAAAGTTCAGCGATTTGATTTATGAAGACGACAACATCGAAGATGACAGCCTGATGCTCAAGGCTTGGAAGGTGAGCGACTTCAAAATATCATACGACGACAATAAACTGCAATACACCATCCCGATTAAGATCTGGATAAAAAAACGTTTCAGTTTGGGTTTCACCTACACCGACCAGGAAATAGAGGGAGCAATCAACTTGAAGTTGCAAACTTCCATCAATTTCTTGAAAGACTGGAACTTGGCCACTCGCACGGATTTTTTGGAATATAGTTGGATCTCAAAGCCTGTGTTGAAATTGGGAATTATTGACATCCCCATCACACCGGTTGTGGATAAAATCTTGAAAGATAATAAGACGACGATGAGCAAGGCGGTGGACGAAACGGTGCGTAAGTATGTTCCTCTCTCCCAATATATAAAAGAGATTTGGGGTATGGTGCAAGATCCCATTGGTGTTTCTGCCAGCGGACTGAACGCCTGGGTGAAAATCACCCCGAAAAGTCTCTACACAACGCCTATTACGGGATTGTACGGGCAAATCAAGACGACGGTCGGCATCAAATGCCTTGCCGAGATTTATATGGATAAGCAACCGGCAACCGCAACCAAGGAGTTGGATATGCCGCAGTTCAAAATGTACTCCGTTACAGACGAACAGGCAAACCTCAACTTATTGACGGACATTCCGTACACCACCATCGACTCCATTGCCAAGGATATTCTTCAAGGCGACACTTTGGGCGAGGGGCGGCACTCCATTACCGTGGATAGCCTTGAGTTTTACGGACAGAATGACAGAATGGTGATTGGCGTAACCGTGAAAGGATTCGTCAATGGCACTATCTATTTGAGCGGAGTGCCGTACTACGACAACGAGATTTACT
This sequence comes from Paludibacteraceae bacterium, assembly GCA_963631545.1. GTDB lineage: Bacteria > Bacteroidota > Bacteroidia > Bacteroidales > Paludibacteraceae > UBA1181. The sequence continues at coordinate 38,488 of CAVGRN010000012.1, read as the reverse complement.
CCATCAAAGTGCGTGACGTTGATTATAAGTTGAAAACGAAAAACGTACTGGCGAAAGTCGTCAATCTTTTCTATAAGAATAAATTGAAATCGATGATTGAGGAGAAGGTGGAGATCCCGTTGAAAGATAAACTCGATATGGTGAAGGAAATGAGCCGCAGCGAACTCTTCAACAAAGCCATTGTGGATAATGTCTACCTCAACGGCTACCTCGACAAGATAAATGTGGATGGCATCCACATCACGCCCAAGGGTTTGAAGGTTGGCATCCACCTTTCCGGAAAATTCGGACTCAAGGTGGAATGACCTCTGACATTATGTCAGCCTGGTGATAGTTAATCTTTTAATCTTTGTTAAAAAAGGTCGTCAGTAGGTTAAAACAAGCAAAATCGGCGTTTCTGGTGGCAATATATGCACGACTTTTGCCGTAATTGGGTAAAAGAGATTATCATCATCGGACGTTGTCTGATTTTAGTAACTTTAAATTGAAGGCTATGAACGGAATAAAGGTAATAGGACTTGTGGTGGTCGCAGCCGCTATCGGGGCTGGAGCCTCCTGCTACTATGTCAACAAGTACGGAAAAAACACAGAGGTAATCATCAAAGAGGAACATACCGCACCGGTTTCTTATTCTGCTTTCTCGCACAGTGGGGAGCCTGTGGACTTTACCTATGCGGCAGACCAGACGGTCAATGCGGTTGTCCACGTAATGACCACCTACGAGGTGGCTGGCACATCGCAGGAGGACTTACTCCTTGACTTCTTTTTTGGCGATCGTGGCTATCAGAAGGCACCGCAGACGAAGCAGGCTTCGGGTTCTGGGGTGATTCTCAGCCGTGATGGCTACATTGTAACAAACAACCATGTGGTGGAAGGCTCGAAGCAAGTGAGCGTCGTTTTGAATGATAAAAGGCAGTTTAAGGCGACAATCGTTGGAACAGATCCCTCCACGGATCTTGCCCTTTTGAAAGTTGACGCCACGGATCTTCCAACCGTCCCTATTGGCAACTCTGACGAGTTGAAAGTGGGTGAGTGGGTGCTTGCTGTGGGCAATCCTTTCAACCTTACCTCGACGGTTACTGCCGGTATCGTCAGTGCAAAGGCGCGTAACATCAATATTTTGACGGGCGATATGAAAATCGAGTCGTTCATTCAAACGGATGCGGCGGTCAATCCAGGAAACAGTGGTGGTGCGTTGGTCAACACGAAGGGTGAATTGGTGGGGATCAATGCCGCAATCGCCTCACAGACGGGGTCTTACACGGGCTACTCTTTCGCTATCCCGACTACCATTATGAGCAAGGTTGTGGCGGATTTGAAAGAATTCGGCACAGTGCAGCGTGCCTTGCTCGGAATCCAAATCAATGACATTGACGCCGACTTTGCCAAGGCGAAAAATCTGTCGACGATGGAGGGTGCGTACGTTGCGTCGGTGGGCGACCAGAGTGCAGCCAGAGAGGCTGGTATCAAGGTGGGCGACATCATCACGCATGTAGACGGACACAAGGTGAAGAGTGTGTCCGAACTTCAGGAGCAAATTTCGCGTTTCCGTCCGGGCGATAAGGTGAATATCATTTTAGACCGAGGCAACTCAAAGTTAGAGGTTACGGTAGTTTTGAAAAACTTGAAGGGTGGAACCTCCGTTGTTAAGAACTACGACGCCGACAAGTTGTTGGGTGCGACCCTCGAACCGCTTGCCGAAAATCGTAGAGAAAAGGTCGGCATAGACTATGGGTTGGTAGTTACGGCTGTTGAGCGTGGCGGAAAGTTCCACCAGGCAGGTATCCCGAAGGGTTGCGTCATTTTGAAGATAAATAACCAGGTGGTACGAACCTCCGCAGATGTCGGAAAAATAATTTCAGATTTAAGCGGTAGTCAGGAAAAGGCACTTTTCATCTCTGCCGTGCTTCCAAACGGAAAAATCGTCTACTATGCAGTGGATATGAGTTCAGAGGTGGAATAATCCTGAAAAAGTTTTAATTTTGCATAGATAGTAGGTGGGTTTGTCGCTGGCGTCGCAAGTCGTCAGAGGAAAGTCCGGGCAACAGATGAGGCCATGCTTCCTAACGGGAAGTTGCTTGTGAAGGCGAACTATCGCAGAAGAAAATAACCGCCTGCTTCGGCAGGTAAGGGTGAGAAGGCGGGGTAAGAGCCCACCAGGTTGGGGGAGATCCCAACGCTGTGCGAGTCATGGGTTGTAAGATCAAATATACCGGCGTATGTAGGATGCTCATCTCCGATGCCGGGGGGTAGATTGCTTGAGGGCGGCGGCGACGTCGTTCCTAGATAAATGACAAACGGACCCTTTGGGGTTTACAGAACTCGGCTTATACACCTACTATCTTTTTCTTTTGATATAATCCCAAATCGGACGTTGATGCCCGGTTTGGGTTGAGTGTGAATATGAGTTTCAACGGAAAGTTCAATAGTAGGTTTGGTGCTTTTTTGCATGACCTTCGTGGCGGAAAATACTCCGATACGAAGTGGCTGAGGCTTTTCGTTTACTTGCTTCAGTTGGTGCGGCTCATCAGCAAGTATTTCATTGAACGCAGGATTCACGTGCGTTCTGCCGCCCTCACGTATTACACCGCTTTTGCGTTGATTCCCATTCTGGCATTCGTTATGGGAATTGCCAAGGGATTTGGTTTTGACTCGTATGTACGCGATGTGCTGATTTACCGTTTCCCTTCCCATGTGGAGATGACCGATATGGTGCTTGATATGGTGCAGAAGTATTTGGATCACGCCAAGGGCGACGCTTTTGTGGGTATCGGTATCGTTATGCTCCTTTGGTCGGTCTACAGAATGTTCAACCAAATAGAAAGAGCCTTCAACGACATTTGGGGAATCGAGGCGAAGCGTCCGCTCATCTACCGCATTCCCAACTATATTGCCATTGTCTTTTTCGTGCCGCTGCTGATACTTTTCACCAGTGCCATTTCATTCTATTTTAAATATGCCATCCAGTATTTCGGGGAGTCGTATTTCGTCAGTCCGTCGTTGGAATTGATGCTTAAGATTTTGCCGTTTGTGGTTTCGTGGCTCGTGTTCACGTTGCTTTACTGGTTCGTGCCGAACACGCAGGTGAGTTTCAAATTTGCGGCGCTTTCGGGTTTGCTGCTCAGTGCTTGTTTTATGGTATTCAAGCATTTATATGTTTATTTCCAATCGTGGATGACGAGTTACAACGTTGTTTACGGAACTCTGGCGGCAGTGCCGTTCTTGTTGATGTTCTTGCAGATAACGTGGATGTTGGTGTTGTTGGGCTGCTCGTTGACGTTCTCGTCGCAGTGCATACGCCGTTTAGACCACGAGGAGGATGTGCGGAAGATGAGCCACAAGTATTTTGAGTTTGCCTCGTTGGTGGTTACGAAAATCTGCGTGGAGAGGATGTTATCGCACGAGCCGTATGTCACACTTTCCGAGTTGACCGATGTGATGCCCTACCGTATGGCGAAGGTATGCTCCGAAAAGCTCTGTCGGGCGGGAGTGTTAGACAAGGTAGAACTTTCGTACGGAGTTTTTGGTTACCGATCAAAGCCGGAACTCTCCGAACTGACATTGTCAAGTTTCTATATCGCGTTGGATGGCGAGGGAACGCCGATAGACAACTTCAAGTTGCATGAAAATCCAAAGTACGCTTATCTATGGAAGTTTGTAGACGAAACCCGTAAGAATATATCCCTTCAAAATACGCTATTAATCAAGGATTTGGAGGACGAATTTGAAGAAAAAACAAAATGAATTTTAATATTCAAAAGATGAAAGGCAAGTTGAATAAGATAATGTCGGCAGGTTGGCTGCTGTGCGGAGTGCTTGCCGTGTCATCTTGCGGTAATGAAGATAAAGAGAGAAAAATGGAGGAGAATGTATTTTTTCAAGAGGATTTTGGCACGCCACATCAGACGATGCCGTTTGATAAAATAAGGCTGTCGGACTATCTTCCAGCCATGCGCGAGGGGTTTAAACGCCACGATGCCGAGATTGAGAAAATTGTGAATAATGCCGATGCCCCTACATTCGAAAACACTATCGAGGCACTTGAACGCTCTGGACAGTTCCTTTCGCGCGTGCAGTTGGTGTTCTACAACCTTCAGAGTGCAGAAACCTGTGCTGAGATGGATGAAATCGCTAACGAGATTTCGCCCGAAGAAACGGCGCATAGCAACAATATTACACTCAACGAAAAACTCTTCGACCGTGTGCGTGCCGTTTACGAGCAGAAAGACTCTCTTTCGCTCACGCCCGAGCAGCAGATGCTTCTGCAGCAAACGTATGACTCGTTTGTCAACCACGGTGCCAATCTGAAAGGGACAGACAGAGAGCGTTACAAGCAATTGAGCGAGCGACTCTCTTTGCTCGAGTTGCAGTACGGACAGAATGTGCTGAATGCGACGAATAGTTATAAACTCGTGTTGCACGATGCTTCGCAGTTGTCGGGTCTACCGCAATCTATCATCGACGCCGCACGCCAGAAGGCGGAGCAGAAGGGAGAAGAGGGTTGGTGTTTTGACCTTTCCTACCCAAGTTACGGGCCGTTTATGAAATATGCTGATGACAGGTCGCTCCGCCAACAACTCTATATGGCTTACAATACAAAGTCGGTTAGTGGAGAGTTTAACAACCAACCCATCGTCAAAGAGATGGTTAACATCCGTTTGGAGTTGGCGAACCTGCTTGGTTTCAAATGCTATGCGGATTATAAGTTGAAAGACCGTATGGCGGAGAATCAGGAGCATGTCTACAAGTTGCTTAACGATCTTCTGAATGCTTATAAGCCTGTGGCTCAGAAAGATGTGGCAGAAGTGCAGCAATATGCCGATGCGCATGGGGCGGGATTTGCAGTAATGCCGTGGGACTGGTCATATTATTCTGAAAAACTTAAGGAAGAGAAATACAGCGTCAACGATGAGCAACTCCGCCCATATTTTGAGTTGGAGAAGGTAAAGCAGGGCGTGTTTGGTTTGGCAACGAAACTCTACGGACTCACGTTTAAACGCAATACATCGATTCCGGTTTACCACCCAGAGGTGGAAGCCTACGAGGTGTTTGATGCGGATGGCAAGTTTCTGGCGGTTTTTTATGCGGATTTTCACCCACGGGAGGGCAAACATGGCGGAGCGTGGATGACGGAGTATCTCTGCCAGCATAGAAACGAAAAAGGCGAGGATGTGCGGCCACATATCTCCATTGTAACCAATTTCTCTCGTGCCACTGATTCACTTCCGGCACTGCTGACGTTTGATGAATTGACGACATTCTTGCACGAGTTTGGACATTCTATTCATGGTATGGTGGCGAACACCACTTACGAGAGTCTGGCAGGCACTAACGTCTACCGCGACTTTGTGGAGTTGCCTTCGCAATTGTTGGAAAATTGGGCGTTTGAGAAAAACTATTTGGACTCATTCTCCGTTCATTATCATACGGGTGCGCCTATTCCTGCCGAGTTGGTGGAGAAAATTCGAAGGTCCGCCAATTTCAATGCGGGCTATGCCACATTGCGCCAGTTGAGTTTTGGTTTCTTGGATATGGCTTGGCATACGGTTGAAACTCCGTTTGACGGTGATGTCTTGCAGTTTGAGCGTGCGGCGTGGGCAACAGCCCAGATACTCCCTTCTGTGGCAGGTACTTGTATGAGTACGCAGTTCACACATATCTTTTCTGGTGGCTATTCCGCTGGTTATTACAGTTATAAGTGGGCTGAAGTGTTAGACGCAGACGCTTTCTCCGTATTTCAAAAGGAAGGAATCTTCAATAAGGAAACGGCCCAGCGCTTCCGCCGTGAGGTGCTTGAAAAGGGAGGAAGCGAACATCCGATGGTGTTGTACAAACGTTTCCGGGGAGGCGAGCCGTCCATTGAGCCTTTGCTAAGGCGGAATGGTGTGATTCAATAAATTGACATCTGACATTTTGTCAGACCGTTGGTTGTGGCAAAGTTTTTGAAATAACTACAATGGAGAGGTAGGTTGCCTTTCCCTTAGAAAATTGAATGATATGAGTTATTGGGTATTATTTATCGCTATTGCTGTGCTGAGTTTTGGTGCTCAGTATTTGCTGAAGAGACGTTTCGAAAAGTATTCCCAGGTGTCAATCGGAATGACGGGACGAGAGGTTGCAGAGAAGATGCTGCGCGACAACGGCATCAGCGATGTGCGTGTTGTAAGTACGAGTGGCAGTCTGACTGACCATTATAATCCGACGGATAAGACATTGAACCTGAGCGAAACCGTGTATGGATGTGCCAACATTGCTGCGGCTGCTGTTGCCGCACACGAGTGTGGTCATGCCGTGCAGCACGCCAAAGGTTATGCTTTTCTTCGGATGCGCTCGGCAATGGTGCCAGCGGTGAGTTTCGCCAGTACGTGGGTGCAATGGATTTTGTTAGCTGGAATCCTTCTGGTGGGTTATTTCCCACAGTTGCTGTTGGCGGGAATCGTTTTGTTTGCCATCACAACCCTGTTCAGTATCGTAACACTGCCTGTGGAGGTGAATGCCAGTTCGCGGGCTTTAACGTGGCTTTCCTCAGCGGGAATCACGAGTTCGCAAACGTATCCAATGGCTTGCAAGGCATTGCGTTCTGCCGCCTACACTTATTTTGTGGCAGCCATTAGTTCCCTCGGGACGTTGGTTTATTTCATTATGATTTATTTGTCGCATAGTGACGATTAATCACGTATGAAAAAGAAAATAAAAATATGATCAAATAGAGGAGGGGACATTCGAAAGTTTGCCCCCTTTTTCGGATAAAATACTTGGATAAATGGGCTTGACCGAAAAATTACAGAAGAAAAAGGAAACCCTTGAGCAGGAAGTTCGGGGTAGAGTTGAGGATTTTAACTCGTTGATTCGAGTTTATTTGCAGGCTTCGATGGCGGCGACGCTTGGCATTGTTGACTTTCGTATGTTGCCAGACCTCAAAGCGTTGAAGCAGAAATTCAAGATTCCTACGCAAGGCAGATTGGGCGTTGCGGAAAAGGCGTATGTGCGCAACCTAATGGAAACGGAGTATAAAATGACGGACTCGTTCTTTTCGGAGATCGACTCCTCCATCAAGCGTGTATGCAAGAGGCAGCAAGATGCGCCGAATTATTTTTATCTTTTGCAAGGCTTGTCCCAGAACCTGTTCCTCGCACTTACAACTGAGATGCAGTGGTCGCTCCGTCTGCCGTCATTTTTCAGTTCCCTAATCAAACGCTCCACGAAGGATGCAATTCATAACATCCTCACTGCCACCACTTTTAAGGCTGGAGATGCTCGTAAGGCATCGGTTGCCGTTCGCGAGATAAAAGGGAAGATGAATCTTAGCGAGGATTGGCTCTTTCAATATGCCTATCCAATTTTGATGATTTCAAAAGGCTCGAAGGTTAAGTGATTGTCATTCAGAGTATTCCGTTCTGAAATCTTTTAATAAAATCGCTATGGGGAATGATGTAAAAGTTACGTTGGATGAAATCTTGCAGAATGCAGATTTGTCGTTAACAGACGAGGAACGCAAGCGTTTGTCTTCCGTCTGCAACCCGATTCTTATGCTTCCTGCAAGCGATGAGCGTTTCGTTTCATTCCAGCGTACACTATCAGTGGCAGGCATTCTGATGGAGGAGGCGAACATCGGTAAGATTCCTGTAATCAGCGTTTTGGTCTATGGCGCGGCACTCCAAGGGATGCTGTCTGCCGATGATGTACAGTCATCCTTTGGCGAGCAGGTAGCGAGTATCGTCAGCGGTTTGTTCCGTTCACGCGAACTCTACAAGAAAAATCCGTCGGTGGAGTCGGAAAATTTCCGAAAACTCCTTATGACGATTGTGGAGGATATCCGCGTTGTAATCATCCTTATTTGTGAGCAACTGTATTTGATGCGCACGCTTTCGGATTTTGACGAGGAGAAACGGGAGAAAATAGCCCGCGAGGCATCCTACCTTTATGCGCCGCTGGCTCATCGGTTGGGCTTGTATCGCATCAAGTCGGAGTTGGAAGACCTATCCCTGAAACAAACCAACCTTGCGATTTACAAAGAGATTGCCGGAAAACTGCAAGACACAAAGGCGGAACGCGACCGCTACATAAAGGCTTTCATCGACCCATTAAAAGAACAGTTGGAAAAGGAAGGCTTCAAATTCTCCATTAAGGGGCGCACCAAATCCATCTATTCTATATGGAATAAGATGCGGAAACAAAACACCGTTTTCGAAAATATCTATGACCTTTTCGCCATCCGCATTATTCTTTCAACCCCTATTGAAAAGGAAAAGTCGGAGTGCTGGCAGGTCTACTCCATCGTTACAGACAAGTATCAGCCTAACCCTAAACGGTTGCGCGATTGGTTGTCTATTCCGAAATCCAACGGCTATGAGTCGCTCCACACCACCGTGATGGGACCCGAGGGCAAGTGGGTGGAGGTGCAGATCCGCACCGAGCGTATGGACGAGGTGGCAGAGAAGGGTTTCGCTGCACATTTCAAATATAAAGGAATCAAAGGTGAGGCGGGCTTTGACAGCTGGCTTGCCAACGTGCGCGAGCTGCTTGAAAATCCACAGCAAGACGGAATGGAGCGTATGGACGACTTCAAACTGAGCCTTTACGGCAAGGAGGTGTTCGTCTTTACGCCGAAGGGCGACTTGCAGCAGTTGCCGCAAGGGGCTTCTGTGCTTGACTTTGCTTTCCAAATACACTCCAACCTTGGCTGTCGCTGTGTGGGCGGCAGGGTGAATGGCAAGAGTGTGCCGATACGCACTGTGTTGCACAATGGCGACCAAGTGGAGATTGTTACAAGCTCCAATCAATCGCCACATAAGGAGTGGCTCTCTTTTGTGCAGACCTCAAAGGCGAAGAACAGAATTAAACAATACCTTCGCGAACAGGAGTCTGTCAACCTGGAAGAGGGAAAGGAACTTCTGAAACGCAGACTGAAAAATTGGAAGTTGGTGTACGACGAAAGTGTGGTGTCGCGTGTCGCACTGAAGATTGGCTATAAGGTGGTTCAGGAGTTTTACCAGGCTTTGGCGGAGGATCGGCTCGACCTCTCCAAGGTGAAGGAACTTTACCTTGTGTGCCAAGATAAGGATTCCGCCTCGGCAGATAGCACCAAAAGCATTGAAAACTACTCGCGCGAAACCGAGCTGGAGAACATCTCCAAACAAGGCGACGTGTTGGTCATCGACGGTCATTTGAAGGGAGTGGATTATTCCCTTTCCAAATGCTGCAATCCAATATATGGTGATGATATTTTCGGGTTTGTTTCCATTCACAACGGCATCAAAGTGCATCGCACAGATTGTCCGAATGCGCCGCAGATGATGTCGCGTTTCGGCTACCGATTCATCAAAGCACGCTGGGCAGGAAAATCCGACCAACAGTATGCCGTAACCTTGCATGTGGTTGGAAATGACGACATTGGCATTGTGACGAATGTTACGTCTGTGATTCAGAAGGAAGAAGAGGTTTCGCTTCGCTCCATTTCCGTCAGCACGGTGGATGGTTTGTTCCAAGGAACACTCACTGTGATGGTCTCTGAAATGAAGCGTTTGGAGAAACTTATCCGAAAATTGGAAACAATCAAGGGCGTAAAATCCGTTTCACGCTGATTGTCAATTAGTTTTAGATAAAATTTAAGAATATGTTTTCAGGAATAGTAGAGGCTATGGCTAAGGTTGTGGCCATCCGTAAGGAGGGAGAGAATGTGCATTTCACATTCACCTGCCCTTTTGTCGGAGAATTGAAGATAGACCAGAGTGTGGCGCACAACGGCGTGTGCCTCACCGTGGTAGAAAAAACGGCGGACACCTATACGGTAACCGCAGTAGCAGAAACGCTTCGTCGCTCGAACTTGGGCTTGTTGGAGGTGGACAGCCTCGTCAACGTAGAGCGTAGTATGGTGATGAACGGACGGTTGGACGGGCATATTGTGCAAGGCCACGTAGATCAAGTGGCGAAGTGCGTTAGTAAGACCTCGCAGGATGGCAGTTGGTTTTTCACATTCCAATATGAATTTGACCCTGTAATGGTGCGCAAAGGATATGTTACTGTTGAGAAAGGTTCTGTGACGGTGAATGGCACGAGCCTCACGGTGTGCGACTCGCAGTTAGACCGCTTCTCTGTGGCGATCATCCCGTACACATACGAGCATACCAACTTTTGTAAGATAGAAGTTGGAAGCGTGGTTAACATTGAATTTGATATCATCGGGAAATATTTGAGCCGAATGATGGATGTCCGGTGATTTTTCTACTAATGTAAGATTTCCGAATTTGGTTAAAAAATACTAATTTTGTGGAAATGGAAGCATTTCCATTGAAACACAATAAATAGAAACAGATGCAAAAAGAATTATTACTGGCAGACGAGGCGATAGCGCAAGGTGCTTTAGACGGAGGTCTGTCTGGTGTGTATGCCTACCCGGGGACTCCCTCAACGGAGATAACGGAGTATATCCAGAACTCGAAGGAGGCGAAAGAACGTGGAGTTCACAGCCATTGGTCGTCGAACGAAAAGACCGCAATGGAGAGTGCCTTGGGAATGTCGTATGCGGGTAAACGATCACTTGTCTGCATGAAGCATGTGGGAATGAACGTGGCAGCCGACTGTTTTGTCAACACTGCCATCACAGGTGTGAATGGTGGTATGATGGTTTTGGCAGCCGACGACCCTTCAATGCACTCTTCTCAGAATGAGCAGGATTCCCGTTTCTATGGAAACTTCGCAATGATTCCGATTTTCGAGCCTTCCAACCAACAGGAGGCTTACGATATGGCATACAATGGCTTCGGCTTGTCCGAGGAATTGGGCTATCCTATTTTGATGCGTATCGTTACCCGCTTGGCCCACTCACGTTCTGGCGTTGAGCGTAGATCGCCAAAACCAGAGAATGGCAATAGTGTGCCAGAAGACCCACGCCAGTTTGTGTTGCTGCCAGCCATCGCACGCCGTAGGTATCAGCATCTTTTGGATTCGCAGGACAAAATGCTTCAGGCATCGGAAAATTCTCCATACAATAAATATATTGATGGAAAGAACAAGAAACTTGGAGTGGTAGCTTGTGGTATCGGCTTCAACTACTTGAACGAAACGTTCCCTGAGGGGTGCGACTATCCGGTAGTGAAGGTTTCGCAGTACCCTCTTCCAAAGAAGATGATTGACAAATTGGCTGAAGAGTGCGATGCGCTTTTGGTGCTTGAAGACGGATATCCGTTTGTGGAGAACCTCTTGAAGGGCTTCTTCCACTCGAAGGATGTGAAAGGTCGCTTGGACGGAACGCTTCCTCGCACGGGCGAGTTGGATCCGGATAGTGTTGCCAAGGCGTTCGGAAGAACGAAACCGATCACTTACGAAATACCTTCTGTCGTGAAGATGCGTCCACCGCAAATGTGCCAGGGCTGCGGACATAGGGATGTCTACACTGCTTTGAACGAGGTGCTTCGCTCTTATCCTAATAGCAAAGTGTTCGGCGACATTGGATGTTACACGTTGGGTGCTTTGCCTCCATTCCAGGCTATCAACTCGTGTGTGGATATGGGTGCTTCCATCACAATGGCAAAGGGTGCTGCTGATGCAGGACTTTTCCCTTCTGTGGCAGTGATTGGCGACTCAACTTTCACCCATTCGGGTATGACAGGTTTGTTGGACGCTGTGGACGAAGATGCTAACATCGTGGTTGTCATTTCTGATAATGAGACGACGGCAATGACGGGGGGGCAAGATTCGCAGGGAACGGGTAAAATCGAGTCCATCTGTTTGGGATTGGGTGTTAAACCAGAACATCTGCGTGTTTTCGTTCCGCTGAAGAAGAATTACGATGAGATTTTCCAAATCATCAGAGAGGAAGTTGAGTATAAGGGACTTTCCGTGATCATTCCTCGTAGGGAGTGTATCCAAACGATGACAAGAAAGCATAAGGCTGCTAAAAAATAGTAGTGGATTTTTTTGAGAGGAGGCTGGTGAGTCTCCTCTCATCTGTTTTTGTTTGTGATTTTTGAAAATGTTTTGTTATGCAGTTTGAGAAAATACTTTTTCTTGATGTCGAGACTGTGTCGCAAGTGGAGACGCACAGTGAGTTGAGCGAGGATGTCGCCACATTGTGGGATGAGAAATTCTTGCAAATAAAAAAACGCTCTTCCGATAAATATGATGAGGAGAGTGACGCCGTTTCATCGTTGCCAGATATGGGGCTTTTTGCGGAGTTCGGAAAAATTGTCTGCATCTCCTTCGGCTTGTTGTATAAGCGTGGGGAAGAGGATATTTGGACAATGCGTGTGTCATCTGTTTATGGATTTGATGAAGTGAGTTTACTCACCCAGTTTGGGCAACTTCTTGTCCGTTTGGGGAAGCAAGGCTTCCGTCTTTGCGGCCATAACATCAAGGAGTTTGATGTTCCCTATATCGCGCGGCGTATGCTCATCCATAATATGCAAGTGCCGAAATTGCTGTTGGACGCTCGGCGGAAACCTTGGGAAAGCCAGGTGATTGACACGATGGATATGTGGAAATTTGGCGATTATAAGCACTACACGTCGCTCAAGTTGCTTTGCAAGGTGCTGAATGTTCAGTCTCCAAAAGAGGATATGGAGGGTAAGGATGTGTATCGCGTTTACTATCAAGAACATGACCCAGAGCGGATTGCTCACTATTGCGAAAACGACGTTGTGGCAGTCGCCCGTGTATTCCTGCGGCTTTCAGGCGCAAATTTCACGCTCTCTGATGAGGTGGAGCGATGTCCGTTCCAACAGGGTTAGTGGTGGATTTGTATCACCACTTCATGATTTTTTTGAGGAATTTGGTCAACTCTTCACCCATTTTCGCTTGTCGTGCGAGGGATGGGTGGTAGCAACTCCCATAGCCGAGTGAGCCGTCTTCTGGGGTGAAATCAAAACGGTAGACTTCGCCGTCGCCCAACATTTCGGCATCTGCTTTCACTTTGTTGAGTGTCTTGGTGAGATCCTTCAATCGTTTGGAGTCTTTTTTGATCATTGAACCAGTGAGGAAAACGATTTTCGCATCAGGATAGTTGTGGCGCACCGTTTTGTAGAAGTTCCAAAAGGCATTGAAGAGTAAGTCGGTGTCGTAGGAGGGTTTTGTGGTGTCGTTTGTCCCTAAGTTGATGCAGACCACGTTGGGGGTGTATCGCTCGAAGTCCCATTTTTCACCCGTTGTTCCGAATTGGGTGTATGGGTACACATCTGGCATGACACCTACATCGCCTGTTGGTTTGCCGTTGCAGTTTCGGTATATGCCGATGCCCGAACGTGCCACTACGAAGCATTGGGCGTTTAGGTTGCGTGCTGCAACGGCGGCGTAGGTGTAGAACTGATTTTCTGTTGCGTATGAAAAGGCCTCTTTGGCCTCTTTCCCTTCAATTCCGAATCCGCAGGTGATGGAATTGCCGATGAATTCGATTTTCCTTTTTGGAAGTTTTGAGGCTGCTGCGAGTTTTCCGTCGTTGTCAATGAAAAAACCGTAGAAGGCAGGGCGGAAAGTTAGTCCCTCGGAGATGTAGGTGATTGTGGCGTGGTGCAGACCTTGACGCAGTTTTTCTGCGACCGTCATCACAGAGTCGGTTTCTGGACTTTGCAATTTATAGGGCTTCTGTTTATCTATCTCCACCATATAATAGCCGCTGTTGGGTTTCACCTTCATTTTCAGAAATGTGCCGTTAAAGTTCACTTTGATTTGAACTCCAGGGTAGGTGTAGCGTATGTGGTCGTCCGCTTGCTCTGTTCTGCCAATATAGCGGAGGCTGGGGTGGTTTACCGGGATGAACGTGTCTGCCAAACTGTGGCAAGATACTGCAAACAAAACGGCGATTGTCGTTATGCACTTGTTTATGTTGATGTCTTTCATAGGTGAATTTATTTCTTGTCCGTAAAAATAACCTTTCTCGGTGGCAAACGGAAATTTTTGTGGTTTTTTAGAACTGATAATAGATAAATGGTTGCACGTTCTCTTGTGAGAATTGCACTACCAATTGCATGCAGATGGTGAATATGATTAGTTTCACCACCCAAGGTAGAAGGATGAAGCGTGCTTGTAGTCGGCGGTATTGACGTTCGCTGATGAGGTATGTCAGCATCACGCCTACGACGCATACAGTCCATACTGGGCGTGTCTGTAGAAATGGGGTGAGATAGTCCCAACTGAAATCGTTGGCGATTTTGCCGTATATTTCTTTCAGTTTCTCCATATTTTCTGCACGGAAAAACGACCATGCAAAGCATACATATATGTATGTTATGAGCCAGCAGCAGAAGTTGGCGGGTTTTGTGTCGGGAATCCTGATATTTAATTGCCGTGTGAAAAATTTATGAATGGCAAGTCCCACGCCATGCAATCCGCCCCAAATGACAAACATCCATGATGCGCCGTGCCATAGTCCTGCCACCAACATTGTTATGAAATTATTGATGTACATGCGAAGCACGCCCTTTCTGTTGCCGCCCAAGGGGATGTAAAGGTAGTCGCGGAACCACGATGAGAGTGAAATGTGCCATCTTCTCCAAAAATCGGTGAGGTTGAGCGAACGATAGGGCAACCGGAAATTGTCTGGCAACCAAAATCCGAGGATGGCAGCAACTCCGATGCTCATGTCGCTATACCCTGAAAAGTCTAAGAAAATTTGCACAGGGTAACCTAACAAAGCGGCGAAGTTCTCAAAGCCGGAGAACGTATCGGGTGCGTCAAAAACCCAGTTGTTGTATTGCGCGATGTAGTCGCTCAGAATATTTTTCTTCGCCAATCCCAACATAATAAGCCATAGCCCAGCCCATACGATGTGTCCAGGTGTTTCGTCGCCGCGTTTCAGCCTTGGTATTAGGTTGGCTGCCCTCGTTATCGGACCTGCCATGAGCAGCGGGAAAAAACTGAGGTAGAAAAGGTATTCAAGGACGGAAACTTCCTCGGTAAACTTTTTTTTGTAGACATCTACAGCGTAGCTTATCGCCTGGAACGTATAGAATGAGATTCCTATGGGTAGAAAGATGGAATGAAGCGAGAAGTTAGTGCCGAGGATTGCATTCAGTACATCGCCAATAATGAAGTTGGTGTATTTGAAGTAGCAAAGTAGGCTCAGATCGATGACAACGGTGGTCGTCAGCAACACTTTCCGTTTTTCCCCTTCATATTTGCGCATACATTGTGTGAGGAGGTAATTGACGATGGCGGTCAGCGGCAGCAGCACCATCAGCAGTCCATTCGCTTTGTAGGCGAAAAATAGGCTGAAGATGATTACATAGACCATCATCGCAGGACGGGAACGATGCTTCAACAAGTTGTATATCAGCAAGAAAACGATGAACAATAAGGCAAATTGTATGCTGCCCATCATCAATGGCGAATTGCTGTTGTATGTGAATATGTTCCCGACGTATTGGAGAATCGCATTGGGGTCTATTGTCTGTCCGATAGCGGTGCTTAGCATTACCTTCTTCTTTGCTTGTTGAGGGTTAGTTCTTTTTTGTGGTGTTGAGAGGTTTAAGCACGATTGTGTGGTGCTTGTGATTCACTTTCTCTGGCACATTCAGTCTGAATGGGTGAATGGATTTGCCGCCGTTCATCCACTTAATGACCTCGTCCATCCAGTTGGCAGCCGAATTTCTCGTGGGGTGGTGTTTGTCCGATTTGCGCTCGAATTTGAGTGTGTAGCTCGGGAAATAGGCTTTTTCGCCCATCTCTTTCAGTAATATGTCGTTGATGCCGGTGTCTTTGCACCAGTTTGGCGGACCAATCCATATAGTGGGGATGTTGCCAACTCGCGACATTATCTCGTGTATGTATTTTTCTCTTTTTTTAAGGTCGCGCACATAAAGTTCGTTTCCACCTAAACTGATGAAGATGTGAGTGGGATGGATTTGTTTTAGAAAATAATCCAAGGTGTCTGTTGTTGCCCAAAGTTCCGTTGTGGAACTGTACCAGATAATGCTCGTGAGGCGGTGTCCGTTTTGATTGGTGTAGTCGGCCAACCGAAGGCGCATTTCTTCCACCATCGAGTCGCCGAATATCAGCACGTTCTGTTTTGTGGTGTCCAAATCGGTGTTGCACGTTGACTTACGGTTTTGCTGTGCGACAGTTTCATCAGACTGTGTGCTATCGGCGGATTCCGTTGCTGCTAAGTTTACTTTCTGTAAATCTTTTGGGTTAGAATCGGCTGGTTCAATTTTAGAAAATGACTCTAAATCTAATTTTTTTAAATGGATGGTATCTGCAAGCGAGTCAGGCAGCAGGGAGATTCCAAATAACAAGGTCACACCGACGGAAAGCAGCAGTGTGAATTTTGAGGTTTCGTTCATCGCTTTTAAAAAGTCGGTGATGTGATAATTGCAAAACGTGGGAACTCGGGTTTTACCCCGGATTCGCCACGTTTCATTTGTTTCGTTATTGTTTTTATTTCAGTACATCCAAGGCATTTTTGATTCTTTTGAATGCTTCGGTGATGTTTTCGTCTGATGTTGCGTATGACATTCTGATGCAGTTTGGTGCGCCAAAAGCTTTCCCGCCTACGCAAGCCACATGTCCTTCCGTGAGAAGATACATTGCCAAACTTGCTGCATCGGCGATGACCTCGCCCTTTGGAGTCTTTTTGCCGAAGTAGGAGTCGCATTCAGGGAACACGTAAAATGCGCCCTCTGGGACATTCACTTTGAATCCGGAAATTTCCTTTGCCAATTTCACTACAAGGTTGCGGCGGCGTTCGAATGCTTTGCGCATCTCCTCAACGCAGGTCTGGTCGCCAGTATAGGCAGCCTCAGCGGCTTTTTGTGTGATGGAAGATGGTCCGGAAGTATACTGACCTTGGAGTTTGTTGCAAGCCTTGGCAATCCAGAGTGGAGCAGCGATCCAGCCCAAACGCCAGCCAGTCATAGCATAACCTTTTGAAACTCCGTTGACGATTACCACACGCTCGCGGATATTCTCGAATTGGGCGATGCTTTCGTGTTTTCCAACATAATTTATGTGTTCGTAAATTTCATCAGCCAACACAATGATGTTGGGGTACTTTTCCAACACGTCTGCCAAACCTTTCAGCTCTTCTTTTGTGTAGACGCTTCCGGTAGGGTTGGAAGGTGAGCAGAGTATCAACATTTTTGTTTTAGGGGTGATGGCAGCCTCCAATTGTGCAGGAGTGATCTTGAAGTTTTGTTCAATACCTGCACTGATGGTTACGTTTACACCCTCAGCCAATTTCACCATTTCAACGTAGCTGACCCAGTATGGAGCTGGGACTATTACCTCGTCGCCCTTGTTTACCAAGCAGAGGATAGTGTTGCAGACAGACTGTTTTGCCCCGTTTGAGCAAACAATTTGCTCGGGAGTGAAGTCCAGACCGTTTTCCTTTTTCAGCTTCTCCACAATGGCTTTCCTTAATGGCATATAGCCAGGAACGGGAGAGTAGAAAGAGAAATTCTCGTCAACAGCCTTTTTTGCAGCTGCCTTGATGTGGTCGGGTGTGTTGAAGTCTGGCTCACCCACACTCAGATTGATGACATCAACGCCTTGCGCTTTTAACTCTTGACTTTTTTGGGACATTGCCAAAGTTTCCGAAGGAGACAACGCCGCTAAACGATCCGATACTTGATTCATTTCCTCTAATGTTTTTTTCAAAAAATTTGCAAAGGTTGTGCGATTCTCTTTCCAGGGTTGCACTTGCCAATCTGCGCAGAGGCTCGCTTCGCCTTTTCAAGCGGCAAAATTAGTTTTTTTTTGCGACTTTGACAATAGCGTTTTGTTAAATTGTGTTTGTTTTTTGCTTTATGTGTGTTTCGGATTGTTCTCACAACGCGTTTTTTGTAACGTTTTGCGTTTTGTTTTGGCTCAATTTGTTCAAAATGTCAAAATGAAATGGCGGAATGAAACGTAACATTCCGCCAGCGTGTCTAAACGATTTTTTCAATTTCTGATTCAATCTTATTCTATTCTCATAATTTTCGCACCGATGGCATTCAATCTGCCGTCGATATCTTCATATCCGCGGTCGATTTGTTCAATGTTGCTGATAGTGCTTGTGCCGTTGGCGCTCATTGCTGCGATGAGGAGGGCGATGCCAGCCCGGATGTCGGGCGATGTCATATTGGAAGGGCGGAGTTGCGTTTCTTTTCCTAAGCCGATGACGGTGGCCCGGTGGGGATCGCACAAGATGATTTGCGCACCCATATCGATGAGCTTGTCCACGAAGAAGAGACGGCTTTCGAACATTTTTTGGTGTATCAGCACACTGCCTTTGGCTTGTGTCGCAACTACGAGGAACACGCTGAGAAGGTCTGGCGTGAGTCCTGGCCAAGGAGCGTCTGCAAAGGTCATTATAGACCCATCAATGAATGTTTCAATGGTGTATCGCTCCTGCTTAGGAATGTAAATGTCGTCATTGACACGCTCCACTTTGATGCCCAGTTTGCGGAAGCAATCGGGAATCATGCCCAACTCGTTGTAGCATACGTTTTTTATGGTGATTTCGGAACTTGTCATAGCAGCCATACCGATGAAACTGCCTATCTCAATCATATCTGGAAGAATCGTGTGGCTGTCGCATCCGTGCAACTTTTCCACACCGGTGATGTGCAGCAGGTTAGAGCCTACGCCAGTGATTTTCGCCCCCATTTTAATCAACATCTTGCAAAGTTGCTGGATGTAAGGTTCGCAGGCGGCGTTGTAAATGGTCGTCTCGCCTTTGGCGAGGACGGCGGTCATAATGATGTTGGCGGTTCCCGTGACGGAGGCTTCATCTAATAGCATGTAGCGTCCTTGTAGGTTTTTGGCGTGTATGCGGTAGAGTTTCAGCTCGGGGTCGTAGCAGAATATCGCACCAAGGTTTTGGATGCCGGTGAAGTGCGTGTCTAAGCGCCGCCGTCCGATTTTGTCGCCCCCAGGTTTTGGCACAACGGCTGTTCCGAATCGTGCTACGAGTGGGCCTACGAGCATCACCGACCCTCGCAACACAGAGCACTGTTTGTAAAACTGCGGCGTGTCTAAATAATCTAAGTTGACGTTGGCTGCCTTGAAACTGAAACTTCTGTTGCCAAGATTTTCCACCTCTACGCCCAAATCTTTCAGCAGGCAAATCAGGTTGTTGACATCCAAAATGTCTGGCACATTGTGCATTGTAACGGTCTCGGGGGTGAGCAGCGTTGCGCAAATCACCTCCAACGCTTCGTTCTTCGCCCCTTGCGGCGTGATTTCGCCTTTCAGGGAGTGCCCTCCTTCGATTAGGAACTTCGCCATACTCCTATTATATAAGGTGCGGTTATTTTTTCTTTTTCTTCTTGCCTGTGGTGGTGGGTTGCGGAGTGGTGTTTTTCACCTCCGAGAGTTTCACTCCGCGGTCTTTCAGCCGTATCTTCCCATTGGAGAGTCTTTCAAGGTCGTCCAAAATCTTCATGTCGTCTACGCCATCCTTATTAAAGGTAACGTAGCATCTTTTCATAAAATTGGCGATCATCATCTCTAACTGGGAGCGTTCCTCTCCTTCCTCCATTTCCACTGCCTTGTCGATCAATTCATGGATGATTTTCCCGTAATGCATAAATCGGATTCGCTTGGGCGACGAGTACTCGATTTTGTCGGGTTTGGTCATTAGTTTTTCCTTTTTGATGACCTCGTAGGGATAATCGATGTCTAACGAGAAGTTGGACATTATGGCGAGGTGGTCCCACAGTATGTGGCGGAAATCGTTGATGTCGCGCAACTGTGGGAAAAGATTTCCCATAGTGCTGATTATGGTGTGGGCGCAAGCGGTTCGTTCATCCCTATCGGGTATAGTCATACAATAGTTCACCATATTTTGGATGTTTCTGCCATACTCGGGAAGCACTAACTTCGCCATCTTCGTATTGTATTCCATAAAGAATAGAGGCTTTTTAGAAAAAAATAGAAAAATATCTTCCGAACATACACGCCAACAGAAGCGTAGCGGAGAAACCCTCCGAGTTCGGAATTTTCTCCAAAAGTACCGAAAAAAAATGACAAAATGTTTTTTGAGAAGAAATCTCTGCTTTTTTTTGTCAAAAAAGAAAAAAAAACTACTTTTGCACTCGCTTTTACTACCGAAGGCTTCGTTCTTGAAGCATAAGTAATCAATCGCCACAAAATCATCGTGAAACTTATCTAAATACCCTTTATAGATTCCTTTTCGGAGTGGGGCATTTGTGAAGTCTTTCTGCTTTGGCTTTCCTGATGTTGAATATTTCCAGATCCTGAGGATTCGAGAGTGAATTGAACGAATATGATTTCGGTTCTGTTATCTATTTTGTATGAAAATTAGTGATTTAAAGTTGAAGAACTTAGGTGAGTTAAAACAACTCGCCAAGGAGTTGGACATCAGACGTCCGGATTCGTTTCGTAAGGACGACTTGATTTTTACAATAGTTGGAATCATCGCATCCAGACAACGAAAAAACGAACCTTTGCCAGATTCATTTAAAGATTTCGACGATATCTCAGACCAAGCCGGGCTAATACCAAGCAAGACTGGGGTGATGGTAACCGCTGACGAGGCTTCGGCTTCGGCTAAGAAAATTGTGGAAGCGGCAACTACAAGCGGAACGGAGCAGACGCAACCGTCTGTCGCTTCAATGCCAGCGGACGCCGCAGATTTGACCGAAAAAACTGAAAACACAACTCCAATTCTTAACGAACCAAATTTCAACGAGCAGCCTCAGCAGGAACGTATGGAGCGTCAGCAACCGCCATTGCCTCGTAGCCGACAATATGGAGGTTTTGACGCAATGGCATCTGGCAACCCCGCTGCTGTTATGGCGAGAATGATTCTTGACAAGAAAAAAGGAATTGTTACGCCAGAGCCAGAGAAGGTTATTGAGAACATCAAACGAATGAAGGAAGAAGAGAGTTTGGCGGAGACACGAGACGGAAAACAGCCTAACTTCGCACCTACTCCAAAGAACGACCCTTTGTTTGATTCGCAAGATACGAACGGATTAATAGACCAACCTTCAACTTCATTCAAGAAAACATTCGATTTTGAGGATATTGTAACGGGACAGGGCGTGCTTGAAATCACCGCTGAGGGCTTCGGTTTCCTTCGTTCCGCTGATTACAATTATTTGACTTCCCCAGACGACATTTATGTGTCTCAGTCGCAAATTAAGCTTTTCGGTTTGAAGACGGGCGATGTGGTTGAAGGAACAATCCGCCCTCCTAAGGATGGCGAGAAATATTTCCCATTGGTGCGTGTGGATAAAATAAACGCACGCTCTCCAGAGTTTGTGCGCGACCGTGTGCCATTCGACCACCTTACGCCGCTTTTCCCGAACGAGAAATTCAATCTTACTGGCGGACGACGCACTTGCAACACTTCGGTGCGTGCGGTGGATCTTTTCGCTCCAATCGGTAAGGGACAGCGCGGTTTGATCGTCGCTCAGCCTAAGACTGGTAAGACAATGTTGCTCAAGGACATTGCCAATGCGATTGCAGAGAATCATCCAGAGGTCTATATGATTATCTTGCTGATTGACGAACGCCCTGAGGAGGTTACCGATATGGCGCGGAGTGTGAATGCCGAGGTTATCGCCTCTACGTTCGACGAACCTGCCGATCGCCATGTTAAAATCGCCGGGTTGGTTCTCGAAAAAGCAAAGAGAATGGTGGAGTGCGGACATGATGTGGTCATCCTTTTGGATTCTATCACGCGTTTGGCGCGCGCTTACAATACGGTTGCGCCTGCGTCGGGAAAGGTGCTTTCGGGAGGTGTGGACGCCAACGCATTGCAGAAGCCCAAACGCTTCTTCGGTGCAGCCAGAAACATTGAGAACGGTGGTAGCCTCACGATTATTGCCACCGCCTTGACCGATACGGGTTCGAAGATGGACGATGTGATTTTTGAGGAGTTCAAAGGTACCGGTAATATGGAGTTGCAACTCTCGCGCCAACTTTCTAACAAACGTATTTATCCAGCCATTGACATTGTCGCTTCCAGCACGCGCCGCGATGACTTGCTCCAATCTCAGGAGGTGGTTCGCCGTATGTGGATTTTCAGAAACCACATCTCCGAAATGACGCCAGTAGAGGCGATGGACTTCCTCAAACGGCAGATCGAGAACACCCGTTCAAACGAGGAACTGCTTGCCACGATGAATTCCTAATGGCATTGTGATTTAAGAGGATTTCAGGCGGATTCTTCCTTATCGGATTATTCGCTTGAATGTGAAAAAAAATGAAGACCGCGGCTTTTGCGTGAAAGTCGTGGTCTTTTTGCTGCTACAATTTTGTATCTTTGTCAGTAGAATGATAAAATGGTAGAATGGAAGAAGAGAATCAAATAGAGGAGAAAAAGGATGATAAGCCAACTTCTTTTTGGAGTAGGTTGAAGGATTCTATTGTCAACGTGCCTATGAAATTTTCGCTCGCTATGTTGATTGTAGGCTTTTCTGCTTACTTGTCGGTTTCTTTCTTTTCGTTTTTCTTCACAGGGTGGGAAGATCAAAGTCTGCTTCGTGGAGATTATGACGATCTCTATCTCTCGGAAAATGTGCAGAACTGGACGGGGCTTTGGGGGGCTTGTTTATCCGACTTCCTTATCAATCGTATGTTTGGAATCCCTGTTTTCGCCTATATCTTCTACCTCTATCTCATAGGCTTTTGGCTGATTGGCGTCCGTCCGTTCAAGGGAAAAATGGACAAAGTTTTTTTTGTGTGCTCATTCATTCTGATATGGGGGTCGTTGTTTCTGGGGTCGTTCATCAGCGATTATGATTCCACATTTTTGTTTCTTGGCGGCGAACACGGCTATCAACTCAACTTGATGCTACGGGCTTACATCGGTTGGGTGGGTGTCGCGTTGGTGCTTTTCGTTTTGCTCCTTCTGTTTTCTTTCTATGCCTTTCCATCGTTTGTCAATTGGATCGTTAATTTGGTGAAGAAACCTGATTCAGAGGCGATTGAGAATGACGAAACTGAAGATGATGAAGATGTCGACGACGAAGAAGACGATGAGGATGAAGAAGATGATGAGGATGATTCGGAAGAGGATACTTCAAATGAAGATGGTGAAAATGGGCCTACGGAAGAAATTGACGGCGACAGTGATGGCGGCGATCCGCAAGAAATTCATTCGGGAGAAGAAAATCAGCCGGAGTTTATTATTGAAAAAGCCGAACCTGCCGATTCTGATTCCGCAAATTCTTCTTCTCCTGTTGGAAATCAGAATGATACGTTGACTAACAACAATGAAAGCTCTCACTCTTCTGATTCGGAAGATAGTGAGGGGGGAGTGTCGTTCGTCATTGAAAAACCTCAGCCGACGGAAATGGTGGATCCGACGCCATCGTCCGACGGAAATGCCAAAGAGTTGCCGAAAGATGAGCAATCCGCAGAAAAATCGTTTTCGCCAGAGCCTTTCGCTTCAAAAACGGAAAAGAACGAAGTGTCGGAGAAAGCCGAAACTGCGCCAGAGTTTACCATAGAGGAGAATGTGGAAGTAGAACAAGCCTCTGAGATAGATGAGTTAGGCCCATACGACCCGACCAAGGATTTGGAGTTCTACAAGAAACCAACCTTGGATTTGCTGAACACCTATACAACGAACCATATAGTAGATGAGGCGGAGCAGAACAAAAATATGAACCGCATCAAGGAGGTGCTGCAAGACTTCAAAGTGGAAATCAAGTCCATCAAAGCGACGGTGGGCCCTACGGTTACACTCTATGAGGTTACGCCGATGTCGGGAGTGCGTATTGCAAAAATCAAAGGATTGGGAGATGATATTGCCCTCTCGATTGCAGCCCGCGGAATCCGTATCATCGCGCCGATTCCGGGTAAGGGAACCATCGGTATCGAAGTGCCAAACGCAAAGCCAGTAACGGTGTCTATGGCCGAGTTGTTGGGCAGCAAGAAGTATCAGGAAACCAACTACGAACTGCCGATGGTGCTTGGAAAAACTATCACGAATGACGTCTTTATGCTCGATTTGTGCAAAATGCCGCATGTGTTGGTGGCAGGTGCAACGGGTCAGGGAAAGTCCGTCGGTTTGAATGTCATCATCACCTCGCTCCTTTATAAAAAGCACCCTTCTGAACTGAAATTCGTCTTGGTTGACCCTAAGATGGTTGAATTCAGTATGTATTCTCCGATTGAGAAGAATTTCCTTGCGAAAATGCCAGATGAGGAAGATGCCGTCATCACGGTTGTTGAAAAGGTCGTACGGACGATGAACTCCCTCTGTGTAGAGATGGAGAAACGGTACGAACTTTTAAAACTTGCAGGTGTCCGTGAGTTGAAATCCTATAACGAGAAAGTGAAGTCGCGCATGCTCAACCCCAACAACGGACACCATTTTATGCCATACATTGTCGTTATTATAGATGAGTTTGCTGATTTGTTGATGACCGTCGGTAAGGACATAGAAGTACCGATCGCCCGCTTGGCTCAGAAGGCGAGAGCGGTGGGTATTCATGTTATTTTGGCCACTCAGAGACCATCTGCTAATATCATCACGGGTGTTATCCGCGCCAATTTTCCAGCGAGGTTTGCCTTCAAGGTTTCGTCAGCATTAGACTCGCGTGTGATTCTCGACTCGTCGGGAGCCGAGCAGTTAGTTGGTAGAGGTGATATGCTGGTTTCTTCGGGTAATGGTTTGGAGCGTGTGCAGTGTGCCTTTATCGACACGCCGGAGGTGGAGCGTGTGGCACATTACATTTCCGAGCAGCAGAGTTACACGAGTGCGTTTGAATTGCCTGAGTTTACGGATCCTGAGGAATCATCGTTGGGTGGCAGCTCTCGTGCCGATAAATCGGAACGAGACCCTCTATTTGCAGATGTGGCGCAGTTGGTCGTTTCAAAGCAGATGGGTGCCGCTTCGATGATTCAGAGAGAGTTTAAAATCGGTTATAATAAAGCGAGCCGAATAATGGATCAGTTGGAGTATGCCGGAATTGTCGGTCCGATGGAGGGTAGCAGCAAGCGCAGGCAAGTGTTGGTGCAGGATATGGCCCAGTTGGATGCGATAATAAACGCACAATAACTAATGTAAAAAGAGAGGATATGAAGAATTTCTTAGTGATATTGTTGGCGGGTATCTTCCCGTTTATGGCTTTCTCGCAAGAGAAAGCGGTAGATCCGCAGGCTAAGGCATTGCTGGATAAGGTGATTTCTACGTTCGAAACGAAGAAAGGTGTGGAAACGAAGTTCAAGGTTACAATGGACAATGCGCGCAATAACAAGAAGGACGCATTTGAAGGTTCTCTTCTGCTAAAAGGAGATCGTTTCCGACTCTCCGTCCAGGGTGTCGACACCTATTTTGACGGGAAAACGCAGAGTGTGGTGATGAACAAAGAAAAAGAGGTGACAATCAGCACGCCCGAAAAAGAGGATTTGAAGGAGGTGAACCCGATATTGTTGATGAAGTCGAGCCAGACGGATTACAAAATGCGTTACTTGGGAGATTCTAAAAATGAAAAAGGAGTTTCTATCGAGGTAATAGAATTGTACCCCAATGATTTGAACAGTAAGTATTCAATCATAACACTCGTTGTAAAAAAAGCTGATTATCAGCCAGAAAAACTTACGTTGAAAGGCAAAGATGGGGTTACGACTCATTTTAATATACAGAAGATCTCTTATCCTAAGACAGTCGACGATGCAGAGTTCGTCTATGATTTGGCGAAAAACCCAGGCATGGAAGTGGTGGATTTGAGATGATTTTTAAATAGTTTATTTTATGGAAAAAGTTAGATGTTTGATAATAGGTTCTGGTCCGGCGGGCTATACTGCGGCCATTTACGCTGCAAGGGCGAATCTATCCCCTGTTTTGTATGAGGGCTTTTTGCGTGGCGGACAGTTGACCACTACCACCGAAGTGGAGAATTTCCCGGGCTATCCCAAGGGAATTTCTGGGGCGGAGATGATGGAGTCTATCCGTGAACAGGCAATTCGCTTCGGGGCAGACATTCGCTCGGGTTTGGCGACAAAGGCGGAGTTGAGCGAGGGGCATAATCTTATAACGATTGACGGAGAGAAGCAGATAGAGGCAACTGTCGTCATTATTTCTACGGGGGCTTCATCTAAGTACCTTGGTTTGTCGGACGAGAAGAAGTACGCTGGTATGGGTGTTTCCGTCTGTGCCACTTGCGACGGCTTCTTTTACAGAGGAAAAACCGTTATGGTGGTGGGCGGCGGCGATACCGCTTGCGAGGATTCGCTTTATCTGTCGCGCCTTTGTAAGAAAGTCTATTTGGCTGTGCGTAAAGATAAACTCCGGGCTTCTGTTGTCATGCAAGATAGAGTGAAGAATAACGATAAAATAGAAATACTTTATAATCATCAAGTTACCGGTATAGAGGGTGAGGATGGTGTACAGTCTGTTTCTCTCGTCCAGAATCTCGGCGCAGAAGGAGAAAAGGAGTTGAAACTCTCTGTTGATGGGTTGTTCCTTGCCATTGGCCATCATCCAAACTCAGAACTTTTTGCAAAATATTTGGACTTAGACGAGAGTGGGTTCATCCTGACGCAAGGAAATACATCGCGAACCAATGTGCCAGGGGTTTTCGCAGCGGGCGATGTGGCAGACCCGATGTATCGGCAAGCCATCACCGCGGCAGCGAGCGGTTGTAAGGCAGCGAAGGATGCCGAATTTTACCTTTTAGAAAAGGGACTTTGATGTCCCTCGTTGATGATTTGAAAAAATATTCATTCACTTGATTTTATATTCTGAATTTGTTGGATGATGGATGATTTGCAGAGAATAAAATTCCTCCGGGAAGAGTTGGACAAGCACAACTATAACTACTACGTGCTATCCGCACCTACGATTTCTGATTTTGACTTTGACCAAATGATGGCGGAGTTGCAGAAGTTGGAGACTGCGCATCCTGAGGCTTTTGACCCAAATTCCCCTACACAAAGAGTTGGAAGCGATATCTCGAAGGGGTTTGAGCAAGTGAAACACAAATATCAAATGCTCTCTTTGGGCAACACTTACTCGCGCGAGGAGGTGTCAGATTTCTGCCAGCGTGTGGAAAAAGGCTTGGAAGGAGAGAATTTTGAAATAGTCTGCGAATTGAAGTATGATGGCACGTCCATTTCACTCACATACGAGAACGGACGCTTGGTGCGCGCCGTTACGCGTGGCGACGGTGAAAAAGGTGATGATGTGACGGAGAATGTGAAGACAATCCGTTCGATTCCTTTGGTGTTGCGTAGTTCGGGTTTTCCTTCTTCATTTGAGATTCGCGGGGAAATCCTTATGCCGTGGGATGTTTTTGAGAAGTTGAATGAAGAACGCGCCGCAGCAGAGGAGTCATTGTTTGCTAATCCGCGGAATGCCGCCGCCGGAACTTTGAAAACGCAAAATTCGCGTGAGGTGGCAAAACGTCGGTTAGATTCCTATTTATATTATCTTTTGGGCGATGAACTTCCTGCCGACACTCATTATAAGAATCTTGAAATCGCACGCTCGTGGGGCTTCAAGGTTTCTGATGCGATGAAGGTTTGCAGCACTGTTGATGAGGTATTCGATTTCATCAATTATTGGGATGTGGAACGAAAGAACCTTCCAGTGGCTACGGATGGTATCGTGCTGAAAGTTAATTCTTTAGCACAGCAAAAAAAGTTGGGCTACACGGCGAAATCGCCTCGTTGGGCGATTGCCTACAAATTTCAGGCGGAGCGTGCTTGTACGGAGTTGCTCTCCGTGTCGTATCAGGTGGGGCGCACAGGGGCGATAACGCCAGTCGCCAACCTTAATCCCGTCCAATTGTCTGGTACGGTGGTGAAACGTGCATCGTTGCATAATGCGGATATTATCCGTTCATTGGATCTTCACGTTGGAGATTATGTTTTTGTGGAGAAGGGCGGCGAAATTATCCCGAAGATTGTTGGTGTGGACTGTGATAGACGGTCTGGTGAGAAGCAAAGAGTGGAGTTTCTGACACATTGCCCTGAGTGTGGAACATTGTTGGTGCGCGAGGAGGGCGAGGCCGCCCACTACTGTCCGAACTACCTTCATTGCCCGCCGCAGATAAAAGGGCGGATTGAGCATTTCGTCGGTCGTAAGGCAATGGATATCAATATGGGGGAGGAGAATGTGAATCTTCTGTACCAAAAAGGACTTTTGAAGAATGTGGCAGACCTCTACGATTTGCGGATGGAGGATTTGAAAAACTTGGATCGTTGGGGTGAAACCAGTGCTCGCAATCTTCTTGAAAGCCTTGAAAAATCTAAGTCCGTGCCGTTCGACAGAGTGCTTTTTGCGCTGGGTATACGGTATGTCGGGGCTTCTACGGCGAAGAAAATCGCTTGGAAACTAAAAAACATTGAAGCGATAGAGCAAGCCAACGTGTCGGATTTGCTATTGGTGGACGAGGTGGGCGAACGCATAGCACAGAGTGTAGTTGAATATTTCGCAGAAGAAGCCAACAGACAAATCATCGAGAGGTTGAAGTCTGCCGGTTTGCAGTTCCATTTGGGCGAGGAGGCGTTTGTTGGACGCACGGAAAAGTTGTCAGGACTTTCTATCGTGATAAGCGGGACGTTTATGAACCACTCGCGCGACGAACTGAAGAGTTTGATTGAACAGCATGGCGGAAAAAACGTTTCGTCCATATCTTCTAAAACGAACTATGTGCTTGCTGGTGAGAATATGGGACCAGCCAAGTTAGAAAAGGCTAAAAGTTTGAATGTGAAGATTATAAGCGAAAGTGAATTTGAGGAAATGATCAGATAAAAAATAGAGGAGGACCTACAAATGTTTGAAGGTTTGAAACGGAGATACATTGATTGGCAGATTCGTAAATCGCAATTGCACGGAAAAACAAGGGACAAGAGATTTGTCAATTGGAACGATGTTTCGCATGTCGCCATCCTTGTTTCGTATGATATGCCAGACAACTCTGAGTTGGAATGTTTGTTGAATAAAGTTTCCGATAAGGAGGTGAGTGTTTGGTGTTATCTCCGCTCGAAGCATTTCGTCCGGCAAGAGTCGGAGCGGGTGGTGATGTTCAACGGCGAGTCGCTCAACTTCTTCTCAAAGCCCAATTCTATTATCACAGGCAAGTTTTTGTCTGAATCGCCCGATGTGCTGATCGACCTCACGTCCGAGGAATATCTGCCGTTGAAGTATCTTTTGGGCATTTCGAAAGCGCATTGCAAGTGTGGAATCCACCGCGAAGGTGTACATTTGTATGATATGGAAATCTGTGTGCAGCATCGCGAAAGTTGCGAAGAGTTGCTTGAGCAAGTGTTGCACTATCTGAAAACCATCCAATCAAAGAAATAGAAATGTCTGATAGCCGTTTTTATACGCTGTAATATTTGCCTTGCCAAGCGTCTAATTCTGCCATACGTTTGTCAAGTTTGGCGGTAAATTCAAAATTCTTCAGTCCCCAACCAGGCGTTGCGAGCATCTCTTTTGGAGATTGCGACACAAACCGCTCTACTGTGATTCTTTCGGGTAGGCGTTCAATAAACCGTATCGCAAGGTTGATATATTCTTCTGCCGAAAAATTATGGAACCACTCTGGGTAATCTGCATATTGCCGTGCCATTACAGTACCTTTTATAATTTGTAACTGGTGAAGTTTAATGCAGTTGATCGGTAGTTTCGCAATTCGGTCGGCATGTTGCAGCATCTCTTCATTCGACTCTTGAGGCAATCCGAGGATGATATGACCGCCTGTTGCGATGCCCTTATTGGCAGTCGCTTCAATAGTCTTTCGCAGTGCATCGAATGTATGTCCGCGGTTGATGAGGCGCAGTGTACGGTCGAGCGTCGACTCAATTCCGTATTCCATCATCACATATTTTGTTTGGTTGATTTCTGACAGATAGTCGAGTAGGGGAGTATCCACGCAATCAGGGCGGGTGCCGATAACGATACCCACGACGGAGGGGTGGTTGAGTGCTTCCTCGTACTTTCGTTTTAGTTCGTCTAACTTTCCGTATGTGTTTGTATATGCTTGGAAATAAGCGATGTAACGCTGATCTGGATATTTGTTTCTGAAAAATTGAATGCCTTCGTCAATTTGTTGCGTGATGCTTTTGTCTGGTTGGCAGTAGGCAGGGTTGAAGGTCTGGTTGTTACAGAAAGTGCAGCCGCCCCAGCCAATGCTTCCGTCCCTGTTAGGACAAGAAAATCCGGCATTGATGGAGATTTTCTGAACTTTGAAAGTGAAAATCCTTTTCAAATAGGAAGCGTAGTCACTGTATCGTTTTGTTAAATTACCCATACGATGTTATGTGCGATTTTTCGCAATGGAAAGTTCTTTTTTGTAATTGTTGGCGTTTTCCAAGCGTAAAATCGGATTGTTTTTGCAAAGATGAGAAAGAAAGTTCCTTTTTGTGTAGAAATACGACTGAATTTTTTGCGAAATTTTTTCACATATAGTGATTTTTAAATTACCTTTGAAACAAGCAAGGCAGTGCTAAACATAGAATGTGTGAAGAAAATTCTGGCGCAAGTCGGATTTGTCTTGGTGATAGTAAAAACTTTTCTGGTTACATTTAATATTGAGTGAGGTATGTTGACAGATGAGGATAGAAAAGACTTGATCCGTAGGGGAATTACGGAAGAGGTGTTAGAAGAGCAGTTGAAACGCTTTGAAGTCGGATTCCCTTATATGGATGTGGAGAGGGCTGCCGTGGTTTATGATGGCATTCTAAAGGTGGATGCAAAGGATGAAAGTGCCTATCTTGCAGAATGGCAGAAATACTTGGGGCAGAACCGGAAAGTGATGAAGTTTGTGCCTGCTTCGGGTGCAGCCAGCCGTATGTTCAAGAGCCTTTTCGAGTTTTTGAGCGTAGGGAAGAACGAGTTAGTGAAGGAGTCGGACATCAATTTTTTTGAGCATATCGAGCAGTTCGCTTTCTACAATGATTTGAATTTCCATTGCAAACGTAATGAAGGGTGGAATATTCCCCATTTGCTGAATGATAAAAAATATTTGGCGGTTGCCGAAAATCTTTTGGGCGAAAAGGGACTAAACTACGGCTCTTTGCCGAAGGGATTACTGCTGTTCCACCGTTACCCTGAGCGTGCGCGGACTCCATTTGAAGAACACCTCGTTGAGGGAGCGTTATACGCCAAAGGAAGTGACGGTAGCGTGAATTTGCATTTCACCGTTTCGGAGGAACATTTGGAATATTTCCGCAGACTTTTGGAAACTCGCATCGACGAATATTCGTATCGTTACGGTGCAAATTATAATGTTACGTTTTCCGTGCAGAAACCATCGACAGACACGGTTGCGGTGGATATGGACAACCGACCGTTCCGTGTGAAGGATAAAATACTTTTCCGCCCTGGTGGACACGGCGCATTGATTGAAAATTTGAATGCCATTGATGCGGATATCATTTTTATAAAGAATATCGACAACGTTGCGCCAGATGCCTACAAGCAACCCACTGTTGCAGAGAAGATGTTGCTTGCGGGAATCCTTGTGAAGATTCAGAAGAAAGTGTTTGAGTATCAAGCATTGTTGGAAAACGACAAAGTGTCGGAGGATGCAATGCAGAAAATGTTCGTATTCGCAGAAAATAATCTGGGAGTTACAAATGTGAACAATCCAGTAGGAACTCCGGCGGAGAAAGTGGCTTACCTACGGAAAATATACAACCGCCCGTTACGCGTCTGCGGTATGGTGCGCAATGAAGGCGAGCCTGGAGGCGGACCTTATTTGTGCAAAAATTCCGATGGAACCATTTCTGCACAGATTCTGGAAAGTTCGCAATTTGACAAGGATAATGCGGCTCAAATGGAAATTATGAGGAACTCCACGCACTTTAATCCTGTTGACTTGGTCTGCGCCGTGAAAAATCATAAGGGAGATAAATATAATTTGCTTAACTTTGTGGACGAAAATACTGGTTTCATTTCCTATAAGTCGAAAGACGGGCGAGACTTGAAGGCTTTGGAGCGTCCCGGCTTGTGGAATGGCGCGATGTCTGCGTGGAACACGATATTTGTTGAAGTGCCAATCGAAACATTCACACCCGTAAAGGTTGTGAACGACTTGCTGAGAAGGGAACATCAGTGATTTTCAGTAGTTTGAAAAATCTTTTTGCGTCTCACGCTGCTGGGTGTGGGGCGCAGTGTAAATGATTCTATGAGAAGCAGAAATAAAAGAAGATTTGTTTTTTTGTCTTTTTGCCTTTGGATGTTGATATTGATTCCATCCTGCTCTTCGACGGCGAAGATTGCGTATTTGCAGAATTTCGAGGATGTAGCCCCTGATTCGGCTTTTTTATACGACGCACGGATTAAACCCAAAGACTTGCTGACCATCACTGTGAACACTTTCGATAGGGAAGTGTCTTTGCCTTTCAACTTGCTGTATCCAACGGGGAATCCGACGTATGTTAACTCCACTTCGTCTGAGACATCGCTGCAGCGTTATCTTGTTGACAATGAGGGAAATATAGATTTTCCAGTCTTGGGAAAAGTAAACGTTTCGGATAAGACGAAAAATGAAGTGGAGGGCATCCTTAAAGAACGCCTGAAACCTTACTTAAAGGAAGATCCTGTTGTGAATGTCCGAATGGTCAATTATAAAATCTCCG
This sequence comes from Paludibacteraceae bacterium, assembly GCA_963631545.1. Classification (GTDB taxonomy): domain Bacteria; phylum Bacteroidota; class Bacteroidia; order Bacteroidales; family Paludibacteraceae; genus UBA1181. The sequence continues at coordinate 6,004 of CAVGRN010000012.1, read as the reverse complement.
TTTTGGGAGAGGTGGCGAAGCCTAATACATACACAATCACCAATGAGAAGGTAAATGTTTTAGAGGCGTTGGCGTTGGCGGGCGACCTCACTATTTACGGCAAGCGCGACAATGTGAAGTTGATGCGCGAACAGGCGAATGGTACACGCGAGGTGGTAACGCTTGATCTGACAGACCGCAACCTCATCAACTCTCCCTATTTTTACCTTCAGCAAAACGATGTTTTGTATGTCGAACCCAATAAAACGAAGAAGCGGAACAGTCGGTATAGCGCGTTGACGAGTCAAGTCTTGTCTGGAGTGTCAGTCCTGGTTTCCGTTGCAAGTCTGATTGTCGCATTGACATCGGGGAAATAGGTCAATTTCGGATAAAGTATGCAAAACACAGAGAATAACAAACAAACGGTGAGCGATAGTTTTTGGTTCGACTGGCGGTCGTATATCAAGGCGCATTGGCGTTGGATTTTGGGAGTTTTTGCTGCGTGCTTTGTTGTGGCTACGCTCTATGTTGTTTGCGCGATGCCGCAATATCGGGTTACCACGACTGTGATGGTGAAAGATTCGAAGCGTGGGGGAAGCTTCCTTTCAAGTCTTTCAATGTTCGATTATAGTGATTTTTCGCTTAATATCAGCACTGATAATGAGCTGGAGGTGATAAAATCGCTCAATCTGATTCAGAAGACAATTGATACGACACATATATATAAGTATGTTTATGGGGAAACACTTTTGAGCAAGGTCGATTTGTTTGACAAGTCGCCAATACTCATTTCCGATTCACTCTTCAACCATAAAAATCAAATTTTCGCGTATGATATTTCTTTGGAAATCAATGGCGACGAAAAATATAAGGTTGAGTTGACCAATGACGAGGATGTAACGATTGATACTGTTTTTACAGGATTCCCAATGACGATTCCAACGCCAGACGGACCGCTGACGCTTATCTGTTCGGATTACGATAGGCTGAAAGATTTTTCTTCGTATAATTTAATGGTTTTCCCGTCTGGTTTGTTGGCGCGGTTTTACCAGCAGGAGCTGTCTGTTATGGTGGCGAGTAGGAACTCTTCTGTCTTGAACCTTTCGATGAAAACGACAAGCAAGGAACGAGGAATCCTTTTTATGAAGACATTGGTGAACCAATATAACATCTCTGCTATGGAGGAGAAGAACGAATTGGTGCGTCGCACGACGGAATTTATAGACCACCGAATGGCTCTCCTGTCCAAGGAATTAGGGGTTACGGAAATCGATTTGGAAAGATATAAAAAGGAGCAGGGACTGACGGATTTGCAGTCGAATGCACAACTTTTCTTGACGCAACGTACTGACTATGAACAGAAATGGGTGGAAACGGAAACGCAACTGAATTTGATTCGGGCGATGCGTGTCTATCTTTCAGAAGAAAAAAACAAGGAGATGGTGATTCCATCGAATATGGGAATTTCGGATGTCGGACTTTCCAACCAAATCGACGCATACAATACCCTTTTGTTAGACCGCAACCGTATGATGACTGCCACGTCGGACAACAACCCTGTGGTGCAACGGCAGACTTCACAACTCAAAGCTATGTTTGACAACATTAAACTCTTGATTGAGAATGTTGAGAAAAGTTTGCAGATAACCCAGTCTGATTTGCAAAAGCAATACGAAAAATATCGGAAGCTGGTGTCCGATATCCCTACACAGGAACGAATGTCTGTAAAGATTGAGCGGCAACGTCAGATACAGCAGCAACTTTTCCTTCTCCTTTTGCAAAAAAGGGAGGAGAGTGCTTTCGCGATGTCTTCCACATTGAATATGGCTCGAACGGTGGAGGATTGCGTGGCAACGCCATTGCCGGTTGCACCCAAAAAGAGCCTTGTTTTCGTTTTGGCATTGCTTTTTGCATCTTTTATTTCTATTGTATCTTTGTATTTGAAGAAAATATCAGCGAAGACGTTAGACAACGAGAAGGAGGTGCGGATTAATACGTTTTTACCAGTTTATTCGGTAAGTGCAGCAAATCCAAAGTCTTGCAAAGAGGCATTTCGCCGGCTTCGTTCCGCATTATTTCCCGCTACCGCAACGGCTGAGTTGGGAAAATTGGTGGTGGTTACGTCTTATGAAAAGGGCGGAGATGCGTTGTTCGTATCTTCCCAATTGGCTGCTTCCATATCTTCAATGGAGGAAAAGGTGGTTTTGCTTCGCGATGACTGCTATGCAGGTGTTGACTTTGAACGTATTGTCTCGGACGGAATCGGGAAATATGTATCTCGTTCTGAAAGTGGAGTTGACGAATTGCAAGTGGATTTTGGGCGGAATGCACAGGCGGATTGGATTGCATCTCCGTCGTTTGCCAGGCTGATAGACGATTTAAAACAGAAATATGGCTATGTTTTGGTAAGTGCTTCGGCAATGTCCGAAACTTCTGATATTTTTGCATTGGATTCAAAGTCAGACCACATTTTGTTCGTCTTCCATTTGAAACAGACGGATAAACGTGCGTTGAGGAATGTGGAAAAATGTTGTGAAGCAGGTGAGTTGAGCCATGTTTCGGTGATAGTCAGATAAAAAATATAAACTAAGATAAAATGAGCGATCAGCGTTATAATCTTCGGGGGGTGTCCGCTAGCAAGGAGGATGTCCACAATGCGATTAAAAACATAGACAAGGGCATTTACCCGAAAGCGTTTTGCAAAATTATCCCAGATATCTTGGGAGGTGATCCAGCCTACTGCAACATCATGCATGCGGATGGTGCTGGCACAAAGTCCTCTCTGGCGTATCTTTATTGGAAGGAGACGGGCGACCTTTCCGTTTGGAAAGGAATCGCGCAGGACGCTTTGATTATGAATATCGACGACCTACTTTGTGTAGGTGCGACGGATAATATACTTGTTTCGTCGACAATTGGAAGAAACAAACTTTTGGTGCCTGGAGAGGTGATTTCTGCAATTATCAATGGCACTGACGAGTTGCTGGCTGAACTCCGAGAGATGGGTGTAGGTGTGTATGCCACAGGCGGTGAAACTGCCGATGTGGGCGACTTGGTGCGCACCATCATCGTGGATAGTACTGTTACTTGCCGTATGAAACGTGCCGATGTGATTGACAACGCCAACATTCAAGGTGGCGATGTGATTGTCGGTCTGGCTTCATACGGTCAGGCGACTTACGAGAAAGAGTATAACGGTGGTATGGGAAGCAATGGATTAACCTCAGCCAGACACGATGTCTTCTCAAAGTATTTGGCGAAAAAATATCCTGAAAGTTACGATGCAGCCGTACCAGAGAATTTGGTTTATTCGGGAAATCTAAAACTTACGGATGCGGTTGAGGGTTGCCCTGTGAATGCTGGAAAAATGGTGCTTTCACCAACCAGAACATACGCACCGGTTATAAAAAAGGTTCTTGACGAACTCCGTCCTAACATTCACGGAATGGTGCATTGCTCGGGCGGCGCGCAAACGAAAGTGTTGCATTTTATTGAGAATCTTAAAGTTACAAAGAATAATTTGTTTCCAGTTCCTCCATTGTTCAAAACCATCCGCGAACAATCTGGAACAGATTGGAAGGAAATGTACAAAGTGTTTAATATGGGACATCGCTTTGAGATCTATTTGCCAGAGGCTTATGCGAAGGATGTAATCCGCATTTCAAAGTCGTTTGGAATAGATGCACAGGTTGTCGGCTTCGTTGAGAAATCAGAGAAAACGCAGTTGGTGATTGAGAGCGAATTCGGACGTTTTGAATATTGAATTTTCTAATTAGATAAGAAACAGGTTGTGTCCGGGGAGGTTGGACGCAGCCTGTTTTTTTTATCCGTAATTTTGGTAAGTGATTCGGTATTCTGTCTAAACTGTTTTTTTGCGTATTTCGTTAAATTTGCTTCAAACAAAGAATATTGCGGTATGAAATATTTGAGTAAGATTGATGGACCTGCCGACATTAAGAAGCTTAATCTGGCAGAATTGAATGTTTTGGCGGATGAAACTCGCCATTATCTCTTGAAGAAAGTGAGTGAGCATGGCGGGCATATCGGTCCGAACCTTGGAATGGTGGAGGCGACCGTTGCGTTGCATTACGTTTTTAATTCCCCAGAAGATAAAATCGTATTTGATGTCTCTCACCAAAGTTATCCCCACAAGATTTTGACGGGGCGTAAGGTGGCTTTTATTGATAGTGAGCATTACGATGATGTTTCGGGCTACAGTGAGCCTTCAGAAAGTCCGCATGATCATTTCGTCATCGGACACACATCAACATCGGTCAGTTTGGCTTGCGGTTTGGCGAAGGGGCGAGACCTGTGTGGTGGCAAGGAGAATGTCATTGCGGTGATTGGCGACGGCTCTCTTAGTGGTGGTGAGGCCTTGGAGGGACTGAACGTCGCTGGAGCGGAGATAGGCTCCAATCTGATTATCATCGTGAATGACAACCAGATGTCGATTGCGGAGAATCACGGCGGACTTTACAAAAACCTCGCACTTTTGCGTGAAACAAACGGAACTGCCGAGTTGAATCTCTTTAAAGCAATGGGATTTGACTATCTTTATGTTGACAACGGTAATGATGTGGCAGCGTTGATCGAGGCCTTTACGAAAGTGAAGGATATTGACCATCCTGTTGTGGTGCATATTAATACTTTGAAAGGTAAGGGTTTCAAATATGCCGAGCAGGAAAAGGAGAAATGGCACTGGGGCATGCCTTTTGACATTGAAACTGGAAAATGTAAGGTGCCGTTTGAAGGGGAGGATTATGGACCGATGACGGCGGAGCATCTCTTGCAGATGATGAAAACACACCCCGAATTGGTGGCAGTGAACGCAGGAACGCCAACGGTGTTTGGTTTCACAGAATCTCGTAGGAAGCAGGCAGGACGCCAGTTTGTAGATGTCGGCATTGCCGAGGAAACTGCGGTTGCTATGGCTTCTGGTATTGCAAAACGTGGTGGAAGACCTGTTTGGGGCGTGTATAGTACATTCATTCAGCGTACATACGACCAGTTGCAGCAAGACCTCTGCATTAACAATAATCCAGCGACGATACTGGTATTTTACGGTTCGGTCTCTTCAATGAACGATGTCACGCACACTTGTTGGTATGACATTCCGTTGCTCTGCAATATTCCTAACCTTGTTTATCTCGCTCCGACTTCGTGCGAAGAGTATTTCGCAATGTTGGATTGGAGTGTTTGTCAGCGCGAACATCCTGTTGCCATCCGTGTGCCGCTACAGGTTTGGCATGAGGACGCAGTCTCCGTCGAGAAGAATTACGACGATTTGAATCGATTCAGAATAGAAGAGAAAGGGTCGCAGGCTGCTATTATTGGTGTTGGCAATTTCTTGCCGATGGCAAAAACTGCGGCAGAGATATTGAAAGGACAGGGTGTGGGTGCGACGGTCATCAATCCTCGTTACCTAAGTGGTGTGGATGTACAGTTGTTGAATGAATTGAAAAAAGAACATCAGGTTGTCATTACCCTTGAAGATGGTTTGGTTGATGGAGGATTTGGTGAGAAAATCGCTCGATTCTATGGCGATTCTGCAATGAAAGTTTTGGTGAGAGGTGCGGAGAAGAACTTCGCAGATCGCTACAATCCTGCGGAATTGCTGAAAAAATTCCGTTTGACACCGGAGTTGGTGGCTGAGGATGTTTTGAGGACTCTTGGAAAATAGACAAATGGGGGAAGTGCCATCACTTTCCCCGTTTACCTGACTTCATCACATTTGTGCATCAACAAATGGCGTACATTGAAAATCAATGAATTAAGTGTGGAAAATGGGTAGTGCGGAAGGAAATACAATATTCAATCATCCTCCGTCAAGTTTAGCCGAGCCACTCACACAATGGAAGGCGGCGTATGCAATGAGCAAAATGTTAGAACTTACGTTGGGATAAAGGTATGAATCTAAATCGGTATTCGGGACAAGAAAATCGCAATACTATTGCGTTTCAATTGAATCGTCGATTCGTTTTGATTGAATCGCCGATTCGTTTCAATTGAATCGCCGATTCGTTTT
>CAVGRN010000011.1:0-56739 GCA_963631545.1 Paludibacteraceae bacterium | reverse complement strand
TCGTCGTTAGGGTCTTGTGGCACGAGTTGGCCGTGGATGGCGAGGGAAAGTATTTTTTGTTTTAATGCTTTAGTATCCATTTGCTTCAAAGTTTACTGATTCAGGATTTTCACTTCAATGGTTAAAATTTGTTTTTCTCATTTTCCTCAAATTCCTCAATCCATTCTTTCATTTTCGCCTGCAGCAGGGCTTTGTCGGGCAAGTAAAGTTGGTAGGCAGAGGCATAGATATTGGCGTCTTGGGGTAGAGTCAGTTCAACGAGCGTATCGTTTTTCTCCTTGCAAAGCAAGATGCCAATGGTGGGTTTTTCAAAATTCTGTTTTACAAAGCGGTCGAAGTAGTTAACATACATCTGCATCTGTCCAAGGTCTTGGTGAGTAAGTTTGTCGATCTTCAGGTCTATAAGAACGTAGCACTGCAATAAGCGATTGTAAAGCACTAAGTCAACGTAATAATTATCCTCGTCGAAGGTGAATCGTTTCTGACGGGCTTCGAAGAGGAACCCCTTTCCCATCTCCAACAAGAAATCTTGAATTTTGCTGATGATAGCAGTTTCAAGTCCCGATTCTGAGTAGACAGTTTCGGGTTTTAGTCCCAGGAACTCGAGTGCAAGAGGACTTTTAAGCAGGTCAGTTGGCTTTTCTATTGTCTGACCTTCTTTGGCAAGACGCATTACCTCGTCTTTGTTGCGACTCAGCGCCAGTCGTTCGTAAAGGCTTGAGTTGTATTGTCGTTGCTGCTGCCGTACGCTCCAATTTTGATTATGACATTCAATTTCGTAAACTGCGCTCGTCGGGGTTTTCGATGCGCATCAAAACGAGATAGTGAGACCAAGAGAGGGTGAATGTTGGAGTTGCATTACTGTCTTTTTGGGGAATCCGCAACGCTGTAGCAGAATTTTGGTCTACAGTGTAGACCTCATTCAATTGAGGCAACAGTGTAGACCCAATTTCTACAGAATATACGTTGAAGAAGAAGCGACACTTTTTCAACGTTTCCACAGACCATCCCTCACCATATTTTTCAGTTAACCGTATTGACAAATTTTTTATAATCTCCTTGCCATAGCCGGCACGCTTCTCGCCTTGCTGTTCATCTTCCACAATATACTTACCTACACCATAGTATGTATATACCATAGCGGTGTTGACGGCATTCCGCACATGTTGTCGCGATTGCTCTATTAGTTGCGAGACTTTCTCAAATAGGTTGTCTTCGCGATGGGTTATTTCATTCATAGATTACTCCTCCTTTATATTCCCCAACAGTTTCTCCAAATCGCACACCGCCTCGCTGATGCTTTGGCTCTGCTCCTTGATGTTGGTCATCAGATCGGAGAGGGAGAGGTCCTCCTCTTCGCCTCCTTGACGAATCCAGGTGAGGTCGAGCGAGGTTTTGTCGCGCCCAAGTAGTTCATCCACAGTGTATTTGCGCCATCTACCCGATGGATTCTGCTCGGGGTCGTAGGTTTCGGTGCGGGCGTGGATATTGTCGGGATTATAGCATTTCACGAAATCGTCTAAGTGGCGACGCTCCAACTTGTTGGTGGCAAGGGTGTGCTTGATGTCCGTTCGATAGTCGTAGAACCACGTCTCGGTGGTCTGCTCTCCTTTATTGAAGAACAAAACATTGGCTTTCACACCTTGAGCATAAAAGATACCCGTCGGGAGACGGAGAATGGTGTGCAGATTGAACTCTTGGAGGAGTTTCTTGCGGATCACCTCGCCGGCTCCACCCTCGAACAAGACGTTATCGGGCAATACAACGGCTGCCCGACCATTCCTCTTCAGCATCAGCATGATGTGTTGCAAGAAGTTCAACTGGTTATTCTTCGTCTCGGTATAGAAATCCTGACGGTTGATGTCTACCGACCCTGCCGGACGGGTTCCGAACGGCGGGTTCGCGAGGATAACGTCTACAAACGTCTCGGGAGCCTTCTCCAACGAGTCGGCACACGAGATCGGACTACGTTCCGTACCCACGCCGTGCAGATAGAGGTTCATCGAGGCGAGGGTAACGACAAGTGGCGTGTTATCCGTGCCGTGAAGAGCCTCATTACGCAGAAAACTCTGCATTCCCTGATCCTGCAATTGATTTTTCATATAGTCGAACGCAGCCAAGAGGAATCCACCCGTACCGCACGCTGGGTCTGCCACCGACTCACCGATCTGAGGGCGCACACAGTCGACCATGGCTTGAATAAGCGGACGAGGGGTGAAATACTGCCCTGCCCCACTCTTCTTATCCTGACCATTCTTCTCAAGGATGCCCTCATAGATCGCACCTTTCACGTCGTTCTCCATGTTGAGCCACTGCTCCTCGTTGATCATCGTGATCACCTTCTTCAGATAGACAGGTTTATCTATCTTATTCTGCGCTTTCGTGAAGATAGTACCTATCAGACTGTCCTCTTCACTAAGTTTCTTCAGCACCGACTCGTAATGATACACCAACTCCTCACCGTCTAAATTTATCAGATCCTTCCATTGACAACCTTCGGGAATCCGCGAATCCTCGCCGAAGATATCAACATTCTCTGCATCCATTTTCAGGAAAAGCAGATAGGTGAGTTGCGTGATATAATCCGTGAAACCGATACCTTGCCCCGACAAGGTTGTTGCAAGATTCCACACTTTCTTGGTGAGCGACTGCTCATTGGGGGTATTGTTATTTGCCATGATATTCTTTTTATACAAAAACTTTATTTATGCCGAACAGACTCTCTCTTACGCTGTCTCCCTCATCACTACAAATCGGAAGACCGAAACGAGTGCCTCGTTGGCTTTGTCTTTATTGCCAAACGCCTGTATCAGTTTGACGGCTTGCTGCTGACCTTTACACTCCTTAATCTCCTTGACCGTGCATGCGCCATTGGTAGCGATAAAATCCAGAATCTCTCGCATAACCTCTTTCTGCGCTTCCGTGATCTCCACCTGCTTTTGTCCGTGCCAAAGGTTGAAAAACTGGTTCATCGAGGGCAGAAGACACTCCAATTTCTCCGTCTGATGATAGGCAAATCGCACAAGTTGGATAAGATTCGTGAGTGCGGTTACCTCCTCTTTCTTCGTGTTCTTGCGCACCGCTTCCATCTTGACGATTCCATACGAGTTCCACAACATATTGATACTGAAACGGTTATTATAGATTCTCATCTTCTCTTCCAAATCCTTCAGCATAGCATAATTGATTGGTTCGCCCGTCTTGTTATAGATGATTCGCAATGCCTCGATTTTGTCGGCATTCTCTCGGCAATAGGTTTCGAACGCCTCGGTAGTCGACTGTGCCTCTTCGACAGAGAAACCTGCCGAAATGAGTTCGTCACTGCCCGGCTTCAACTCACGCACATAGCCTGCCGCCAACTCAAGAATGTACTGACGCGCATCCGCATGATTGGCAAGAGCAACCACAAGAGCCTTACGCTCCACATTCGGCTTATTGTTATCCTCATACGGAGGCAAATTGTGACTTTCAAGAGCATCGAAAATCCCTTTCGCAATCTCCAACATGTCAACACCAGCCAACTCTCTGAATTTAAGTTTCTGCTCAGTCGTCGCTTTTTTATTGATGGATGAAAGGACCGACGCCAATCTGCGAATATACTTGTCAGACAATTCTCCGTGTGCTATTCGCTCCAAGAGTATCTTGAGTGGAACAGGCTTTTCGCCCAACTCATCTCCTGGTTCAGGCAACTCCATCGTATGCTCCGTAACGCCCACACAATCGACTAAGATATAGAAGTCCTTCGAAATTGCATTCGGCGTTACAGCTTGCAACTGGTCGTTGCTGATCGTGCGCACACCACGCCCCTTCATCTGCGTGTAGAGCGGAGCAGACTGCACATCGCGCATAAACATCACCACCTCGAGGGGTTTTACATCCGTACCCGTAGCCACGAGCGTGCAAGTAACGGCAATACGGAAATCTCGGTCATTGCGAAACTGCCGAATCAACTCGTTGCTGTCGCCTGCCGAATAGGTGATACTCTGCACATAACGTTTCATATCCGTTTCAGGACATTTTTCGGCAAACACCTCGCGAGCAATCTTCACAATGTTATACGCATGATTTTCGTTTAAAGCGAAAATCAATGTTTTTGGAATATACTCGTAGTTTTCTTCTCGTTCGACATACAATTGAGAATATATCACATCGCGGAATGTTTCTAAAATCAATTTGATCTGCGAAGGATTGATGATACTTCGGTTCAACTCTTTCTCCGAATAGTTGATGCAATCCTGACTCTTCACATCTTTCGTTTCGCCAGTGTACTTGCTGGTTTCACGCAGATTCTGACCAATAGTGATAGCCCCACCGCTTTCCGACTCCTTGGTTTTGATTCTGAAAATACGACCATCCACATTGACACCATCGAGGATAGACTGCTCGTAGGTATAATTCACCACAATATTGTTGTTGAAAAACGCCTTTGTCTCAGGGATAGGCGTAGCAGTAAGACCAATCAATCGTGCAGAATCGAAATACTCCAGCACTTTCTTCCAATTGCCGTAAATGCTTCGGTGGCACTCGTCGATGACAATCAGATCGAAGAAATCGCGAGGCAACGTAGGGTTTTCGGGCAACGTCATCTCGGTATCGGTTGTAGAAGCATCATCGTCGTCCGTGTCGTTGATTTCCTCGCCTTTCAAAAGGGAGAACAAACGTTGGATTGTCGAAATGACGACATTGCTGTCTGATGGAATCTTGCATGAGTGAAGTCTGTTGACAGCATATATTTGGTTGAAAGGGTCGCCGTTTTTTGTCAATTTATAGGTGCCGAACTCGTTTTCTGCCTGTCTGCCGAGGTTGTTGCGGTCTACCAAGAAAAGGATTTTCTTCATCGGGGTGTACGCCAACATTCGGTAGGCGACGGTGCATGCCGTGTAGGTTTTTCCTGCGCCAGTCGCCAGCACCATCAGCGCGCGTTTTGCACCTGCTTTGAAACTTCTCTCCAAAGCGGTTACCGCCTCGAACTGACAATCACGCAAGCCTTTTTTCTTCAGAATTGGCAAACCAACGAAAGGGTCGTTCAAGCCAAGCATCTCAGACATTTTCTTAGGGCTATGCATTCGGTCGAGTTCGTCCCAGCGGGTGTTCGACTGCCAGAAATTCTGGAAGAGGAACATTTTGCCATTCGACTTGTAGAGGAAAGGCAACGGCTTGCTTGCGTCGATAGACGGGCAGAATTTCGGACCTTTTCGTCCGTAGGTTGCCACCTGCTCGCTCACCATCGTTTGGCTCACATCCACCTCTTCCTTTTTCGCCTCCAACACACCCACTGCCTTGCCATTAAGCAATAGCGTATAGTCAGTGCGGAGGTTGCCGTTGGTAGGCAACTCGCGAATGGCAACGGCAGACATATCCGCCTCGAACTGGTCACGGTCGATCACCGTCCAACCAGCCTCCTCGAGCCACTCATCTATCTTTTGTCTTGCTTTTTCTTCTGGAGTCATAGATTCGTTTGTTCAATGCTTAATGTTTGTCAAGTTCCTCTCTTAAATCATAATTCTGCCACAAGACACACTTTAAGGGGAAGAATCTGATAAAGATTATCTTGGGTTATTGTTTCAATCATATTGTTACCTCCGTTGCTTCTAAAAGATACAGAATGACAAGAACAGCAATCTATCTTGGTTTACTTTGCTCATACTCTCCGATTTTTTGATTACTTACAAATATAAGGTTTTATCAGAATGTCTTTCCATAATCAAAAAAAAGCAGATGCTTATTGTCCTCAAAAAACTGAATCTGTAAGTCCATTAACTCTGCATTTATGCCCATAATTTCAAAATCTTTGTTGAAGACAACATGAAAATCGACAGAAAGCAGTTCTTCTATGTTCACAGATTGACTTTCACACTTTGGTTTTATGATGCCATCAAATGTGTGCCACAACTGACTCACCGCCTCCGTTGCCCTTTGCAAAACAGTCAGGTAGTTTGGAGTCATCACATTGGTCTTGAACTCTATAAGGCTCATTCCCTGTTCTGTCAGAATCATACCGTCACATACACCTCCTTGGGTGATATTCTTTCCTGTAATGATTTTCCCATCAAGTGGAAGCAATGTAGTAACAATGCCATTAGGATTCTTGACAATGAAACACTTAGACACAAAATCAGGCTCTGAGTCAGTCCAATCAGTATACCCTAAATCACTGTCATCATAAATATAGAGTTGCTCTGCATTACTCTTATCAAAGGATTCGGCAAAACTACAATTTCCACAATCTCGTAACGCTGACCCTAATCTGATTTTCTTGACTGAAACAGGTAATTCCTTATCTTGCGAGAGTTTTGGCATACTTCATATATAAAGAGTTAAAAACTCGCATAATATCATCAGAGGCAGAATCAAGTTCATTTTTTGAAATTAAGCCTGTCGCCTGATTCACGACACTTTGACAATAACTATCAGAAGAGGAAGACAAACGGTATGCCGCAACTCCATTTACATCAATATGATACTTAACAGGAAGAATTTCTGCGACTTCTTCTTTCTGAGTTCCGTTTACATTTTTGTAGGCTTTTGAACCCATGATCATAGTGTTAACAATTGCCAAGGTATAAGGACTATGAGTGGTTAAAACCAGCATATTCTCCTCCGACTCATTATTGTTTGCCATAAGAGAAAACAGAACCTGCATCAGCGATTTCGGGAAGAGATTCGTTTCCGCCTCTTCAACGACATTAATAAATCTGTCATATCTGTTGGCGGCAGACAACTGACGAATCATTATATCCTTGATATTATCCGAGTAGGCGTCATTTTCCATAATTTCAACAACCCTTCTCTCTAATTTATCCTTTTCTTCCTTCGAAAGTTTTAGTTCCTCTCTATTTGATATTTTTTTACTCAAATACTCAGAAACAATACACATCGGCAAAGACGACTGAACACCACTGGATGCGTTTGTAAGTCGTACTTTATAGTCTTCTCCACAAATCCAACCTGTATTGTTCAACAAGTCGTATTCAAACCGCAAACCTTCAAAAGGAAGTTCATACCCTTTCTGAAAAAAGATCTTTGCATTGACAAATTCGTCTGAAAATGTTTCGCTCGAATCGGGCAACTCCTTCAACAACTTCGACTTGTTTTCTGCCACACTCACGATTGATCGTTCGGCTGGCACATACATTATTTTTGACAGTCCCTCTACATTGTTCTTTTTTTCGACAACATTAAATGTACCGTTTTCATAAACAAATTCGTACTGGGCACTCTCAAATTTAATGTATGTGTTCTCTCTGATAAAGGACTCGATTCTGTGGTATGCACACAACTTCGTTTTGAATCGATTATATTGCTGGAAATAAGATAAGTTATATTTCTTCTGGCTAAGTACTTTTTCCGTCCATTTAAACAACGAAAACAATTTTGCAATGCAACTTTTGCCCGTGCCTTGGTCGCCAACAAACAAGGTTACCTTCTTAAATACTATATCAAGATCTTTTACGGGACCAAAAGATTTTACAATTAGCCGTTCATTCATATTACCTCAGTCTTAAGATTAGAGAAACTATCGTTACACAAAAGTATAATTCTTTCCTCTAATATTCCATTCTCTCCTTACTCCGTCACCTTCCGATATTTTCCCTCAATCAACAACATTCCAGGGAAAATCTCGCCTCCACTGGTTTTCCTGAATGCGGTGTAGTGGAGTTCGGATCCTTCACTATGCTCGGAAGCCGCCGCATAGCGATTGTCCCAGATTCTGCCTTTCACCGGTTTCACATTGGCTACATGTTTGTAGGTAGTGCGCCCCGTTTCGGGATTGTATTTGCGCTGCACCACTTGGAATTTACTCTTCTCATTGATGCCTTCCTTCATTCCGATCTTGCCCGCATACACCACGTCTTTACCCTCTTGCACTACGTCAAAGACAGGCGTTTTCACCTTGAAATCTTCATACGCCAACTGCAACGACGCAATGTTTTTATCCATCGATCGGGTACAGATGATCTTGATGAACTCACCTCTATCATACGTTCCCTTGATAGCGGACTGATTGTCATACTCATACTCGTGGGCAACAAACTTCACCTGAAAAAGCGAATCGTTGGCTAAGAATCCTCGTATCTTTTCTTCATTTGGCTCAGAAGTATAATAATTCTTATAGAAGACTGCCGCAATTGAATCATTCCACTGCAACTGGAAGAGGTAGGAATGGGTCTTCACCTTGAATCCCGTGTAATCGTCGGTTATGTCTTTGAAGGCTTGTGCCATGTCTGCTCCTGCCGTACTCTTTACCGCTGGACGATAGGTGGTGGTTACCTTTCCGCCAGCCCCAACCGAGGTGGTCGTCCGTGCCGGCTGACTGGCAAGTGCGTCTAACACGCCACCCAAGATAGACATTCCTACCTGTGCCGCCCGCATCTGCTCCTCAACCGTAACGTAGGTCATATCATTCACCAAAATGAAGGTGTTATAGATCAAATCTTCACCCGCATCCGAAAGCATCGCCAACCCGCGAGCGGACTGCTCCGCAATCGCCACATCCATCTCCGAAGCGTTATACTGACCGCGTTCTTGTATGAGTTTCATATCGAAATAGGCGCTATCCACCGAACTGCCCTTCAAATCGAACCAACGCGACACCATCATTTTGCCACATCCAAGTTCGTTGAGCCGATTCTCCAACGCTTTTCCGTTCTTCTCCACATCGCGCGAAGAGAGCCTTTTGCCCATATCCGCTTTAATCAAACCGCTTGAACGACGTTGCGCTCCCGTCAAATCGGAATTGTTGATTTCCCGGCAATTGACGTTGTGTTCGTTATACTTGTCAGGGGTCGGCACTTTCATAAATGCCTCGCGTATGTCGCCACCAAACTCGTCTTCACTATGGTACACCATCATCGTTCCCAACGAACTACGATTGTATTCTTTTAACTCTCCCACGCCTTTTTCTTGCGCTGAGAGACTCAGAAAAAAAGTAGGGCAAAGCACGCTAAGCCCTACTAATAAATGTTTATTTAATTTCATATTTTTTCGCTAAGAATAGTGCGATTAACGACCTAACCAAGAGAGATTTGTTGTGGTTGGTTGCTGTCCTTTTCCGTAGGCTACACCAACCTCTTTCCATGCGCTGACTTTGGCTTTCTCAATGTCGACACCGTCTTGGTATTGTTTCATCTCATACTTCCAATCGTCCATCACTTTTCCCTTTACCTCTTGATAGAACTTCTGAGCATCGCCATAGCATTTTGCATCTGGGTAGATCTGAGACAAATATTCGCCAACTCGTGTTGCGCCCTCTGCATTTTGCGCTGCCATCCACTCTGACTTTGCTTTTGCCAAGTTGACATCGCACAAATGGTCGATATACTCTTGATAAACACTGTTACCCAACTCAATGGCTTGATCGTATTTCTGGCACTCTGAAGGGATTGAACCCAACTTGAAGAACGCCTCTTCATACTTCTTCTGCTTCAAGCATGATTTTGCCTCTTTGATGATACGCTCTGCCTGTGAATCATAGTAAGCAATGATTTTCTTCTTTCCATCGCTGACAAATGTCTCCATTGCAGGGGTGTTCACGTTGATGTGCTTGATGGCATCCATGTAACTCTTCGTCTCATTAGTGCCTACACCAATCGTATTTGCCACCGTGGTTGAATAGATCTTCTTATCGTAATAGTCTGCAATATAGAAAGATATCTCCATCTTCTGAGAGATTTGTGTTGGCGGACCAGCCACAATATCCTTATCTGTTGGTGTTGCCACAACAGTGATGAAGAAACGATCCAAAGCCTCGGCCGAAGCCACACCATTCTTCGTCAACAACTGATTCAACTTGTTGGTCATCTGCACTTTAGCCATATCAGGGAATGGCTGTGGAAAGTCTTCCATCACAACTGCTAACGCAATCGACGAGCCTTTCTCGTCAAACGACTGTGCATTCGCCGCACACGACAATCCCAAAATTGCAGAGATTATCAAAAATATCTTTTTCATATTCTTCTCAATTTTAAATGTTTATTCTTTCACAACACATTAGATGCTTTCGCATTTCTATCGTGAAACTTATTTTTCACCAATGATGACAACAGCCTTTCCTAAACCGCGAGCAACGACCTTACAAGTCAAGTTGTATGGGGCTTTCTTCAAGAAAGAGCGAAGCATACGTGCGAATCCTTCCGTGTCGATAGCCATTCCATTCTCCTTGTAGAGTGGAATACGAACCTGCTCGTAACGAAGCAAATTCTCTGAGCCATCTAATTTTGAGAAACGTCCTGACACAGTGTTGGTTGCCATCCAGTTGTCGATTGTTTCGCCCAACTCTTCGCCACCGAACTCTGTTTCCATATCAACGCCTGCACCATTGTCGAACACACGAACTTCGAGAGCAACCTCACGACCATTGGTCATCAAATCGTCGAAATGGCTCTGAAGACGGTTGTTGAAGTTGTCGATCTGTGCCAAAGCAGCCTCTTGCAAAAGTTGTGCCGTAGTGGCAGAGAATGAAGGTGCGCTCACACCATTGGCACTTCCAATACTCTTATTGGTGTATGAGTCTTTACCCTCCATAATGTAGGTGAGGATAGTCTTCGGACCTTGATTCTCAATGGCCCATGTGATCTCGATGATGATGTCAGCCTTTGCTGTGCGGCGAAGACGATCCAACGGACTCTCAGCCAATGTTGCACCCGATGTCTTGCTCATCGTGAGGTTATCCTCGGCTGTGCTTTGGTTGATAGACTTGATTGTAGCTTCCAAATCCTTGAGAGGGAAACCACGCTCTGCCATCAAATCATTGATAGTAGAAATCACCATTTTCAGGTTCACATCATTCTGCAATGCCCTTGCATAGTCTGGAATAACGGACTTTGCTCCCTGATTTTCATATTCTGTAACATATCCGTTCTCATTACACCAAGCATCACTTGGAACAACCATAATAGTTGGTTTCTTTGCCTGAGAAAAGGCAGCAAGTGCCAACATTAATGACACTGCCAAAAATATTATTCTTTTCATCTGTTTATCTATTTGTCAAAGTTACTCGTTAGTTTTCAAAATTCCGTCTTGTTGCAATTTCGCTTTCAGTTTGCTTGCGAAAACACAGACGGTTGTTTCGCAAAGTGATTGTCCCTCGGCTCTTGTCCACTTGCTGGTCATCCATTTGCGCTCTTTCACGGAACAGAACTCCAAGTATGCTCCATTGTCTTGAAAGAATGCGTTGAAATAATCAGCATACTTGTCTTTTGCATTCACCTCTAAAAGCAATGGCTTAACGGGAGAAAGATTCAATGAACTGCTGGGTTGAAGTCCCGTGAAAAGCACATCATAGATGGCTTGTTTGCGCGCCTCCTCGAGGGCATCTACCGCATTACGACCCCTTCCCCACGAACGGACAGTGTACGAGCCATCGCGCTCCGTTGCAATATATTGCGTTTTGTAGTCATAATAGGCCTGCGACTTCTTCGCTCCACACGATGAGAACAACGCTGCCACCGACAAGCATAAAAGCAAGCGAATAATATTCTTAAAACACGTCAATTTCATACTTGATGAATTTTAAATAGATGATACAAAAGCGATTAGAATCCACTGCTCAACGACTTGATGACGCCAGCCTGCTCCAAAGCCTTACGAAGCTGGTCTTTCTGAACAGTTACCGTAACGCCTACTTTATACTCTCTCTTGAGTTTAACCACTTCTTTGGAACCGCCCGTCAACTGAACATACTTCAAGTATTCTCCATCTTCGGCAAAAAAACCTTTGAAAAAGTCTGCAAACTCCGTTTCAACGCCAGGGTTTGAAGCCAAAGCTCGTTGGCTCACGCAGCCGTTTGCTCCGGTGAATCCTTTGAAAATCACACCGTGGACAGCGTTCTTCTTGCACTGCTCCATAGCAACCGCTGGTTTGCGAGAGTAACTCCACACTTTCACCAAGTAATTTCCCTGCACCGCATTGCCAGCACATTCCAACTCATAACGGAAATTATCCGTGTCTTTGTTTGCTTTCGCTTTCGAACCTGCGAAACTCGCCATCGCCATTCCTAACGATAGGATGAGAACTAAAATTTTTTTCATACTCACCAAAATTTCATTAATGTAAAAATATTAGTTGCAAATATAGTTTTTTGCGTAAAAACATTGAAGGGAATAAACAAAAAAGGGGAGCCCAAGTCCTTTCAGACTTAGGCTCCCTTTCTTATATGGAATCAATTAATTTATTGCTTGCTGACAATGATTTTTGATGTGTTGACTCCATTCTCCGAAAGCACTCTCACGATGTAGGTGCCGTCGGCGAGTGAGGATACCGAGGTGGTATTGCTCTCCTCATTGCAGATGAGGCGAATGCCGGAGAGGTTGTACACCTCTATGCGGCGCACGTTGTCTATACCCTCTACGGTGAATGAGGTAGAGGCAGGGTTCGGCGTTATGCTCATCTTGTTTGCCACAGCCTCGTCGATGCCGGTTGACGAGGTAACGGTGATGGTTACATCATACTGTATGCAGTCAATCATCGTGCAGAACTGCGTGCTTTCAGTGTATGTCTTGCCGTTGAACTCTACCGAGCCTACGCCATTCAAGTTTTTCTTCTCAACCTCAGGTGCTGGTTTGTAGATCTTGAAGTTTCCTGATGCGTTCAGCATTGAAAGCATATAGACCATACCATTGTAGTAACGCCATTGACCCGAAGGTGCGCTGGTGTTCCACAAAGTGTTAATGTACGTCTTTCCTAAGTCTTTCTCGCTGTCGCTGAGGGCGAATACGCCAACGCCGTTCGCACCCTTTTGACCCTCGCTGTACGAACCGTCTTTCTGCGAGCCGTCTACTGTGAAGTAGCCGTGGCTGAAGCCGTCGTTCTTGAAGAAGTTGAGCAACTTGCTCATCATACCTGGCTGTCGGCTGTCTGTGCCAAACCAGTGGTAGTCCATACCGACGTTCATTGCGCAACGGATAGCGTCATACTTGTACCATTGCGTGTCGTAGCCAGCCCAACTTGGGTAGTATGGTGAACCGTCGAAGTTGGAGTAATCTGGGAAGAGTCCAGTTGTGGAGTTGCTTGATTTGTAAAGCAAGTCGCGGGCTGCATCGGCTGTCTTTGCCCAGAAGTCTTGGTTCGTGTCCGTCCATCTTGCCCACAACTCCAAGAATCCTGGCAGGTTGTAGGATGGGTCAGTAAATCCGTAAGAAGTTTCACCGAAAGTGATGAGGTAATTGCTCATATTGAAGATTGGGCTGACGGAGCCTGCCTGTCGGTTAGGCTTGTCGAGCAACTCCTTGATGAGGTACTGTGCCTCCTTTTCGTAGTTGATTTCGCCATCATTGCCCCAACGGTGGGATGCGAAGAAAAGAGATGTTAAGAAATAGGCTTCACCATCGGGTGCGCAAGACGTTCCCTTGATAGATCCGTCTGTGTTGCATTGCCAAGCGAACAATCCTTCTTTCTCATTTCCTGAAGGATACTGCATGTATTTCTTAGCCCATTTCCAGATTTTATCAAACTGTGTCTGGTGATCCAACTGCACGCAAATCATCATTCCGTATGACATACCCTCGGTACGGACATCCTCATTTCCGGTGTCATAGATGTATGCCATTCCGTCGTTTGTCTCGTAATAGACTTTTGTGGAAGAGTTCTCGAAGAAGTGTTTCCAGATGGAAGCGATTTTATTGTCCACTTCGGTCTGCGTCTTGCCGAGGTACTCGGTGAAGAGATTGCGGTAAACGCCTGTGTAGTAGGCACCTGTGCCTGTTCCGTCGCAACTTGGACCCGTGTAAACTTGTCCGTCGGAACACTCAGAAGAGGTTGAGCTTCCACCAGAAGTAGAGCCTCCACTTTGCGAAGATCCGCCGCAAGACGCCACTTTAATAGACGAGGAGGTTGCAAGCACCTTACCTGATGCCTTGGCGATGGTGAGTGTGCCAGTGCCGGCGGTGGTTGGTTTCCAAGAGAATGAGCCGGATGCGGCGATGTCTGTCTTCAAAGTTTGCGAACCCACGCCTGAAAGTGCGATGTAGTTGATGTTCACACCCGAGGCAGACTTGATGTAGAAACGGATTTTAGTTGTGGAAACAGGGCTTGCGAACGATGCGCTGAAGTTCTGTCCGATGGTGGTGCCGGTGTAGGCGGTTTTCCAGGTTCCATTGTCGTCATATTGCATCTCGAAGGAGGAAACAGTTCCGTATTCCTCGAACTCGTCTATTGTGAATCCTCCCACGGTGGATTGTTTCGAGAGTGTGAGTTCCACCCATTCGTCGGCGTTGCTCTTGCTGCCCCAGCGACTGCTTTCGCCGTTTGCACCGTCGTCCGAGAGGATGTTGCTGACGCTCCACGAGAATGTGCCTTCATCGTTCGACCACTCGGAAGAGGCTGTGGCATTGGATATTGACACTTCCTCGCCCTCGCCGCAGTTCCAAATCAGTGAGTAGGTTGAGGCTGCCTCGCCGTCGATGTTCCAAGCGATGTTGTAGGTTGAGTCGGTACACCAATTCTCCTCTTTGGTTGGGCTGGTGAATTTGACCGTAGGGTCTGCGATAGCCACTGTGCCTGAGGTGATGGTGATGGTTCCGTTGTCTGGCACGGCATCGAAGTAGATATAGCCGTCCTTCACTTCGGAGGTAAGTTCCTCATCGTTTTGCGAAACGGTTACCTCGCTCCACCCGTCGGGCATTTTATAGCGGAGGGAGAGTGGGTAGTTGTAGATGGAGTTGTCCAAATTGTCGGTCAGCGACAGGGAAATGTCTGTGGAAGAGGTAGAAGTAACAGTCACCTTTGCCGAGTTCCGCTCTTTGGAGTAGAGGATGGCATCGCGGAATGTTGCGATCCAGAACTTGCTGTCGTTCTTGCTTGCGTAGTCCAATGCACCGCTGATGGCGTCGGTGGCAGTCGGCGAGTAGCCGCTTCCGCTTTGTACCTCGTGGATGAGGAACACCACCCAGCCTTTTTTGTTGGCTGCCTCGTTCATCTTTCCGCAGAGTGCGCTGCTGGAGTTGTAACTTCCTGTGTTACCGCAGATAATGGAACTGATGCGGTAGTAGTTGCTTGGGGTTGACCCCATCACTTGGCCGTCGCATACGCGGCCGCCGATGTAATATTGTCGCAGGGTCGATTCGCTCGGCTCGTTGCAGTTGGGGTAGGTTATCGTGAGGCACGATTTGCCGATTTGCTTCTCAATGGTTGATTTGGAAGATGAAATCTCGCTGTCAGGCATTGTGTTCGCATGCGTGTCGGAGTGGCTGCCAACCTCGTGTCCGTTGTTGGCGAGCGTCTTGAAGTCGGACCAGCTCATGCCGTTTCCGTTGGCCCAGTTGGTAACCACGTAGAAGCTGGCTTTGTAGCCATACTTGTCGAACAGTGGCACAGCGTAGGTCTTCTGCGTACTGCATCCGTCGTCGAAAGTGAATGTGGCGGCGGAGGTTCGGAATCCTTTCCAAGTGGCAATCTCCTGCGCCTGTGCGGAGGCGAGTGTCATGGCCACTGCCGCTGCGAGGGTAAAAAACCTTTTCTTCATAAAATCTTGTTTTAACGTATGGTAATAATGGTATCGGCAAATCTATAAAATTTTTGATAGAAGATTGTGTGTCAGAGAAAAAAATCTTCACTTTTCCCTTTGTGTCCTTGACTGTTTCGCATTGGGCATCGGTGTTGTTTTGGTGGAAAATCTTGTTGGGAAAGCGGTATGAATTTATCATCTTTGATTTTAATCTAAAGTTTCTTCTAATTGAAACACAAATATTACAAAAGATGAATATCACTAAACTATATAACACATTCGTGGATGAGTCGACAAAGCGCAAGGGATTCCTCTCTGAGGACAATATCCGCTTCTATTGGTTTGCCTCGATGCTGCGACAAGATTCTTCAAAATACCTCTTGTTTCCTTACTATTGATGTCGAGATGATGCACCTTAAGGAAGCGACAGAAACATTAAAGTTACTTGCACATATTGTTGCCGCCATGTAACTTTGTTATTTGTTGCCCATATATATGCCTAATACATAACACGTTATGTAATAACCATATAGTATAGCCTAATCCTCATCCTCCTGCTCGTAATAATACGAGTAGTCTATTCCCTTCATGAAAATCTCGCGGTCATCGATTTTTTCGGTTAACGCTCCGGCAATAAGGCCTTTCAGCGGACGGGCATCTGCCACGCTACGTCTCATCGCATCGAGGTAGTCGTTCTTGTTAATCAGACTCCAATCAACGCATCGTTTCAGCCTATTTTTCAATATCAGATCTAACCAAATGCGTGTCGACCTGCCATTGCCTTCTCTAAACGGATGGGCAATGTTCATCTCGACATACTTATCGATTATCTCATCTAATGTGGTCTCTGGCATCTTTTCAATGTTTGACAACGTCTCAGACAGATATTGAACCATCGCAAATTGAAATCCACCCTTGGCAATGTTGACTTTCCGTATTTTCCCTGCAAAATCATAAAGTCCGTCGAAAAGAAATGCGTGAATCTGCTGCAAACCGCGAACCGTTCCTTCGGCTATTGAGTTGACAAGGTCGCTTTCAAACAATGTATACGCTTTTTTTCTACTTTGCCCATCAATAGTATTGTCGCTATACGTAAACCAGTCAAGAAAATCCAATGCTTTGGTGTTTGGAAAACTCTTGGCAAGCATCGTAATTCCCTCTTGGTCAAGCACATCTGTTAGACGATGTTTTCCATCAGGAGCCAATAATTTCAACTGGTTAGTGGCACTAACCACTTCATTCCCTTCTTTTTTCAACTTGGTTTTCAGATACTTCCAATAGTTGCGGGTTTTGGCATAGTCGTCTTGCTCGTTCAACACGCTGATAATATCGAGGACGGAAAACCACCACTTGTTCTGCTCATCGTCCCAAATGGCTCTCACCTCACGATCTTTGTAAAATCTGACAGATATTTTCTCTTTCATAGACAAACAATTTCACACAAATATAACATTTTTTTGAGAAAGTTTCTAATGGAAACCGAACGGAGGGCTTTGCCTATCGTGCATTTTTGGGGACTTCTTTTCCGAGAAAAAGGGGAGTTTTGGGGGCAAATTAGGAACGAGGAGTTTTTCCAACTAAATTTGCAGAAAGCACGAAACCCAGTTATGCTACCAACCATCAACATCCAGTATCATAACACACCTTGCGGCGAAATCGCCTTGGGTGCATTGGCAGACAAGCTGTGCCTTTGCGACTGGAACACGCAACTTGGCGAATCCCGCATTCTCCGCCGCCTGACGCACCTTTCCGGAGCCGCATACGCCATTGCCCCAACGCCCACTTTGGAACAAGCCAAGAGGCAACTAAGCGAGTATTTCGCCAACACAAGGCACGAATTTGACATTCCTCTGCTACCCGTCGGGACAGACTTCCAAAAACGAGTGTGGGAGGCACTGCTCAAAATTCCATACGGCGAGACCCGAACCTACAAGGAAATCGCCCTAAAAGTGGGCAACCCCCAAGGCGTACGTGCCGTGGCACAAGCCATCGGGGCGAACGGCATCAGCATCTTCATCCCATGTCACCGCGTCATCGGGTCAGACCATTCCCTAACAGGTTTCGCCGGCGGATTAGAGGCGAAACGCCTACTGCTACAAACGGAGGGGCAACCCATTCCACCCCTCTGACATCATCAACATGACGTATCACCATCCATCAAAAAGGCAAAACACAAAACGGCGTCACATTACGAAATGCGACGCCGCTCTTTTTATGAGATACGGTTTCGTTTACTTGATGAGGATATCCCTCGTGTAAACACCGATTGGGTATTTGCTGTCGCTGATAGTCTTAGCATCAACCTTCTCGATGTAGTTCTTCACCTGTCGGAGGTCGTATGGCACTTCCGTGGCAATCAACACCAAGTTGTCCACGCCCTTAGGCTCGGCAAACTCGATAGGATAGAGTGTGAGGTCAATCGTACAGTTGCCAGGAATGAGCAGGTGCGACATCGTGGTGGCATCGTCTATCGGGAGGCAGACGGATTTTGTGTTCTGCCCGTCGATATCAAGGACATTCACATAGAGGGCCGCATCGCTTGCATTCTTGATTCGGATAATGGCTTGCTGCGCCACTTTCACAGAAGCGCCGAGCGGCTGTTTCGTTTCGCGGTCAAGAAGTTCGAACGATACTTGATAGTCGGTTGTGGCATTGTTGAAGTCGCTAAACGATTTCCCCTTCGCCTTGTAGAGCAACGCTTTTGCTATGTCATTCTCGACGATGTCGCCGCGGTAGGTACAACCAGCGGCGTCGTGGCTGATTCTGTCTGAGCCACCATTGAATAACGCTTTCGAGGCGTGCGACACGAAGTTGGCGGTGTACGACTGTTTGCCCTTGTAATTGGCGATGAGTTCACTCATCTTCTTGCTGTTAGTCTGCGAGAACGAGTAGAGTTTCTCCGCCTTACGGTCTAAAACAGAAAGGGCTGAATTGTCTGCCACGCGCACCACATCGGTCATAGAGAGTTGGTTGCGTTTCTGCAAAGGCTCCCACTTGCCGTTCACTTGTCGCTCGGCTTGTCCGATCACGTTGTACACATACATATCTTGTGCGGAAAGCACTCCTGCCAGGAGGCTAATGATTGCCGCAATGATCAGTTTCTTCATAGGCATTATTTTTACGTTAGAAATATGTTTGAAGCGAAGGCTCCTTTATCAAAGTTACTGCAAAAATTTTGCCAAAAAAGCCTTTCGCTCAAAAATTTATCTTTTAAAACCTTCATTTCTTTTCGAAGAGGATGAAATTACCCTGTCGGTTCTCGAAGATTGGCATCTGGCGTCCGTTGGTAGCTGTGCGCACCTGGTTGCGGATGTAGAGTTCGAGTGCGTCGAGGGTTACGTTACCAGCCTCATCGACTGCGGCGCCCTTGATACCCTCCAAAAGGGCTTTGGTGAAGATTCCGTTCTCCCACTGTTCCGACTCGTTAGACTTCTGCGCCTCGGTGCTTGAGTAGAAACCAATCACATCTGGGTCTGCCAACGAGAAGGTCTCTGTGGTGGATTTCACGCCATACATCGAGCCTGAGTGGCACGCATCCATAAAGATGATGATGCGGCACTTTTTGTCTTTCAATCGTTTAAGCGCACTCTTGATAATATCAAAGTCGACAGCAGAGGCGAAGAGGTCGTTGCTCTCGGCGTTGCACGAGAGGAAGTAGGTTTCCGCCCCCTCTTTCGCCCCGTGACCAGAGAAGAAGAGGAGTGCCACATCGCCCTGCTCGACGGTGTTGACCAACGAGGAGAGTCCCTTTTTGAGGTTCTTGTCTGTCGCCTCCTTGTCTTTCAGCAGTTTGGCGGTCTGCAGTTGCTTGTATTGCGAGAGGTTGCAGCCTTTCACGGTGTTGAGGAAATCCTCAGCATCCTTGGCAGCATGCTGAAGTTTAAGGTCGGCCTGGTCATAGTCGCTCACACCGACGGCAAAGACGTGGAGGTTAGGCTTAGGGCGGTCTCCTTTATAGTGGAGCAGCACCACGGCGGGGTCGCTGTTCTGGCCCTTGTTATCCTTGGCTATGAGTTGCACGCGGCAGTCTGCCACCCTTGGCAAGGTGAGTGTGATCATCTTGCCCACTTGTTTCACGCCCTTCGTGTTAGGGTAACGCTCACCGTTAATGTAGGCGATGATGTCGGGGTTGCTGCCGTCGTAGGTTGTCGTCTCATAGATGAAAGTTACGTCGGGGTTAGCATATTGCGTACCGTTTTTAGGACTGAGGATCTTAATTGTCGGTGCGCCAGCCACTTTCGTGGAAGTCTGCGTCTGCGAAGACGAGTTTCCGTTAGACGGGGTAACCTTATTTTCAACCACGGCTGGTTGTTTCTTAGGTTGCTCTGGCTCCTGTGCGGCGAGGTTCGGGGTTTTGTAGGTGAACGACTCCAAATTAGGCACAGCCGATGCAGCCACCTTGGCCTTTGGCGTGCGAGCCTGCCATTTTGCAGCGGCGGCCTTTGCCTCGGCGGCAGTGCTATACTGCGGTTTCACCACGAAATTTCCGGCGCGGTCTATGGCGCACCACTTTCCCTTGTAGTTCACCACGGCATAGTAGGTCGTCGCGTTGAACATTGCGTTCTTATCCACATTGTTGAACACAGGTTTCATCACCCAGTTGCCAAGGTAGTTGATGAATCCGATTTTCTTCACATTCCCTTTAAGGCCGATGTAGATGTTCTCGCCCACTACGGCACCCTTCGTCCACTCGTCCACAGCCTTCTTCGCCATCTCCTTAGACGGGAAATAAGGGTTGATGAACATCACACCCTCCGTGTTGAGGCATCCCCACTGGCCGTCGAGTTTCACGATAGAGTAAGAGAGATTTTTGCTGAAGTTCTGCTCTTGGTCCACGTCCTCGTAGATGGGGCGGAAGTACATCTCGCCAGTGTAGTCTACAAAACCCCAGCGGGTGTAAGCTTGGTCGTAGAGGGGGTAGAGGAATTTTGTGTGGTCGGCGTTCGCCACGGCGAGTTTCGCCGCGCGCAGGGCTAAGCCTTTGGTTGGGAAGACGGGTTTGGTGTAGTAGTTTCCCTTGGCGTCTATGGCGCCCCACTTCCCGTTATACTTCACGATGGCGTACTTTCTGCCGCCGAATGAATTGGCTGCGTCATACTCCTCAAACTTCGGCTCCACCACCCAGGAAGAGCCATTCATAAAGCCCCATTTGCCCGTCTTGGTGCTTCTGTTCGCCTTTTGGGCGCAGAGGGGTGCCAAGAGGATGGACAGGAGGCACACTGTCAAAAGATATTTTTTCATTGCTTTTATTTTATTATTCTTGGTTAGGATTGTTCGTTTCTGTTACGTGTTTCTTGCGCCACCTTTGCCAGCGTAGCAGCAGGAAGTAATAGAGTTGCGCGGCATATCCGCCCATACCCGTTCCGAGCAACGCATAGAGCATACGCACGTTATATTGCTTCTCGATGAAAAGGTAGCCGGCGACGAATACGGTTGTCATCATCACCACGATCTGCGTGGTAGTGCCAAGCACGCCCGAGAAGTCGTTGTAGGTTTCCGTCAGCCAGCAGTAGAAGATGCAGAAGATGAACGTGGCGATGAGGCCGAAGATGAGTGCGTGCGTCTCCGTCATGTTCTCAATCAGGCGGTTGGGCATAGTGAGTGTCGAGATGGAATAGCCGTGGATAGTGGTTCCGCAGATGCGTCGGCTGCCGTCGATTTTGACGGGAATCTCGTGGAAGTCGCGCAAGTCTTGGAAGTCGCCCACCAAGAAGATTTTCCCCTCCACCTCCTCGGGGAACGGCTCGTCGTAGATGTGAATCTTATTGAAGAGCGTCTGTTTGTAGTTGATCAATTCGGTGTTTTCCGGGCGGTTATTCCACGTTTCGTAGACATCGGGGTACGCCATTTTCACGATTTCGTGGACGTAGGTGCTGAGGGTAGTATCGCCGAAGGTGAGAGTGCGGTTGAAGTTTCGCACAGTCTCATTCTCCACGTTGACGCACGCCTCCACGCAACCCGTCTCCTTCACAAAAAAGGACTCTTCCTTGATGAACGAGTCATAGTTGGGCACCATACGGCAGGCGGCAATCACGTTTTTGCAGCGCGACACCACGCGCACGAGGCTGTCGTTGGCAAGGGTATCCCGCCCGTTGGGACCGAAAATCACATCGAGGGCGATGACCTTCGCCCCCATATCGTGCAACCGCTGGATGCCGTCGGCTATCTCGGCGCGCGAATAGCAGCCCGAAAGGTCGAAAAGCACCACGTCGGGGTTGTAGTCCATCACCTCGTCGGCGTTATCGTTCATAATATCAAAATAGGTGTCGGTGATGTTGAATTTGCTCAGGGCAATGCTCACCGGGTCGAGGTAGGACGAACTGAAGCCGAACTTGCCCACCACGACGCACAAAGCCACAATGACTAACAAGACCATCGCAGCGTGCGGAATGAATTGTGTGAAGAGTTTCTTCATAATTCTATTTTTCTTCGCAATTCCACAAAGGTATAAAAGTTTCCGTTAAGCCGAAATTGTTTCTTACCTTTGCAAGCATTTTGACGAAATATTCAGTCTATGGCAGAAATGAAGAATTTGGCGAAGCAGACCGCCATCTACGGAATCAGCAGTATTTTGGGGAAATTCCTCAACTGGTGCTTAGTGCCGCTCTACACCTACATCCTTACGAGTTCGGCTGAGTATGGTGTCGTAACAAACCTCTACGCTTGGACGGCGCTGCTCCTTGTTATTCTCACCTACGGCATGGAAACGGGTTTCTTCCGATTCATGAATAAAGAGGGTGAAAATCCAGATAAGGTTTATAGTTCTGTTCTGTGGTGTGTGGGTTCAACCTCGCTGATTTTCATTCTCATTGCCTGTTTCTTTTCTCAAAACATTGCCAATTTCTTAGGCTACCCGACGCATGCCGAGTTCATTACCATGATGTGCATCATTGTTGGGTTCGACGCTTTCGGCTGTATTCCGTTTGCTTATTTAAGATACCAAAACAAGGCGGCTCGTTTTGCTATCATCAAATTGTTGATGATTTTGATAAACATTTTCTTCAATATTTTCTTCTTGCTGATTTGTCCTCGTCTGTATAAGAGTTCACCAGAATTGGTGTCGTGGTTCTATGACCCGAACTATGGCGTGGGGTACGTCTTCGTTTCCAATCTCTTCTCTACGTTGGGTGTTACCTTGATGTTGTTGCCTCAAATCTTGAAGGCGAAATTCTCGATTGACAAACCTCTTCTCAAAAGAATTTTGGCATATTCTCTGCCTCTCCTCATCTTAGGAATCGCAGGTATTATGAATCAGACGGTGGACAAAATCATCTTTCCATATTTGATCGAAGATCGATTAGTGGCAGAAACTCAGTTGGGTATCTATGGTGCATGTTTTAAAATCGCTATGGTGATGATGGTCTTCACGCAAGCCTTCCGCTATGCCTACGAGCCTTTCGTCTTCGCTCAGAATAAGAATGGTGATAAAAGGAAGCAGTATGCTGATGCGATGAAGTTCTTCGTGATTTTCTCGTTGCTCATCATTTTAGGAATGATTTTCTTCCTTGATATCATTAAGTACCTCATCCGTAGCGATTATTGGGAAGGATTGCGTGTCGTGCCGATCATCCTCTTCTCCTATCTTTTCCAAGGGGTTTTCTTCAACTTGTCATTGTGGTACAAGTTGATTGACAAGACAGGCTATGGCGCGGTTTTCTCTGTCATCGGGTTGATTATCACCTTGTTGGTGAATGTATTGTTTGTACCGAAATACGGATATATGGCGTCCGCTGCGGCCTCCCTTTGTTGTTATTTTGTCATTATGCTGATTTCCTATTTTATGGGTCAGAAATATTATAAGATAGACTATGATTTGAAGTCGATGGCGCTATATATGGTGGTTGCGTCCGTCCTGTTAGCCATTAGTTATGTATCGCCGCTCCAAGGAGTGCTGATGTATGTGCAGAACATTGTGTTGCTTGCCATCTTCGTGGCGTTGATATTGAAGCGCGATTTGCCGATAAGTGCGATTCCGGTGGTGGGTAGATTCGTTAGGAGATAAATCCTTACATTTGCCTTAAAACAATGACTAAAATCTCTTGCTTATGAGACCATTCTCGCTAAAATCTAAGTATGATGACCTCGATATTCATGGTATGGTCATCGAGCCGTCTATCGAGCCGAAAGCCGTCTTCCAACTCGTGCATGGTATGTGCGAGCATAAGGAACGTTATATCCCGTTTATGGAGTTCATGGCTTCTAACGGCTATCTATGCGTCATTCACGACCATCGCGGCCATGGCGAGAGTGTCAAATCGCCTTCTGACTATGGCTATATGTACTCGGGTGGCGCAGAAGCCCTCGTTGAGGATGTGAAATTGGTGAACGACTACATCGCACAGCACTATCCTGGCAAGAAAATCTTCTTGTTGGGCCATAGCATGGGTTCGATGGTGGTGCGTGCCTATGTTCGCAAGTATGATGATAATTTGTCGGGGCTTATCGTCTGTGGCAGCCCAAGTTATCGTTTTGGCTGTCCTTTTGCTATCGTGCTGGTCAACGTGATGGGCTTGTTCTTGGGAATGCGCTACAAAAGTGATTTTGTGAAGAAACTCACTTTCGGTCATTATTTAGACCATATTCCCGATGCAAAATCGCAACATTCATGGCTCTGCACCGACGAGGCTGTTGTTCAAGCCTACGATGCTGACCCTCTCTGCGGTTTTACCTTCTCGCTCTCTGGCAACCGCTCTTCTTTCTTGGTGATGTGGCGCACCTACAACCGCCTCAGTTGGAACTCGCATTTTGGCAAGAAAGTAAAATCGGATATGCCAATCTATTTCATCGGCGGCACGGAAGATCCTTGCATCGACGGTGCGGATAAGTTTGCCGATGCCGTGCAGACAATGCGCAACGTGGGCTACAAGACGGTCGATTCGCATCTCTTCCCCGGTATGCGACACGAGATTCTGAATGAAAAAGAAAAACAGACCGTCTGGCAGTCTGTTTTGGATTGGTTGGAGAAAAACCGTTGAGGCTTCTTCAACGTGTGATATCGAGCGGGCAACTCATCGAAAACTTTCACCAAGGTATTGGATGATGTCGCTGGCTATCATACTCTCCTCGGATCCGCCATAGTGGACGGCTATGTCTGCTGCGAATCCGTGGAGGAAAACGCCTAAAATCGCTGCCTCTTGTGGGGTGTATTTCTGCGCTAAAAGTGAGGTGATTATGCCGGTCAGCACATCGCCACTGCCTGCTGTCGCCATACCAGAATTGCCAGTCGTGTTGACGTGCAATGTGCCATCGGGAAACGAAATACTGCTGTAGGCGCCTTTCAACACAACAATGACTTTTTTCTCTGTTGATAGTTTGATTTGCTCCTTCCAAGCGTCATAATTGGCGACTTTTTTGCCGGTCAGTCGTTCGAACTCCTTTGGGTGGGGGGTGAGAATGGTGTTTTCTGGCACAAACGCCCAATACTCTGGATGGTGCGACAAAATGTTCAACGCATCTGCATCCATCACCAAATTCTTAGGCTTCATCTTCAGCAGACTGAGCAATGCTACCGCACTCTCTTCATGTTGCCCTAACCCTGGACCAACTCCCACTGCCGTATATTTCTCAATGGATTCAACTCCCGTGAAATGTTCTTCATTTTTGTCCAACGAAAGGATCACCTCGGGATTGCTTATCTGCAAAATGTCGTTTCCTTTGCGTGGTACATGCGCCGTAACGAGTCCGCAACCGCTCCGCAACGCTGCTTTGCTGCTCAAAACGGCTGCTCCCATCATGCCATACTGTCCTGCAACGATCAAGGCATGACCGAATGTCCCTTTGTGCGAAAACTTCTTGCGGACATGCAACATTGCGTTAATATCCGTTCCATCTGTCAGATAATAGGGTGTTTCTACTTCCTCAAACGCACGGTCGTCTATCTTGAACTCGATGAATTCAACATTTCCGATAAAATCCTCATTCTCAGCGAAAAAACAACATGGTTTATAGGCACTTAAAACATACGAATAGTCTGCCTTGATAATCGTTTCTTTGCTATTCGCACTATTATCTTCTCCGAAAAGTCCTGAAGGCAAGTCAATAGCGTAGACTTTGCTTTCGTCATCGTGCTGATTGATTTTTTTGACAATGTCGGCATAAACGCCCTCTAAAGGTCGATTCAATCCGCTACCGAACAATCCATCGATGATGTTGGAATGGTTCGGGATCTCAATCTCCTCCGCTTGGGTGACGACTTTCACCTCTGCTTTGCCATCCAAATTTTTCAACGCTTTCTCACAGTCGCCCGACAGTTTATTTTTCGGATTGACAAGATAGATGGTGCATTTCTTCTCATCTTCGATTATTTTTTTTGCGATACACAGCGCATCTCCGCCGTTATTCCCGCTTCCCGCGATAATGATATTTTCTGCGCCGATTTGCAGTCTGCCTTCCAAAAAATGGTAGAGTGCGTCCGTCGCCCTTTGCATCAAATCAAAAGATGTGATGGATTCGTAAGCAATCGCCAACGCATCTAATTGCTTAATTTGCTCGGCCTTCAGTATTTTCTTCATCTTCCTTGTTTTCATTGAGTATCAAATTCAATTCGTCTATGTAATCCTCGTCTTCGGAATCGTTCTCGACAACAGGCACTGCCGCCCCGTTGAGATAAGTAGCTGCCCTGCCGGTAAGCACCACGTCTGGCACCACTTGGGCAGAGTCCTGACTCGTAATCACCTCATGCCGAACGAGTTCACGAGTGATGTTTTTGTAATAATCTGCCAAATAGGGTTTCAGATGCTGCTCCTTGTCGAACATCCACTTGAATTTCTTCGGACGCGAGATGACGTGAGCCATAAAAATGGCCTCTGCGATAGTAAGGTCTTTCGGTTCTTTTGAGAAGAAGAAATGCGACGCCTCGCGCACGCCATACACCATCGGACCCCACTCGATGATGTTGAGGTAAATCTCGAACATCCGCCCTTTCGACACTAAACGGCGGTTTTCTATCAGCCAGACGATAATCGCCTCTTCGAGTTTGCGCGACAGGGTCTTTTCACGACTCAGCCAAAGGTTTTTCACCAACTGCATGGAAATGGTGCTGCCGCCACGGGCGAAGCGTTTCGTTTCTATGTTCCGAATGATGGAAGCGCGTATCGCACTCTCGTAAAACCCTCTGTGTTGGAAGAAGAAGCCGTCTTCCGAAGCGAGAATGGAGCGGATAAGGAAAGGCGACACCTGGTCGGTGTGCACAAAGTTCGGATTCTCCTCGCCCACAACAAACGAACCCACCTCCACGCCCTGCTCGTAGATATGGTAAGTGAAAGGGTCGTTCACTTCGCGAAAGTCGGTGTTGCCGTACTTCTCCACCGAGAAATTATTTGGCGTAAGCGATGAGGAAAATTCAAGGCTGTCCAACTTATCCGTTTCGTAGCGGAAGTGGAATTTGTAGGCGAGCGTGCCGCCGGTCTGCATTCCCTTCAAATGCGAGCAGAGTCCGTCGGGCATCGCGTCAAAGAGTTGTTGCGATGGAAAATCTTGGGTGGAGATGTCCAATAGGTATTTCCGCACCTCGCCCTCCGACTCATACACAATGTAAGGGTGGAAACTCAGTCCGTTGACCGTCAGTGTGCTGGCACTGTCCACCTCCACCCAGCCACGCTTCACCGAGGCGAAGATGTTGGCAGAGCAGCTGTCGCAACGTATGTCGTTTTTCGCCACCTTGTCGTTACGGAACTTCGCACCGATGCACTCCGCCCCAACGTGTAGGCGCACATCACTCCTCCACCCCTTCTCCACATTTGCGGAGGCAAACAGGGTATCGAACGAGATAGCGGTGTTATACTCGCCGGTGATATACGGCACCACCACCGCACTGTCGCAAAGCGAGTAGATTTTGACGCTACTCTCTTCGGATGGGCGTTTGCCGAGCCGCCCCTCGATGGCGCAGCTTTTATTCTCGACGGTGAAAAGCGGCGACCCCACCCTCCGCTCGCGCATCAGCAATTGGGCGAAGAATGTTCGGTTTTCCATCTTCATTTCGGGCAGATAGAAGCTCATTTCAAGACTGTCGGTCTGCACCCTCGCACTCAATTCCGTTACGCATATCTCCTTCGGGGATTTTTCCACCACCGATTTGTAAACCGCGGCGAACTTGCCCATCTTACGCTGCAACCACTCTCCGCCGCGCTGCGGGAGCGTGTCCGTTTCCCTTCCCGTAGAAGAGAAAAGAAACTCGTAATTTTTATAATCGCTGCGATGCGCGACGTTCAAGCACACGCCATCCGCCAGTGCCTTTTCAACCCGCTTTTCACCCCGCATCATTTGCAAAGGATTAAGGCCGATGACTAAGTGCTCCACACTCAGCAGCGTGTCCGCCCTCGGGGTGAGCATCACGATATGGTCTATCGTGATGGAGGAAAAGCCATCCACCTTCAACGACGAGAACGAAACCCGACAGCCCGACCGTTGTTCGAACCTGCCGACCTCCCCTCTGAGGAACGAGGCGATGATGTCCTCCCTCTTCGAATAGAGGCAGAGCAGCACCGTGACGATCACCACAAAGACCAATCCTATTATATATACCCGTTTCCTGTTTTTCATGAATTCAAAGTTGCGCCCACAAATATATATCATCAGCGGCAGAAAGACAACTCAAAACAAACTACCCCACCCCACCGCGCATCACCCTACGCGCCGCACATAGGCAATAAGCCATCTCGCACAAACTGGCAAACGCCACCGCCGAGACGGCAACCAACACATCCGGGCAGAGCCTCAACCCCACATAGCACAACACCACCGCCACCACCACCGAGATGAACTGCCGCTTCGTAACCTTATACAAACAACCATTCGGCACAAAAACAAAATTGATACTCGCCCCCACCATCAGATTGGAGAGCAAGCAGACACTCAAAACAACCGTCAGCGGATAAGCCGGCAACATCGCCCTGCCGCCAATGAGCCAAACCGCCCAATAGCCTAACAAAGCCACCGCCGCCATCACCGCCAGGCCTATCACCAACTCATTTTTGAAGATGCGACGCACAATCTTCCGACTCGCCCTGTCCACAAACTCGGGATAGAGGGCAAGATTGATGTTATCCAAAAGGGTTCGAAGAATCCCCATTATCTTGTCCGCAATATTATACAACGCCACCTCGCCCATTCCTAAGAATGAACCAACCAACACCGGCAACGCACTCTCCTTCAACTTTTCAAGACTAAGGGCGAAGAAAAAGGGCGCATCCATCCGCAACGCATTCCAAATCTTCCGCCACGAAACCAACCGCAAACGCATCCGCTCCATCACCCAAAGGGCCACCATCTGCGACAATCCCACCAAAAGAACCGTGAGCGAATAAATCAGCGCGTAGGGAAGCAAATCATCGGGACTCTTCACCCATAGCAACACCGCGGGAATAGACGCGATGCGCACCGATAGCGTGATGGCAGTGTTCACCTCCATCCGCTGCCGCCCCTGGAAATACCACCCGAAATTCATCATCTCACCCAAAAGCTGCATCAGCAACAACGCAAACAAGACCTTATAAGAAGAAAGTACCGGAAGGAAGAAAAGGAACGGAGCAAAAATTAGAACCGTCAAAAAGAAAAGCAGAATCTTCGCAGAGAAAATCGTGGAGGCGACATCCGACAGGCGCGCGGCATCCTCCCCACAATCCACCACCCTTTTTATGGATGGTGTGACGAACCCATACACTACAATGTGCGAGAGATACATAACAATGGAGTTGCAGAAGACGAACAAGCCGAACCGCTCCGCTCCCAAAGTCCGCACCGTGTAGGAATAAAGGAACAAACCGATGAGCAGTCCGCCCACACTCGTCAGCGAAAGGTAGAGGTAGTTGGCCGCCACCTTCGTGTCGGACACTGCGTGCTTCAAGCGCGAAAGCAAATCTGCCACCCGACTCACGAAACAAACAACATATCAGATTTCCCCTCCTTGTCGCTCTGCTCCTTTTTGCCGCGCATCTCCTCGAGGAACGTATCGACGTGCCGCAGACGCTTCTGCTCAAAAATCTCCTCAATGGTGATCATCAGTCCCGTCTCAATCACATCGCTAAACTCATCGTTGATGCACGACCCAAAGGTGCGCATCGTGGGCGAGAGAGACATATAAGCGTTGATGAGCGGCGGGATGCTATGCCCCGTTTTCCGCACATAACCCTTCAAGATTGGATAGTCCTCTTTAAACGAGCTGCCCGTCAGCACGGCGTCCCACTTGCTGTCGTCAGCGTCCGCTGCCATCGGGTGGTGGGGGTAGACAAGATGATCCTTGTCTGCAAAATATTTCCGGAGGAAAGCGAAGATGCAGTTGCGCGACTCCTCGTTGAACGATGGATAGATAGTGGCCTTCCCGAAGAAATATTTAGTGTTGGGGATGGTGAGCGTCAGCGCACCAAGTCCGTCCCAAAGGTTATCCAAAGCGTAGAGGCTCTTCGCCCCCATTTTAGACGATTGGTATTCGGGGCGCACAAACGAGCGTCCCAGCTCTATGGTATAAGGCAGGTAATCCCTGATAAACTTATCGGAGTAACAGAAGAGGTGGGACGAGGTGAGGTTAGGCTGTCCGTTGGGCAGGAACGTCGTCTCGCAGCCGTGTAGGTAGCGGTAGCCACCGATAATCTCCTTCGAGTCTGGATTCCACACGATGAGTTGGTGGTAGGGCGCATCCATCGTGTCATACGCGTCGATATCGCACGCCAAGCCCGTTCCACCGCCCGACGCGCGAAAGGAAATCTCGCGCAGCCTGCCTATCTCCCTCATCGTGTTGGGCGCATTCTTCGCCGTGATGATGAAGATTTGGTTGTTGGCTTTGTTTGTGGTCCGAAGAAACACATTCCGCGTCAGCTCTGCCTCGATCTGCTCCACCGGAACTGGGTCAATGATTTGCTCCATAACTCACTTATTTTTGGGTTAAACCATACGAGATCTCCTTCACCCACGCTGCCCACTCCCTGTCCGACCGACTTTCGTCGAATGTCCCGTAAGGAATCGCATCGCCAATGGTGACCGTATAGTTTTTATTTTTCTGCTTGAACATCTCATCCACCAAATAAAGCATTTCGATGTTCGTTTTGATTCCGAATTTCTTTCTGTAATACGCCAAGTTGAGGAAGAAACGCGAGAGCTGCCCGTCGTAATGCAGCGGCACCACATCGCGGTGGCACTCACGCGCCTTAGCCACGAAACTCTTCTTCCAGTCGTTGTCGCGGATCGTACCGTCAGACTGCCGGCGCGAACATTGACCCGATGGGAAAAACAGCACAGGTGCATCGCCCTCCAACACCTCATTGAGCATTGACGACATACGCCGTTCCTGCCCCTGGCCCTGCACCTTATTCACCGGAATGAAGAAGCCTTCAAGGTTATCCACATTCATAAGCACATCATTCACAGGCACTTTCACATCGCCGTAGTGTCTGCCAAGCAGCACCATCAGCACCATACCGTCTATGCTGCCTATGGGGTGGTTGCTTGCGAAAATCACCCGGCCATTCTCGGGCAGTTTCTCCCGGCCGGAAACGTCGATCTTGACTTTGAAATAATCCCTCAACACCGTCTCTGCAAAATCCAACCCCCACAAATGCCCATACTCACGGAAGATGAGGTTCACCTCATCCTCGTGGACAATCCGCCGCAAATAGGAGATGACGAATCCCGGCACTTTCCCCTTCAAGGAGGGGAATTTGCTTTCAAGCACCTCGCGCACATCCACGCGCTTCACTTCTCCACGCTCGCCAACTTGCATTTCCTTCGTCTGTTTTGTGGCAAATATAACCAAAAAAGCGGACAAACGGCACGCTTTCCGCCAAATCCTGCCAAGGTTAGTAACTTGTTGATAACTCGGTTGATAACTGCAAATTGTCAGTTGATAAAAAGTGAAGTGGGGGATTGTGGGGCAAAGTGAATTTATTATATATTTGCCATTGTGAATTAGTGTGTTCCGACCTGATGTATAAGTTTTTAGGCAAAAACGAGGCTAAGGTAGACAACAAAGGGCGCATATTCGTCCCCGCAGCCTACCGCCGCATGCTGGAGTCAGCAGGCGAAACTTCCCTTTGCATGAGGGTCGACCCCATCACAAAGTGTGCGAAACTGTACCCGGCCTCGGAGATGGAGAAGGTCATAGCAGAACTCTCCGCCAAACTGAACCCGTACAACCGCGACGACCAACGCATGCTGCGCTACTTTATGTCGGGCATCGAACCCATCGAACTCGACGCGAGCGGCCGCGTGCTGATCCAGAAAAAACACCTCGACGCCATCGAGGTGGAAGGCGAGGCGCTCTTCGTGGGGATGAACAACTACTTCGAAATATGGAAAAATGGAAACTTGGAGGATGATATGATGTCAGACGAGGATTTCGCCGCCGCTTTGCAAGAGCGTCTGGGCGGAACCATCGCTTTCTGACTCATCAACGGATGAAGGGTAAAACATTGTAAAAAAGACCTGCTTATGGCAAACGTATATCACACACCTGCGCTCTTGTCGCCTTGTATGGACGGGCTACAAATCAAACCGGACGGCGTCTACGTGGACGTTACGTTCGGCGGCGGCGGCCATTCCAAGGAGATTCTGAACCGGCTCGGCGCAGATGGCAGACTGATTGCCTTCGACCAAGACTTGGACGCATTGCAGAACGTGATCCCCGACCCCCGCTTCACCTTCGTCAGAAGCAACTTCCGATTCCTGTCCAACTTCCTGAAATACCACAACGCCGAAAAGGTGGACGGAATCTTGGCAGACCTTGGCGTCTCGTTCCACCACTTCGACGAGGCCGACCGCGGCTTCTCATTCCGCTTCGAAGGCAAGTTGGATATGCGCATGAACCAGAAAGCGCATCAAACCGCCGCCGATGTGCTGAACACATACACCGAGCAGCAACTCGCCGACCTCTTCTTCTTTTATGGAGAGCTGAAGACGGCGCGCAAACTGGCATCCGCCATCGTGAAGCAACGCGAACAAAAGCCGTTCGACCTCATCGCCGACCTTGTGAACGTGGCAGAACCTATCGTGGGAAGGGACAAGATGAAAAAAGACATGGCCCGCCTCTTCCAAGCCATCCGCATGGAGGTGAACCACGAGATGGACGCACTCAAATCTATGCTCCAGCAAGCCTCCGCCGCACTCAACCCTGGCGGACGATTGGTGGTGCTGACCTACCACTCCATCGAAGACCGTATCGTGAAGAACTTCTTGAAATCGGGCAACTTCGATGGAAACGTGGAACAAGACTTCTACGGAAATAGACTGACACCGTTCAAATTGGTGAACAACAAAGTCATCAGTCCGTCGGAAGAGGAGATCGCTGCCAACCCCCGCTCGCGCAGCGCAAAACTGAGAGTGGCAGAAAAAAAATAACAAAGAAAAGAGAAACGATGGGCATCAAACAATGGCTGAACGTCAAGGAGTTTTCCGACATCACGAAGGAGTCTATCTCAGACATCTTCACGGGCAACCTCTTCACCAAAGAAATCATCAAGAAGCAGATTCCTTTGATGCTGTTACTCGTGTTCTTCATCATCTGCCACATCGGGCTGCGGTATGCTTGCGAAAAAAAGATCATTGAGATAGAAAACGCCGACAAACGGCTCACCGATGTGAAATACGATGCCCTCACCCGCTCGTCCGCCCTGTTAGAGATGCACAAGCAATCGCGCATCATCGACATTGTGGAGGAGACAGATGCCTCGCTCAAACCATCCAAAAAGCCCGCGGTGATAATCAGTCAGAAATAAAAAACAAAGCATAGTGAATCCCATCAAGCAAAATATCGTCAAGCGTTTCATCATCTTCTACTTGGTGATGTTGGTGGGTCTTGTCGCTATCATCGTAAAGATGTACGACACTATGTATGTGGACGGCGACTTCTGGCGCAAGTTGGGCGCACACCAAAGTAGAATCGTGGAGGTATATCCCGAAAGGGGAAACATCCTCGCCTGCGACGGGAAACTGCTTGCCGCAAGCGTGCCGACCTACAAACTGCACATGGACTTACGCGCAGCCGGTATGACGCGTGAACTATTCGACTCGCTCATGCCTCCATTGGCTGACTCGCTCGCCCTCTTCTTCGGAGTGCCTGCCGCCGAGATGCGAAAGAAACTCTCTCAGGGCTACAAAAAAGGCAACAGATATATGCTGCTGAGTCCTAAAAAGGTCTCGTATGTGGATTTGAAAAAAATAAAGGAGTTTCCGCTGTTCAACCTCGGTGCCAACACCGGCGGACTGATTCCATATAAACAAGTGAGCCGCAACAACCCATTCCGCCCGCTCTCGCTCCGCACCGTCGGGGCTTTGTACGCTGAAAAAGACAAAGGTGGAAAGTGCGGCATTGAGCAGTACTACGACTCATTGCTGAGGGGGACGCCCGGCATCTCACAAGAGGTTTTCGCCGGAAGTCGGAAGCACCTGCTCACGATTGAAGACCCCAAAGACGGAAACGACATAATGACGACACTCGACGTAGACATTATGGACATCACCGACAACGCCCTGCGCGAGATGCTTGAGAAAACGGAAGCCGCCCGTGGCTGCGCCGTGGTGATGGAAGTGGCGTCGGGACAGATAAAAGCCATGAGCAACCTCCGCCGTACGGAAAGCGGAGATTACATCGAGGCAGAGAACTTCGCCGTGAACTCGGAAACGGAGCCAGGCTCTACCTTCAAAATCGCCTCCGCCATCGTCGCCTTGGAGGATGGCGTCGACACCTCGAAAATCGTCGACACAGGCAACGGAACGTGGAAAATCTACGGGCAGACTATGCGCGACTGGAACTACTACAAAGGCGGATACGGAAAGATATCCCTCAACCGAGGCATCCAAGTATCCTCCAACATCGTGATTGCCAAGATCATTGAAGAGAAATACAACCAGGACCCAATGCGCTACATCGAGGCTCTCTACAAAATGGGACTCAACACCCCTCTCAACCTCGAGTTGAACGGCGTGGCAAAGCCAGAAATCAAAAACACCAGCAACCCTCAATGGTCTAAAACGTCCCTTCCCTGGATCTCGCACGGATACGAGCTGAAGTTCCCGCCCATCAACCTGCTGACGTTCTACAACGGAATAGCCAACGGCGGAAAAATGATCCAGCCCTACTTAGTGAAGGGCGTCTACCACAACGGCGAATTGGTGGAGGACAAACAGCACGTAACCGTCATCAACGAGCGGCTATGCTCACCCAAAACCTTAGACAAGGTGCAGCAAATGATGGTGGACGTAGTGGAAAAAGGCACAGCAAAGAATGTGAAGTCGGACTACTTCAAGATTGCTGGGAAAACCGGAACGGCAGTGCAGACACTGCAAGGAAAACGCAAGCACCAACTCACTTTCTGCGGATATTTTCCTGCAGACAAGCCGAAATACACGATGATCGTCGTGGTGTGGCATCCCGCACCCCACATCAACCCAAGCGCCGGCGGAATCTCCGGCACGGTGTTCAAGAACATCGCCGAGCGTGTCTACGCCATCAGTCCGCTCACACGCACCTACATCAGTCAAACGGAGAAACACGAAGGGGAAAACCTCTTCTTCCCCACCTCCAAAGACGGCAACTACGACGACCTTGCCTACACGTTAGACAAGTTAGACCTTAAACGCACCGAAGATGGGAAAATAACCTCCGGCTGGTGCCGCTCCGAGGCGACAGACAAAGGCATCATCGTGCGCAACCAAAAAATATTCAACAGCATGGTGCCAAACGTTGTCGGTATGGGTGCCAAGGATGCAGTGTTCCTCTTAGAAAACCGAGGAATGAAAGTTACGCTCAACGGCGTGGGCTCCGTCTACTCTCAATCCGCACAAGTGGGCGAACCCGTTATAAAAGGTATGCGTGTGGAATTAAACCTAAGATAAAATATTGAAGATGAAGAATTTGAATGATATATTAACCACCTTGAAAGTGGACCGAGTCGTTGGAGAGACCGACGTGCAGATTGCAGATGTGCAGTTCGACTCGCGGAAGATTTCCGACGAGAGCCTCTTCGTGGCAGTGCGGGGAACCGTTTCGGACGGACACTCCTTCATCGCATCCGCCATTGAGAAAGGGGCAAAAGTGATAGTCTGCGAGGAGATGCCAACAGACGTTGCCGACGGCATCACTTATATAAAGGTACAAAATACCAGTCGGGCGTTGGGGCAAATAGCCTCTGCGTGGTACGGTTTTCCATCGTCATCGCTCCGCCTTGTGGGCGTAACCGGCACCAATGGCAAGACCACCATCGCCACGCTGCTCTACAAGCTCTTCACACGCATGGGCTACAAATGCGGACTGCTCTCCACCGTCTGCAACTACGTTGTGGAGCGTGCCATCCCAGCCACCCACACCACCGAGGATGCGCTGACCATCAACCACCTGCTCTCCGAAATGGTGGACGAGGGCTGCACATTCGCCTTTATGGAGGTGAGTTCGCACGCCGTAGACCAGCACCGCATCGAGGGACTCGTGTTTGAAGGGGGAATCTTCACCAACCTCACACGCGACCATTTAGACTACCACAAGACATTCGCCAACTATCTAAACGCAAAAAAAGCGTTCTTCGACACGCTCACCGAGGAGGCTTTCGCACTCACCAACCTCGACGACAAGAACGGTATGGTGATGCTCCAAAACACGAAAGCCAAAAAGTTAGGCTACTCGCTCACCACACTCACCGACTTCAAGACGACCATCCTCGAAGACAGTTTCGACGGTATGAAATTGCAAATGAACGGCAAGGAAGTGTTCGTCCCATTCATCGGACGCTTCAACGCTTCGAACCTCACGGCAGTGTTCGGCGCAGCGGTTTCGCTCGGCTTCGACGAGGAGGAGGTTTTGGTGAACCTCAGCGCACAGACACCCGTGTCGGGACGGTTTGAACCTATCACCGCACCATCCGGCGCGAAGTTCATCGTCGACTACGCCCACACGCCCGACGCTTTGGAGAACGTCATCTCCACCATCAACGAGATACGCTGCGGACGGGGGCGACTCATCACCGTGGTGGGCTGCGGCGGCAACCGCGACAAGGGCAAACGCCCGATGATGGCGCACGAAGCCGTCAAGGGCAGCACGCACGTAATCCTCACATCGGATAATCCAAGGTGCGAAGACCCTAACGACATCCTCAACGATATGTTGGAAGGGGTAAAACCCGACGAAAAGGCGAAAGTGGTAACGATACCCGACAGACGGTCGGCCATCCAAACTGCGGCCATTATGGCACAGCCAGACGATGTCATACTCATCGCCGGCAAGGGCCACGAAGACTATCAAGAGATAAACGGTGTGAAACACCACTTCGACGACAAAGAAGTAGTGAGAGAAGTAATGAGATAAAGATTCCAGAATCATAATCCAGAAGAAATGTTCTATTATCTGTTCAATTATCTGTCCCAAATGGGAATGCCGGGAGCGGGCGTGTTCAAGTACATCTCGTTCAGGGCGGCTTTGGCGTTCATCTTCGCGTTGCTCATCGCCACTATCATCGGCAAGAGAATCATCCGTTTCCTGCAAAAGAAGCAAATCGGGGAAACCATCCGCGACCTCGATCTCGCCGGGCAGATGGAGAAGAAAGGCACACCCACTATGGGCGGCATCATCATCTTCATTGCCATCCTCATCCCCGTGTTCCTTTTCGGAAAATTGGACAACGTCTACATCATCCTTATGACTGTTACCACCGTTTGGCTCTTCGTGATGGGGTTCTGGGACGACTACATCAAAGTATTCAAGAAAGACAAGGAGGGAATGAAGGGGCGGTACAAAATCGTCGGCCAGGTGGGCATCGGCGCCATCGTGGCACTCTGCCTCTGCTTCAACAACGACGTGGTGATACGCGAGAACACCACCACCATACAACAGGACACCGAAGTGGTGCAATATGAAAAAAAGATGGAGAAGTCGACCAAGACCACAATACCGTTCGTCAAAAACAATAATTTCGACTACTCCGACATTTTCTCTTGGGCGGGAGAAAACGCCCAGATCCTGGGTTGGGGGTTCTTTATGTTAGTCGTGATACTCGTGGTTACGGCAGTCTCCAACGGTGCGAATCTGACGGACGGGCTCGACGGGCTGTCGACCGGCGTCTCCGCCATTATTGGCGTTACCATCGGCATCCTCGCCTACCTGTCGGGCCATGTGGAGTTCGCCAGCTACCTCAACATTATGTACATCCCCTACTCCGAGGAGTTGGTCATTTTCATCTGCGCCTTCGTGGGTGCGCTGATTGGCTTCCTGTGGTACAACGCCTACCCGGCGCAAGTGTTCATGGGCGACACCGGCAGTTTGATGATCGGCGGCATCATCGCCGTCAGTGCCATCATCATCCGCAAGGAGCTGCTGCTGCCCATCCTCTGTGGCATCTTCTTAGTGGAGAGCCTTTCGGTGATCATCCAGACCACCTACTTCAAATACACTAAAAAGAAATACGGTGCAGGGCGGCGCGTGTTCCTTATGGCGCCCCTCCACCACCACTACCAAAAGAAGAACGTGCCAGAGCCTAAGATTGTGGCGCGTTTCTGGATTGTGGGAATCCTTTTAGCGATATTCACCATCATCACCCTGAAAATAAGATAAATTCACTATATGAAGAAAATTGTGATTTTAGGAGCCGGAGAAAGTGGCGTAGGCGCAGCCATTCTCGCAAAGGCAAAAGGCTTGGAGGTTTTCGTCTCGGACAAATCCTTCATCAAGGATGCCTATAAAGAGGAACTCAACCAACACGGCATCGCCTGGGAAGAGGGCGGACACACCGAAGA
This sequence comes from Paludibacteraceae bacterium, assembly GCA_963631545.1. Lineage (GTDB taxonomy): Bacteria > Bacteroidota > Bacteroidia > Bacteroidales > Paludibacteraceae > UBA1181. The sequence continues at coordinate 18,590 of CAVGRN010000011.1, read as the reverse complement.
GAAAGTACTCGCCGCCGACGAGGTCGTGAAGAGTCCCGGCATACCAGACAATGCACCGATGATTGTGGAGTTCAAGAAGCGCGGAACGCCCGTGATCTCCGAGATTGAGTTCGCCAACCGCTACACCAACGCCAAGATGATCTGCATCACCGGCAGCAACGGAAAGACGACCACCACCATGCTCATCCACCACCTGCTGAAAGTGGCCGGCCTCAACGTCGGACTGGCTGGGAACATCGGCTTCAGCCTCGCACGCCAGGTGGCGACAGACGACAAAGACTACTATGTGATTGAACTCTCCAGCTTCCAATTGGACGGCATGTACGAGTTCAAGGCAGACGTCGCCATCCTGCTCAACATCACCCCCGACCACCTCGACCGCTACGAGTATAAGTTTCAAAACTACATCAACTCCAAGTTCCGCATCGTGCAGAATATGAGCGCGTCAGACTACTTCATCTACTGGAACGACGACCCCGTCATCCGCAAGGAGATGGAGAGCCGGCAAATCTCGGCAAAGCACCTGCCATTCGCCCTCAACAAGGCGGAGGGCATCGCAGCCTACATCGAAAACGAGTTGATGCGCATCGATGCGGAGGGGCGCAAGTTCGACTTCCCCGTTTCCGACCTCACCATCAAAGGCACGCACAACATGTTCAACTCAATGGCGGCGAGCATCACTGCCTGCCTCTACAACGTGTCCGACGAGAAACTGCGCACCGCACTGCGCTCGTTCAAAGGGGCTGAACACCGCTTGGAGGATGTCGCCGTGGTGGGCGGCGTGCGCTACATCAACGACTCGAAAGCCACCAACGTCAACTCCTGCTGGTATGCCTTGCAATGTATGACCACGCCGGTGGTTCTCATCCTCGGAGGGAAAGACAAAGGAAACGACTACTCCGAAATTGAGGAGTTGGTGAAAGAGAAGGTGAAAGCCATTGTCTGCATGGGCGTGGACAACACCAAACTCCACAACTTCTTCGACGGGAAAGTGCCAGTGATGGAGGACGCCTCCTCGATGCAAGAGGCGATAAACAAGTGCCACGCACTCGCCAAGAAAGGCGACACCGTATTACTCTCGCCCTGCTGCGCCAGCTTCGACCTCTTCAAGAGTTACGAAGACCGCGGCGAGCAATTCAAAGATTGCGTGAAACACCTTTAACATAAAATAAAAGGAAAACGAAGAAAGCCCGATGCTGAAATTCTTACGGACATACTTCAAGGGAGACTCGGTGATATGGCTCGTCTACATCACCATGCTGATTTGCTCGCTCGTTGCAATGTACAGCGCGTCGAGTTCGTTGGCGTGGAAAGGTGTGGGGCGGGGCGCCAGCTTCTACAGTCCCGTAGTGGGCCACGGCATATTCCTGTTAGCAGGCTTTGGCGTGGTGGCACTCATACACCGGGTTAGTTTCCAGTTCTTGTCCAGGGGTTTCTGCTTAGCATACTGCGCCGGTGTCATACTGGTGTTAACAACGCTCTTCGGCGGAGTAACCGTCAATGGTGCGACAAGGTGGCTGAACATCGGCGGAGTGCTGTTTCAGCCCTCCGAAGTGGCGAAAGTGACAACCGTACTGTTCCTCGCCTCCCGCCTCTCCTACTTCTGCAACTCGGCAGATAGGAAACCCGACGATGGAATATGGCAGTACTTGTTCATTTTAGGAATACCTTGCTTCCTCATCGGATTGGAGAACCTCTCCACGTGTCTGCTGTTGGCTTCCATAGGGTTCCTTATGATGTACTTCGCTTGCGTGTCGTGGAAATTGCTGCTGAAGATGGTGGGTGCGGTCATACTCATTGGAGCGGTGTGTTTAGGCGCGTTGTTTCTCATCCCCGACGAGAAGCCCAACACTGGCGTAACAGCCCCCACCGAGCAAGCGGAGGTGAAGCCAGCCAAGTCGAAAAGCATATTCCACCGCGCCACGACTTGGCGCAACCGAATCATCCACTTCTTCGACGAGCCGCAGCCACACGACGACAACTACCGCATACAGGACGCCAGTATGCAGGAAGACCGCGCGAAGATCGCCATCGCCAACGGGAAAACCTTCGGTATGGGCATCGGCAACAGCATTCAACGGGATTTCCTTCCCTTGGGCTATGCCGACTTCATCTTCTCGATTATGGTCGAAGAAATCGGGTTCTTCGCCATCGGCATCCTCATTCTCTACCTCGTGTTCATTTACAGGGTGGGAATTATGGTGAAGAATTATTGCAACTCGGTGGTGCAGTCGCTCGTCGTCTTGGGATTATCATCGATGATACTGATGCAGGTGTACATCAACATCTTCATCGCCGTGGGACTGTTTCCGGTGTCCGGACAGCCGCTCCCCCTTTTCAGCCGTGGCGGAACATCGATTTTAATCACCAGCTTCTACTTCGGGATGATCCTCTGTGTGAGCCGCACAGTCGAGGAGGAGCAAAACAATAAAAAAAGCAAACCAGAAAAAAAGAAAGCAGAATAAGATATGGCAGGATTAAGATTCATCATTAGTGGAGGCGGCACCGGGGGACATATATTCCCCGCCATCTCGATTGCCAACGCCTTGAAAAAGAAGCACCCCGAGGCAGAGTTCCTCTTTGTCGGGGCTGAGGGCCGCATGGAGATGGAGAAAGTCCCAGCAGCCGGCTACGAAATCAAAGGATTGCCCGTGGCAGGATTCGACAGGAAAAACCTCCTGAAAAACATCAATGTGCTGTGCAAACTCTTCAAGAGCATCCGAATGGCGAAAAAGATTGTGAAGGAGTTCGCCCCGAACGTCGTGATCGGCGTCGGCGGATACGCCAGCGGCCCCACACTCTTCGCCGCCAATCGCTTAGGCATCCCCACACTGCTTCAGGAGCAAAACTCATACGCCGGCGTAACCAACAAACTCTTGGCAAAGAAAGCCGCGAAAATCTGCGTGGCCTACAACAATATGGACAAGTTCTTCCCGGCGGAGTCCATCCTCCTCACGGGCAACCCAGTCCGCCAGGATTTCCTGAACACGCCATTCAAGGCAGAAGAGGCCTTGCGCTTCTTCGGGTTCTGTGCCGAAAAGCGAACACTGCTCATCGTGGGCGGAAGCCTCGGCGCACGCACCATCAACAAGAGCATACTCGACGGGGTGGAGAAACTGCGCGACGCCAACCTGCAAGTCATCTGGCAAACCGGGAAATACTATTTCGAGAACATCAAAAAAGCGGTGGAAGGCAAAGAGTTGCCGGGCATCATCATCACCGACTTCGTGCAACGGATGGACTACGCCTACGCTGCGGCAGACCTCGTCATCTCGCGCGCCGGCGCAAGTTCCATCTCAGAGTTGTGCCTCTTGGGCAAACCGTCCATCTTAGTGCCATCGCCTAACGTGGCAGAAGACCACCAGACGAAAAACGCACAAGCCTTGGCAACCGTCGGAGCGGCACAAATGATTTCGGACGCCGACGCTCCAACGAAGTTGGTCGGACAAGCCATCCAACTTATCCAAAATGACGAAATGCTCGCTTCCATCGGGAAATCCGCCAAGAGCCTCGCCCAAACCGACTCGGCAGACCGTATCGCCGACGAGGTGTTAAAACTCATAAAATGAAGATATGAATCAGATTGATAACATATATTTCTTAGGCATCGGCGGCATTGGCATGAGTGCGCTGGCACGCTACTTCAAAGCCAAAGGCTTCGGGGTGGCTGGCTATGACCGCACCCGCTCCGCCCTCACGCAGCAGTTGGAGGACGAGGGCATCGGCATCCACTACACCGACAACACCGACGAGATTCCAGAACACTTCCGCGACCCGAAAACCACCCGTGTGGTGTTCACTCCCGCCGTGCCGTCAGATATGACGGAGATGCAGTGGTTTCGCAACAACGGATTCCTCGTGCAGAAACGTTCGGAGTTGCTGGGCGAAGTAACCAAGATGCAACGCGGACTCTGCATCGCCGGCACGCACGGGAAGACCACCACGTCGACTATGCTCACGCACCTGCTGCACAACTCCGCCGTGGGGTGCAACGCCTTTTTGGGCGGCATCTCCAAAAACTTCGCCAGCAACCTGCTCCTCTCCGAGAAGAGCGACTTAGTGGTGATTGAGGCCGACGAGTACGACCGTTCATTCCTGACCCTCCACCCCTATATGGCAGTGATCACCGCCGTAGACGCCGACCACTTAGACATTTACGGGACAGTGGAAGCCTACCGCGCCGCATTCGAGTCGTTCGCCGCATTGGTGCGCCAAGGCGATGGCGTGCTACTGATGAAAAAAGGTCTGCCCCTCCACCCCACCCTGCAAGGCGGTGTGAAACAGTACACATACGGAGTGAACGAAGGCGACTTCCACGCAGAGAACATCCGTGTGGGCAACGGCGAGATAACATTCGACTTTGTAGCACCGACAACGACGGTAAGAGACATACAATTAGGCGTGCCTGTAATGGTGAACATTGAAAACGGAGTGGCTGCAATGGCCATCGCCCTACTCAACGGAGTGTCGCCCGACGAGCTGCGCCTTGGCATGAAGAGTTTCAAAGGTGTGAAGCGGCGTTTCGACTTCCACATCAAGACAGACAGAATCGTGCTGTTGGACGATTACGCCCATCATCCCAAGGAGTTGAAGCAAAGCATACAATCCGTGCGCAGTCTCTATGCCGACCGCAAACTGACGGTGGTGTTCCAACCCCACCTCTACACACGCACGCGCGACTTCGCCGACGAGTTTGCCGAGGCACTCTCTATGGCAGACGAGCTGATATTGTTAGACATCTATCCCGCAAGGGAAAAACCCATTGAGGGCGTAACCTCGCAAATGTTGTTGGACAAGGTGTCCATACCGCAAAAACAGATAATGAGCAAGACCGATTTGGTGGCATCCACCGAAGTGCACGACTACGACGTGCTGCTGATGGTGGGCGCAGGCGACCTCGACCTACTCATACCAGAAATGACGGAGAAACTCAAAGAAAGATTTCAACTGAACGAGAAATAACGACCAACGGAAATGAAAATGACGGAGAAAATAAATAAGAAAAACGCACTAAGGTGGATGGTTACCGCACTGGTAGTCGCCTACATTGGCGCATCCGTCATTCTGTTTTCAGGCACGGCACGCACGCGGATATGCACCACTTGCCACATTACGATCGCCGACAGCACGACGCTGCGCTTCGTAACGCCACGCGACGTCGCCGCTATGTTGGAGAAAGACAATCTCAGTCCGTTAGGCATCCGCGCCGAGTTCATCGACATAGCGAAGATAGAGAAATCGTTAGGCGAGAAATCCAGAATCAAGCGGGCGGAGTGTTACTTCTCGCCATCCGGCGCCACGAAGGTGATAGTCTACCAGCGCGAACCCATCATCCGCATTATGACCGCCCACCGCAACTACTATGTAGACCGCGAGGGCAAGGTGATGGGCGTAGCAGACAACTTCGCCGCCTACGTCCCCATCGCAACGGGACACATCACAGAGAAATTCGCCCAGGAATCGCTCTTCCAGTTCGCCCTCTTCCTACACGAAGACAAGTTCTGGAATGCGCTGATTGAGCAGATCGACGTCGACGCAAAGCAGGAAATCACACTCGTGCCACGCGTTGGGGGGCAGTTGATCCGCCTCGGCACGATAGACGGGTACCAGAAGAAACTCAAGAAACTGATGGTGCTGTACAAAAACGGGTTCAACAAAATCGGCTGGAATAACTACAAGGAAATCAACCTTAAATATGAAGGCCAAATAGTATGCACAAAAAAATAAATTCACTTTAAATATTTTTCATTATGAGCTTTGACTATAGTAAAGTATCGGTTGCTATTGATTTAGGAAGTCACCTTATCAAAGGGGCCATTGGTTATTTAGAAGATGATGGCAGATTCATCTGCATAGCAGAGGAAACGGAGTCATCCGCGGGTATATGCCAAGGGTATGTTAAAAACATCAGCGAAGCGGCTGGGAAACTAAAAATTCTAAAGGAGAAACTCCAAAACCGCCTCAACACGGTGTTCAAAAAAGCGGGCTACCTGCCAGATATGCACAAACTGACCATACAGAAGGCATACGTCAGCGTATCGGCAGCGGAAACCCAAGGCATTGTGAAGAAAATCGTGCGAAGTTTGCCACACGAAGAAATCACCCAGTCGCTCATCGACGAAATGGACTTAGAGAACCGCAAGTTCGCCCAAAACACCTACCCCGCAAAATACGGATTCAACTTCTTCAAGGCGATTCCGCAACGCAACATCGTGAACGGAATTGAAGAAACCAACCCTGTCGGGATTATCTGCGACAGCCTCGAAATCGAGTATCAAAACATCATCATAAAGCCCGACCTGTTAGAAAACACCACAAAATGTATGGAACGAGCCGGCTTTAAATCCGTGGAGTTCATACTCGCCGCACAAGCGGAGGCTGAAGCCTTCCTAACCCCCCAGGAGTTATACGAAGGGGCGATATTAGTGGATCTCGGCGCAGAGGTACTGTCTGTTTCCGTCTTCCACGACGGCGCGCTCAAATACCTTTTGGAACTTGCCAAAAAGGGCAGCGACCGCATCACGCAAGACCTCGCCGAGCTGCGCATCCCGAAAGAATGCGCACAGAAGATAAAGCACAACTGCTTCGCCATCGCCCGCTATATGGAGCCTGCCAAATTCTCAATATCCGTCTACGGCGAAACAAGGGAATTTGAAACCCAAGTGGTGTCTCAGATCGTGGAGAACAGGGTGGGGAAAATCATCCAATCCATCCAAAAAATGGCGCAACAAGTGCAGTATGGCCGACACGCCAACCAAATCGTCCTTGTCGGGGGCGGAACGAACCTCAAATACTTCAAGGAGAAGATAGAGGAAGAATTAGGCATCACCGCACGCTATGGCGCGATAAACGGAAAAACCGGGAAGAAATACCGCACTTTGGCTGCCACTATCGGCGTGTTGCACTGCGCAAACGGCAACTCCGTTGAGTTGGAAAACCTTGAGGAGAAGATGAAAGAGGCAGAAGCGAAAGAAGCAGAAGCAAAGAAGAAAAAAGCAAAAGAGGCAGAAGGGAAACCCAACGGGAAAAAGAAGCATAAAATCTTCTCGATGATAGACTCATTTAAAAACGCCATAACAAACACCGTCTTCAACGACCCAACCAACCGGGAAGAAGACCAGTTTGAAAAGGTGGAAGAGCCAATAGAAAATAAAGAATCCTAATATAAACCCTAAAATAGAAATAAAATGAGTGATAGAATCAATGATATTTTGAGTGAGGACACCATCCAAACACACTCCAACGCACCAGGTTCAATTTCGGAAGATAAACCCGTTATTAAAGTTATGGGTGTGGGCGGCGGCGGTTGCAACGCGGTCAACCACATGTATGAATTAGGCATAAAAAACGTCGATTTCGTGGTGTGCAACACCGATTGCCAATCGCTCCACAAATCGCCCATACCCATCAAGGTGCAATTGGGCGCGGACGGATTGGGCGCAGGAAACAACCCCGAAAAGGGAGAAAAGGCGGCGCAATACTCGTTAGACAGGATAAAGGAGTTGATAGCAGACTCCACTAAGATGCTCTTCATCACCGCGGGCATGGGCGGCGGCACCGGCACCGGCGCGGCGCCACTCATTGCAAAAACGGCGAAGGACATGGGCATCCTGACTGTCGGAATCGTCACCATACCTTTCCGATTCGAGGGCAAACGCCGCCTGACGCAGGCGTTGAATGGTGTGCAAGCCATGCGCAACAGCGTAGACTCCATCATCGTTATCAGCACAGACAAAATCAGCAAATATTTCAAAGATTTCACTTTGGAAAAGGCTTTCTCCACCGCCGACGATGTGTTGGCAACGGCTGCCAAAGGAGTGGCTGAAATCATCACCAATCCAGGTTATGTCAACGTGGATATGGAAGACGTTAAGACCGTTATGACCAACAGCGGAGACGCACTTATGGGTTCTGCCACCGCAAAGGGAAAGGACCGCGCGCTCACCGTCATCCAAAACGCGTTGGACTCGCCGCTTCTTCTGTCAACCGACCTCACCGGGGCGAAAGACATCTTGCTCAACATCGCCTACGGGAAAAACAATATCCTGGTGGAAGAACTCGACACCATCACCAAATATCTCCAAACCGAGGTGCAATGCGACGAGAACCAAATCATCTGGGGCGCGACGTACGACCCCAACTTGGAGGATGACGAGCTGAAAGTTACCATCGTGGCAACCGGGTTCCCTTCCATCGACGTTACCGCCAAGCCACAAGAACAGAAGCAGGCGCAGCCAACCGTGAACATAACCGTTTCGCACGACGCACCAGCGAAAGAGGTCATAGAGGTCAAAGAGCCAACAGCGAAAACCAACGTCAGAAATGACGACCTCATCAACCAGTACTACGGCAACCCTGTCCACAACTTCCACCAAGCGCAACAGCGCGCAACGGAGGAAGAGCGGATGCCGAGCGCGCCCGTCCACTCATTAGACGAGGACGAGGATGACGACAGCAGCATCACCAACTTCTCGCCAAGCAAAGACGCATCCCAACTCTCCTTCATCGACGACAACGGCTCGCTGATTGACGACAAAAACGATTTCCTCCACAATAACGTGGATTGATTTCACCCTAATAATTTGACAAACAAAAAAATACGATATGGATTTATTTGATCAGGTAAGCAATGACATCAAGCAGGCTATGCTTGCAAGAGACAAAGTGAGATTGGAGGCACTCCGCGGCATCAAGAAGGAGTTTCTCGAGGCAAAAACCGCTAAAAACGCCAACGGCGAACTCACAGACGAAACCGCCGTCAAGATTCTGCAAAAGATGGTGAAGCAGCGCAAAGACTCCGCCGCCATCTTCTCGGAGCAGAACCGCCCCGAGCTGGCAGAAAACGAGTTGGCAGAGGCAGCCGTCATCGAGCAGTACCTGCCTGCCCAAATGACAGACGAGGAGCTCACCGCCGCCGTGAAAGCCATCATCGAAGAGGTGGGCGCAACCTCCGCCAAAGAGATGGGAAAGGTGATGGGCGTGGCGTCTAAACGCTTGGCTGGCAAAGCCGAGGGGAAAGCCATCTCCGAAAAAGTGAAATCACTTTTAGCATAACGTATATGCCGGACAAATTGCGAAGAATAGGGAAAGAATACCCACCCTACCTCAAAGAGGGGGATAAAGTGGGTATTGTCTCCCCTGCCGGTGCGTGCAACCCAGACATCATCCGCGCAGCGTGCGAGACGATCCGTAGTTGGGGCTTCCAACCCATCGTCGGGGAGCATGCCTTGGGAAAGGACGGCACTTTCTCTGGAACAGACGAGGAACGGGCTGCCGACCTTCAAAAGATGTTAGACGACCCCGGAATTGCAGCCATCCTGTGCAGCCGGGGCGGCTACGGCACCATCCGCATTGTGGACAGGCTCGACCTCACCCAGTTCTGCAAGTCGCCCAAATGGTTGATCGGGTTCAGCGACATCACCGCACTGCACGCCCGCATCAACGCAGCGGGCTTCGCCTCGTTGCACGGCTCGATGGCGCGTGCCTTAGCCAACGAACAGGACAATCAAGAAACAGCCAAACTGCTCCGCCAAACGCTGACGGGCAGAATGTTCGAGTACTTCCTCCCCACCGCACCGCACAACCGCTATGGAATAGCGATTAACGAGATTGTCGGCGGCAACCTCTCCCTCATCTATGCCTTGCAAGGCACACCCTACCAGTTGGATGTGAAAGAGAAAATCCTCTTCATAGAAGACGTGTCGGAGCGGCTGTACCAGATTGACAGGATGGTGCAGAGCCTGCGCCTCGCCGGCGTATTCGAGCAAATTGACGGCTTGATTGTGGGGCAGTTTTCCAACATACCGGAGGACGACAACTTCGGAAAAACGCTTGAGGAGATAATCCTCTCGGCAGTGGGAGACCGCGACATCCCAGTGGCGTTCAACATTCCAGTGGGACACACGGGGACGAACATTCCACTCATCGAGGGGGCGAATGCCTCACTCTACGTCGCCGAAACCAAAACAGAAATCTGTGAGAGGTTCCCGTCGTTTCCCGACTTAGAGCGTTAAAATATGCGAGATAATCGCAACTTTTTGAAAAATTCATAAATACTGGCAGGAATCCTGCAGATTTAGGATATTGATGTGAATCACTGTTCGCTAAACAATATAATAACCTATCACCCAACTTGTTGTTTTAGAGAAATTTGGGTGATAGGCAAGTTATTTATGGCTCCATAATATGATTTCAATCTCTTTCTGATGGTCGTATTAACCCAAAGACGATGTGAGAACAAAGTTTAACTATCTCAACTTCCTGTTCGTTGTCAAAGTCTTTTTCCCATTTTATCGCTATATTTGCCCGATATTGTACAAACAAAAGTAATTTATTCTTGATGGCTCAGAAACTGTGGGATAAGGGAAAGGCTACCGACGAGGAAATTGAACGCTTCACCGTCGGCCGAGACCGCGAAATGGATCTCTTCCTCGCTAAGCATGACGTGTTGGGTTCTATGGCCCACATCACAATGTTGGAATCAATCGGTCTGCTCGACAAGGCGGAACTACCCGTCTTGCTGACGGAACTGCGTAATATCTATAACGCTGCTGAAAATGGCTCGTTCGTGATAGAAGAGGGCGTGGAGGACGTCCACTCGCAGGTGGAGCTGCTCCTCACACGCAAGTTGGGCGACCTGGGTAAGAAAATCCACAGCGGCCGCTCGCGCAACGACCAGGTGCTGCTCGATATGAAACTCTTCACCCGTGAGCAAATACGCCTCGTGGCAGAAGCCGTGAAGGAACTCTTTGAGGTGTTGCAAGAGCAAAGCGAACGCAACAAGGATGTGTTGCTGCCGGGCTACACGCACCTGCAAATCGCCATGCCATCATCATTCGGCCTCTGGTTCGGAGCATACGCAGAGAGTCTTGTAGACGATATGACGCTCCTCCTCGCCGCTTGGAAGATGAACAACCGCAACCCCCTCGGCTCGGCTGCGGGCTATGGCTCATCGTTCCCTCTCAACCGCCAAATGACGACAGACCTCTTGGGGTTCGACTCTATGGACTATAACGTGGTGTACGCCCAAATGGGACGCGGAAAAATGGAGAAGACCGTGGCGTTCGCCATCTCAGGCATCGCTGCCACCATATCCAAATTGGCGTTCGACTCGTGTATGTTCACAAGCCAGAACTTCAACTTCATCAAACTGCCAGACGAGTGCACCACGGGCAGCAGCATTATGCCGCACAAAAAGAACCCCGACGTGTTTGAACTCACCCGCGCCAAATGCAACAAAATCCAAACCCTGCCGCAGCAAATCATGATGATTATGAACAACCTGCCATCAGGCTATTTCCGCGACCTGCAAATCATCAAGGAGCTGTTCATCCCCGTCTTCGGCGAACTGCTCGACTGTCTGAAAATGACCACCCACATTATGCGCGAAGTGAAAATCAGAAAGGACATCCTCGACGACCCGAAATACGATTTCATCTTCAGCGTCGAAGAAGTGAACCGTCTCGTGCTGCAAGGCACACCGTTCCGCGACGCCTACAAAAAAGTGGGCTTAGACATCGAAGCCGGCAACTTCACTCCTAACAAAAACATCCACCACACGCACGAGGGCAGCATCGGCAACCTCTGCAATGGTCAAATTAAAAATCTGATGGACGAGACCTTCGCTCAATTCTCTTTCGGGAAAGTGGAGTCCGCCATCCAAAATCTCTTGAAAAAATAAATCACAATGGCAATAAAGACAATTGACGATACCGACTTGTTAGTCTCAAAAATCGTAGAGGGAATCCAAAACCTCAAGGGTCAGAAAATCGTAACCGTGGATATGTCGAACATTGAAAACTATGTGTTCCGCAACTTCGTGGTCTGCGAGGGGAAGTCTAACACACAGGTGATGTCTATCGCCGACTCCGTCAAGGACTTCGTGCGAAGCGAGATCCGCGTGAAACCCTATTTCGTGGATGGATACGACAACGCCCAATGGATCGCAATGGACTATGGCGAGGTGGTTGTCCACATCTTCCAACCCGAGTTGCGCAAGTTCTACAACCTCGAGGAGCTGTGGGAGGACGCGGTCATCACCGAAATACCCGACTTGCTTTAATCCACCCCATTCCCGTTCTTATCCTATTCTTTTTCATAGTCTTAACGTAACCAGTCTACAATGGCAGACAATAAAAAAACAAATCTCCCCCGCCCCAGCCTCACTTGGTTCTATGTTATATTGGCAGTGATACTGATTGGCATCAGTTTCTCCGACCTTTCAGGATCGTCTCACGACTTCTGCTACAGTGACGTGCAGGAGTTGGTGAAGAATGACGCCATCGACCGAGTGCGCGTGCTGACCAACAAAAAGGAAGCAGAAATCAGCATCGCTCCCGAAAAAATCGCAGAAGTGTTTGGCAAAGACTCCGCCGCCGCCATCCGCAACCCGATGATCATCGTGCAGATCCCTTCGGCAGACCAGTTCACCAAAGACCTCAACGAGTGGCAGAAGGAGAAAACCAACCAAGTGAAAGTCTCCTACGAAGAGACCACAGATTATATGCACTATTTCCTATGGAGTTTCGCTCCCATCCTGCTGATGATACTCATCTGGATGCTGATGATGCGTCGAATGGGCGGAGGAAGCGGAGGCAGCGGCATCTTCAACGTGGGGCAGTCGAAGGCGAAAGTATTCGACCGAAACACCTCCAACAAGGTTACATTCAAGGATGTGGCTGGACTTTCCGAGGCAAAGGAGGAGGTGCAAGAGATTGTACACTTCTTGAAGAACCCAAGCAAATACACCGAGTTGGGCGGAAAAATCCCGAAAGGCGCACTGTTGGTAGGCCCTCCGGGAACGGGTAAAACCCTCCTTGCCAAAGCGGTTGCCGGCGAGGCGGACGTGCCTTTCTTCTCAATGTCGGGTTCAGACTTTGTGGAGATGTTCGTCGGCGTGGGTGCTTCGCGTGTGCGCGACCTCTTCCGCCAGGCTAAGGAGAAATCCCCTTGCATCGTTTTCATCGATGAAATAGACGCAGTGGGCCGCGCCCGTGGTCGCAACCTTGCCACTGGCTCGAACGATGAACGCGAAAACACCCTCAACCAGTTGCTGACCGAGATGGACGGATTCGGCACCAACAGCGGTGTCATCATCTTAGCAGCCACCAACCGCGCTGATGTGTTGGACAAGGCGTTGCTCCGCCCCGGCCGTTTCGACAGGCAGATATCGGTTGACCTACCCGATGTGCATGACCGTAAAGAGATTTTCAACGTACACCTGCGCAACGTGAAGGTGGGCGACGATGTGGACGTGGAGTTCCTCTCGCGCCAGACACCAGGCTTCTCGGGAGCAGATATCGCCAACGTCTGCAACGAGGCTGCACTGATCGCCGCACGCCGTGAGAAGAAGAAAGTGGATAAACAAGACTTCTTGGATGCCGTAGACCGCATCGTCGGTGGATTGGAGAAGAAAAACACCATTATGACCAAGGCGGAGAAAGAGTCTACCGCCATCCACGAGGCAGGACACGCCACTGTGAGTTGGATGCTCCAATACGCCAACCCTCTGGTGAAGGTTACCATCGTGCCACGCGGACGGGCTTTGGGTGCGGCTTGGTATCTGCCCGAGGAGCGCCAGCACGTAACCACCCAACACCTGATGGACGATATCTGCGCAACATTGGCAGGACGCGCCGCCGAGGAATTAGTGTATCACGAGATTTCGACGGGCGCACTCAACGACCTTGAAAACACCACCAAAAAGGCGTACGCAATGATCGCATACTATGGGTTCAGCCATAAATTGCCAAACATATCTTATTACGACTCGACGGGAAATTCAGACTACGCATTCGCTAAACCATACAGCGAAGAAACGGCGAAACTGATAGACGAAGAAGTGAAATCACTTGTGGAAGAACAGTACGAGCGTGCCAAATCTATCCTTGCAGAAAACCTCGACAAGATGCGCCAATTGGCAAGCATCCTTGTAGAGAAAGAGGTGATTTTCGCAGATGATGTGGAACGTATCTTCGGAAAACGCCCTTGGAAATCGCGCGCCGACGAACTGAGCGAAGAAAGCAATGCGAAGACCGACCAAGCAAACGCCCAGGCGGAAAATGTTGCGACCACGGAAGATGCGAATAATAATTCTACTAAAATAGAAGACAACTCTTCGCAATCGGGCGAAACACCTGCTTCCGATGTTATTCCAACACCGAAGGACGAAGTGTAATTACTTGAAAATAAACCTATTGATGCAAAAATGATGTTTATGGGAAAATGCAAAGGATTTTTAGTTTTGCTCCTGCAAAAGTTTGTTTCTGGCGCAATGAGTTCGGAAACCCAGCGCAGGGTTGCGTTGCGGAAGTTTTTATGCATTTTTTCCCTGTTGCTTTTTGCATCGACGGCAAGTGCGATAGGCTTCAAGATCTCGGGCGTTGTGGTAGACGAGAGTAGCGACGAGCCGCTGCCATACGCCAATGTTTGTCTTTTCCAAAATAACGAGCAAATCAAAGGGACAGTAACCGATTTGGAAGGTCGTTTTCTCTTCTCGCAACTGACGGAGGGTGCGTTCCGCATCGAAATCAGTTATATGGGTTTTAAGACGAAGAAGCTGAACGTGCGCCTCTCGTCCGACCGTCCGTATCGCGTTTTCAAGCGCATTCCGGTCCAAGAGGATGCCGAGTTGCTCTCGGCGGTGGAGGTTACTGCCAAGCGTTCCTCCTTTCAGGCGGATATCGACAAGAAAACGTTTCTGGTGAATGAGAGCGCCGTTGCCGATGGAATGTCGGCGAGCGAAGTGCTGAAAGAAATACCCTCCGTGGCAGTGGATGTTGACGGAAACGTATCTGTGCGCAACAACGAGAACGTGGAGATCTACATCAACGGTCGCCCTTCGGGAATGACCGATGACAGCAAGGGCGACATCCTCGAACAACTTCCCGCCGGCAGTATCGAGAAAGTGGAAGTGATTACCAACCCATCATCGCGTTTCGCGGCAGAGGGGTCGGCTGGAATCATCAACATCGTACTGAAACAGTCTGGCTCGTCTAAATCTTCGTATT
Source organism: Paludibacteraceae bacterium (assembly GCA_963631545.1). Taxonomy (GTDB): domain Bacteria; phylum Bacteroidota; class Bacteroidia; order Bacteroidales; family Paludibacteraceae; genus UBA1181. The sequence goes on along the minus strand of CAVGRN010000011.1, from coordinate 3,582 downwards.
TCGGCTCGGTATCGGGCGGCATCACCTACCCCTGGGGCGGTAAGCCCGGTGGAAACGTGAACGGCAACATCAGCGTAACAAAAAACAAATGGACCACCACGGCAAGCGTAGGCTACAACAACAAACGCTCCATCGGCGGAGGCAAGTCGGAACGCGAATCCTACAAGGCGGCAGACACCACCTACATAGACCAGGTGCGCGATGCAGACTTCAATATGAACTCAGTTTTCATCCGGCTCGGAACGTCGTGCCAAATAGACACAGCCAACAGGGTGGGACTACAGGGGATGTTCTCCTACGGACGGCGCGAGCGCGAACAACTGATAGACTACTCCCGCGGTGCGATTCTCGGCGGAAGGCGCAATCTCTCTACATTCCAGGAACGCGATGCGTTGACGGACAATGTCAAGCTTGTGGGCAAACTCGATTTAGACTATCTCCACACCTTCTCGGACAGCCACACGCTCTCTGCCGCCGTGGGCTACTCCATCAACTCCAATGACAATGACCGCGATTATCAGCAAAAAAACTACGACTCGCTGAAGATCTCCACCCCGGCGGCGGACTACGACCAGCAGCAAACCACTCTCAACAAAAACTCCTCGTTTGACGTGCAGGTGGACTATGTCAACCCCATCACTTCCAAATCTAAATTGGAGGCAGGCTTGAAGGCAGACATCGAAAACCAGTCAAGCGACGTGGAGTCGTTCATCAAGCAAAACGGCCAGGATGTCTTCACCCCCCAACAAAACCTCTACAACGATTTTGAACTGCGCCAGGACGTCTACTCCGCCTACGCATCGTATGGCAACAAAATACGGCGGTTCTCGTTCCTCGCTGGGTTGCGCGGCGAACTCACGCATGTGCAGTGGACCCAGCACACCACGGGCGAAACATCGGACAAGAATCCCTACTTCAACATCTTCCCGACTTGCTTCTTCTCTTACGAGTTCTCGTCGGATAACGAGTTGCAACTGAGCTACACGCGCCGCATATCGCGCCCTAAGCGACGCACACTCAACCCATACACCAATGTGGAGGATTCCACCAACATCACATTCGGTAACCCCGACCTCGACCCCGAGTTCACCAACTCGTTCGAGTTCAACTATGTGAAAAATTTCAACGACAAGAAACACACGTTTATGACCTCCATCTACTACCAGTTGATGCAGGACGTGGTGCAGAAGTACAGCTGGCAGTCGGGCGACGCCGTGATGAGTACCTACGAGAATATGGCAACATCCCATTCGTCGGGTCTCAACCTCCTCCTGAAAGACCATTGGAAGGTGGTGGACCTCACCACGAGCGTCAACGTGTTCTATTATCTGCTGAAGGGCGGAACATTCTGGGTAAATAATCCGCAGGCAGGCGAAAACGGCGTGGAAGTGGACATTGACGACCGCCACAGCTTCAGCTGGTCGGCCCAACTCTCTGCCACGTTCATCCTCCCGCAAGACATCACGATGGAACTTACAGGCAACTACCGCTCGCCGAAGGTTACCGCACAGGGAAAATCCCTGTCAGACTACTATGTGAACTTCGGTGCGAAAAAGACCTTCTTCGATAAGAAACTCTCCGTTTCACTCTCCGTGCGCGACTTGTTAGACTCGCGCCGCCGCAAGTCGGAAACGTGGGACGACGACTTCTACCTCTACTCAGAATCGTGGTGGAGCGGACGCACCGTCAACCTCAATGTTTCTTATAGTTTCGGTAATATGAAGAAGAAAAAGAAGGATAAGAAAAAGAACAAGATTTCGGACTCGTCCTCCTCTTCCGACTCCGACTTCGACGATTTTTGAAATTGACGTATAATGGCAACTGAAGAAAGTGAGATAAAGGAAGAAACGCTCTGGAATGCCAACTATCTGAAGACCCTGCTTGGCAACTTCATGATTTTCTTCTCGTTTATGCTGTTGATGCCGCTATTGCCCATCTATCTGAAAGATACATTCAATGCAGACAACGACATCATCGGCACGGTGCTGTCTGGCTATGTTGTTATGGCGTTGATTTCCAGGCTTTTTAGTGGCTATATCGTGGATAGTTTCCCTCGGAAACAGGTGTTGATGATTAGTTATTTCATCTTTGCGTTGTTCTTCGCAGGGTATATTGTGGCAGGCAGTTTGCTGATGTTTGCCGTGGTGCGCACACTACATGGTGTGCCATTTGGCTCCGTAACGGTGGCGAACAGCACGGTGGCGATAGATGTTCTTCACCCAACGCGCCGCGCCGAGGGGATCGGCTATTATGGACTGAGCAACAACGTAGCGACAGCCATCAGTCCCTCCGTCGCACTTTGGATTTACCACAGCACCAACGATTACAACCTGATATTCTCCTTGGCGGTGGTAACCTCCTTCATCGGTTTTTTCATATCCTCGCGGGTCAAGATTCCGAAGCGCGAGGTTGTGCAGAATAAGCAACCCATCTCGCTCGATCGGTTTTTCTTGATTCCGGCGTGGCGCGTGGCTGCCAGTCTGCTTTGCCTCTCGTTCTCGTATGGAGTTGTTTCCACATACGTTGCCATTTATGGTCAGGAGGAGTTGGGCATCACGGGCGGTTCGGGTTTCTTCTTTGCGTTGCTCTCCATCGGATTGATGTTGTCGCGGTTTTTCGGGTCGCGGTCGCTGCGCCACGGGCGTGTAACGCACAATGCGGCGGTGGGTTGCGTCATTTCGCTCTTTGGTTATCTGATGTTCGCCGCCGGGCATAACGAATTCTGCTACTATGGGGCGGCACTTGTCGTCGGGCTGGGCAACGGACATATGTACCCCGCCTACCAGACGATGTTCATCAACCTTGCGCCGCACACACAGCGGGGAACGGCCAACTCGTCGCTCCTCGTGTCGTGGGACATTGGAGTGGGATTGGGAATCCTTGCGGGCGGTCTTCTCTCGCGACATTTCGGCTATGGAGCGGCTTTCTGGGGTGCGTGGTGCATGAACCTCGTCGGGGTGATAGGCTTCTTCGCAATAGTCAGGAACTATTTTCTAAAATACAAATTAAGGTAAAAACAACTAAATATCATATATTTATGGTAAAACACGTGATTCTTTGGCAGTTGAAGGGCGAACTCTCTGCCGACCAAAAAAAAGAAGTGAAAGCCAACATCAAAAAAGGTCTTGAAGGGTTGGCGAACCGCATTCCGGGATTGCTCAGCGTGCAGGTGAACATTAATGGTTTGGAAACCTCCAATGCCGATGTGATGCTCGACACCACATTTACAGACTATGCCGCACTAAAAGGCTATTCCGTTCATCCCGAGCATGTCGCAGTGGCAAACACGTACGTCCGTCCCTTCACCGCAGTGCGCATGTGTATGGATTACGAGGCGTGAGGCGATAAACTATTTCAGAAAGAAAAAACGCTTGTCTTTATGTTTCGCAAGGTGTGGAGTGAAACGCTCCGCACCTTGTCTGTTTTTGCGGTGTTCGCGGGGAACGATCGGTCATCGTCCGTAGGAAACAAAAAAAGCAAGCGATTAAATCACTTGCTTTCTTCGTGTGGTGCCACCAGGAATCGAACCGGGGACACAAGGATTTTCAGTCCTTTGCTCTACCAACTGAGCTATGGCACCAT
>CAVGRN010000010.1:0-56871 GCA_963631545.1 Paludibacteraceae bacterium | reverse complement strand
CAGACGCTAGGTTCAGCAGACACTCTGAAACGTGAGAAATTTCTGAATTGATACTACCTTGAACATAGCAACGGTAGATGCCCCGGGTGTGATTATATCCATTTGTGGAGACGCTTGTATGCACTTGATGTGTCCCGATAGGGCGCAAAGTTGCGTATTAAGTATTTCGCAAGGTATGTTCATATCAGCGTGGGCTATACTGTTGTTCGTTCAGCAGTATAGGCAATCTCACGGCCTCAGAGTGTGGATCGGACAACGGCGGTTCACGCTTTTTTTGTGTGGTTATGTGAACGTGGCTATTGGGCTGCGCAAAGGAAAGTTGAATTTAGTAAGTACATATGGAGGTAAAAAACGATTTTATGAAATTGCGAGGTGTTGTGAAAGATGCAGTTTCGCAATATGATGATCTTCGCAAGAAGATTGAATGGGAGGATGCAGGCTTTTCAGAGACCATTCATCGTTTAGCCCAACCGTTTCTTAATGGATATTTTACGGTAGCGGTGGCAGGAAAAATGAGCGCAGGAAAGTCTACATTTATTAACAGCTTGATAGGCGAAAATCTATTGCCAACAGGACACTTCCAAACAACGAGCGGAATAACATGGATAGTTTCTTCGGACAAACGAAGAATGGAAGTGACGTTTGCAGATGGGCATAAAGAGGCGTTTACGGAAGGATTCGCAGATAAGTTGACTGACCTTGTAAAAGTGCCAGAAAAATATGATATGCTCCCTATCAATGATATAAATTGTCTTATTTCTTGTGGGGACGGAATTGAAGAGATATTGAAGAAAAAGGCTGGCATAGAAGAAAAGACAGGAACCCATTCAGATGAAAAACTGTGGCGTGACTATGTGGCAAAAAATCCAAAATTCAGGATTGCCAAAGAGGTCGTAATTGAGTTACAACTCCCGAAAGAGTATGAGGGTTGGCGTATAGTGGACACTCCGGGAATAGGAGCCATTGGAGGAATACAAGATGCAACAAAAGAGCTCTTAACCAAGAGAACTCAAAATGATATAAATCGGAAAGAGGTGGATGCTGTTATTCTTTTGCATAATGGTGCTGAGAACATTCAAGACCAAAGTGCAAATGAATTTGCAATGGATGTTGCCAAATCATTGGGGAAATTGGCAAATGGTCGACTATTCTTTGTTCTAACGCATGCCGCCAATACTGAATTTTTGGATAATAAAGATGGTGTACTGAAACGAGCAGGAAATCTCTTTGGTGAAAAACTGGGTATTCCTGAAAAAAACATATTTTACGTGGACAGCATACTTCAACGGTTTCTATTTGATGCGGAAAATTCAGGAAGAGATTTTTCAAGAAGAGTATGTTTGAAAAATCAACTTGAGGGATGGACTGAGAATGACTGGAAAGCATTGAAAAGACTTTTAGGTACGGTATACGATGAACTTGATGAGGGTGAGATAGAAACGTCTAATTCCATATTTTTTGACAAGGTTAGAGAAATTGCTAATTATGAGAAGTTGCAAAGGAGACTGTATGAGTTTCTTAAAGATGAAAAGCAACAGGCGTTTAAAGAATTGATGGGAACAATTGCGTATGAGTGCAAGGTATACGGAGAGCGGCTAAATAATGATATTAAAGCAACCTGTAGTGGCAGGGAAGAAATAGAAAGGCAAAAAAAAAATGTAGATGAGGAAAAGATACAATTAAACACCGCGTTGGGGGAGCTTGGGAGGGAGACATCTCCAGCAACAATCAAGGAAAAATTTAAATTTATTGACGATGAATTGGGCAAATTGTCTCAGAAGAAGTCAATTAGTGAAGTCCGTACGGAGTACTTAAAAATTATTGACGATGTACTTGAAAAAGAAAGAAAGTTTTTTCAGGGTTTAATAGATCGTTTCAAAGACCATTTCAAAGACCATTCAAATGTTTTTGGAAATGAAAATTCCATATCTAAAACATTAGATTTGGGTGCATTAGAGCGCGAAGCGGAAAAAAATGCTACTTCAAAAATTCCGGATAAGTCTAAGCCAGTGGAAGTACTTGTAAAAGAACATACTTTTTCAAGAGACGAAACAAAGGTTACGTACCCTTACACCAAAGATGTGGTAGATTTTGACAAGAAACGTAGAGAATTTACTGCATTGGTAGTGAAGGAAGGTCGTGAATGGTCGCGGTCTTTTATAAATGAAACTGACGAAAAAGCCAAAGAATTCTTTCGTGTAGTTGATAAGAATATCCAAGAGAAAACGGAGGCTACGAAAAAACGGCTTGACAAATTAAATGGTACAGAAGACGAGCGAAAAGACAAACAAAAAAGACTGGAAAACAAGCGAACGGAAGTACAAAAACTCGTTGATTTCCTAAAAAAGATGGAGGTTTGAGTCTATGATAGAGAAGTGTGAATTAAATAAAAAGATACACGAAACAGCGGAGAATCTGTTTTGTGACATTATGAAAATGGGAGAGGTTGAGTTGCAAGATAACCTTCGGTATTTTTCAGAAAAGGCAAAAGATATTGCGGAGAAAATATTAGAGAACTACATCTTTAGTATTGTTGATAAATACACAAAAGGTAGTTTTAAAATAGAAGATACGACTACGCTGGGTGCTTTTGTAGACTATTCTACAGGATACCAATCACGTATGTTGCAGTGGATAAAAGAAAATCCTTTAATCGTAAAAGAGGAACATTTCTGTATACCAGAAGAACCCATATACGACCCATCGTCAAATAATTTGTACCCTAAAATAATATTGGGTGTGGGAACTTGTGTTGCTATTGGTTTGTGTGTTTCAAACAACGTATGGGTTGCTCTTGCAGCCGAAATACTCACATTGGTATTTGCAAAAATTCAAAGTGCTAAATCACAAAAGCAAAACCGTATAGAGTGGGAAGTAAAACGGAATCAATATGAAATAGCCATTGAGAGGAAAAAGGATGCGCTCGTTAACGGTATGATTGAAGACTTATCGAAATGGCTTGATCAAGGAGAAAAAGCATCAAACGATTTCTTGTCTTCATTTAATTTGTAAACGACATTATGTACGATATTAGAAAAGTGACAGGCATAGCGGATGGCATTGTTGACTGTAAAAGTGCCACTGACTCTTCACAGGAAGGAGTGCGCCCTAATAAAGTTAAACAACTAACACTTAAAGATGGTGATATTAAGGAGAAATTAGATTTGCTTGATACAATCGTATCTCATAATTATCTTACCACGCTTGAAAAATCAAAGATAGAGAAATGCTCAGGGAAAGAGACGGGAATGGATTTCTATAAAATAACGCGAATCGTGATAGACAAGGGCGTTTTCTTCCCAGATCAGTTGTCAATGTTGTATACTGCATTGCATGATGTGGCTAAAAATGTCGTTCTTGTTGTAGATAAAAAGAAAGACAAAAAAGGTCATAATGACATAGAGATATACCTTGGTGTTAGGGACTTTACCGGAGATGAGCACGAAGCGTCACGCTTGTTAGATAATGCAATGAAGGGTTACCTTCCTGGCGTAAAAAGTGATTATGAAGGGAATAAGAAATTTTTTCAAGAGGATAAAAATCATTTTGTGGCAACGTATTCGGGAGTGGCTTCATTGCGAGATGACAAGAAGGATAACTTTGTGCAAGGAATAGAGAAGTTTATTGATGCTACATTAGCGATTCCAAAGTTTACCGCTATGTTTATTGCCGATAATGTGAGTCAAGCGAAAACTCAGAATATGATAAAGGCTTATTGTGCGTTGCAAGATACTATAAGCCCTTTCGCACAATGGCAAAATAGTTTTAGTGAAAGCGAAACAAAAGGAGTGTCGAATACACTTACAAAAACAATTGGCGAAACGATAACAAATTCTTTGTCGGAAACAGTTACCCACACTGAAGGTACAAATGAAAGTTATAGTCAGGGGGAGAGCAAAAGTCATTCGTCTAACTGGAATACTATGGCGGGTGGTGGTTTTGGTCCTGTTTACGCCGGAGGTAGTTATGGTGGCTCCGATACGATCGGTCAGCAATATACGCAACAGTCTGGAAAGCATAGCGATAATTCCAATTCTTATGGTAAAGGCTCATCAGAAGCAAATCAACACTCAAAAAGTGAGGCCTCAGGAACAAATGAAAGCAGAACTTCAGGAATGACACGCCAAGTAATTTTTTCTAATGCGTATATAAAAAAGGAGATTGAATTGTTGGAGCGACATACGAAGCGCTTGACCAATGGTATTCCGTTTGGCTTATGGTCAGTTGGAACTTATTTTATTTCTCCGAAGGAATCAACTTCTCGAGAACTTGCTCATATTTATAAAGGTTGCGTAACGGGCGAAGGGTCTGATTTAGACGTGTCGGCTGTCAATGTTTGGGATAAAGAAAAATCTGATTTTTTGCTGGAATACTTGCGGGACATGCGTAATCCTCGTTTCTGTGTAGAGGGTATTGATGTTTCTGCTGGTGTTACGGTTACAAGTAAAGAATTGGCAGTGCAAATGTCTTTGCCTCAATCATCTGTCCCTGGCGTAGAAGTCAGAGAGTGCGCTACTTTCGGACGTAATATAAATGGAAAGCGTGATGATGAATCTAACGAAAGAGAGTCTATGCGTATTGGTGTTGTTACACATTTGGGTGAAAAGTCAAAAAAGGAAGTCAGGCTTGATATTGAAGAGTTGAGCAAACATGTGTTTGTGACAGGATCAACAGGAAGTGGAAAATCAAACGCCGTGTATTTGCTAATAGACGAATTCCTTAAACAGAACAAAAGTGTCTTGATTGTTGAACCAACAAAAGGGGATTACCGTAAAGTGTTTGGCGGTCGGAAAGATGTTACTGTTTATACTACACGTTGTAATGAGAAGCACCTATTACGAATTAATCCTTTCGCTTTTCCTAAAGGAGTGCAGGTGATTGAGCATGTAGAGCGATTAGTAGAAATTTTTGGCGTATGTTGGCCAATGTATGCCGCAATGCCTGCTGTATTAAAGAACTCAATTCTTTCGGCATATGAGGCCTGTGGCTGGGACTTGACTAAATCGGTTTGTCGATTTGAAAGACAAATGTTTCCTACTATTGCAGATGTTGTGCTACAACTGAAACGTATCATATCTTCTTCTCAGTATTCGGCAGACACCAAAGGTGACTATGTAGGAGCATTGCAAACCCGATTAGAATCATTGACTAATGGCGTTTATTCTTCGATTCTATCTTCTTCTTCAATGTCTTATGAAGAGTTATATGACAAAAATGTGATTGTTGATTTGCATTATATTGCCTCAAGTGAAACACGCTCTTTATTAATGGCTTTGATTGTTTTAGGATTGACGGAGTGGCGAATGTCGCAAAACGAAGATGATAAAGATGTCGCATTGAAACATGTAACGGTTTTGGAAGAAGCGCATTGTATTCTACCTTGTGTGTCTAAGCAACAAAATCAGGAGGGTGCAAATATGCAGGGAAAATCCGTTGAGATGATTGCTTCTGCCATTGCAGAAATGCGAACATACGGCGAGAGTTTCGTCATCGTAGATCAATCTCCTAATGCAGTGGATGAAGCAGCTATTCGCAACACGAATACTAAAATTGTGATGAATCTTCCCGATGGAAATGATCGCGATATTGCAGGTCGCTCTGTGGCCCTTACTAAAGATGAACAAATTGCAGAAATTGCACGATTGACTACAGGAGAGGCTATTGTTTGGCAAAGAGGATGGAGCGAGGCTGTGTTTACCACCATAGACGAAATGCAAGAGGAAAACATAAAACCGTTATTGCATAGGGATAATCTTGCTGACGACGATAGTAAGCCTTATAAACCAAGTGCGATTTTCATTGATTTTTTCCTTGAGCATAAGATGAACATAGATGCTACACTACTTGACAAGTTGAGGAATGAAATATTTGTTTCAGATTGCGCAACTGGAGCGAAAGCAAAATTGATAGATGCAATTAATACGAAGAAGGTTGACATTGCGACAAATCGTGCGGTTGTAGAATATCTTGGCATCAACGACGAAATACGGAGATTAGAAAAATCTTCAGAAGACTTGCTGGAAATTCAATGGAATTTGCGTAGGTATATGTCTGAACAATTGGGTGTATATTGGGAGCAAAATAAACTATTGAAACTTGTTAATTTTTGAAATTAAAATTGTATGGCTTTTGGATTTGATGATGTCGCTTCGGCGGCGCAAGAAGGTGTAAAAGAGATTGGAAAGAGTTCTGTAAAAGAGGTTGGAAATGAATCTCCTTTCAAGATGATACCGCGTACAGGAGGCGAATGGAGTGGCGATGTCGGTAATTCTATTTGGAATCCGAATCGTGAGGATATTCCCAAAAATAAAAATTACTCAAACCTGGAAGGAAAGACTTGGGGGGAAATTCAAGACGAGTATAAAATCGAAGGTGTGCGGTTTAAGGATGGAGAGCCTGATTTTTCGGAGATAAGCAGAGGCACTGTTGAGATAGATAATTTTACAGACGAACGCTACGGCCTTGGAGGAAACTTTGATCAAGCGGACTGTAAACTTGCGGAAAGCAAGGAATGTGAGAGAGAGGATGTCCAAACTTGGAGAAGAGAAAACAACTATACTTGGCATGAACGTTCTGATTGTAGAACTATGGACAAAGTGCCTCGTGAGGTTCATGGAAACATTCCACATAGTGGGGGAATATCGGAAATTAGAAATAAAGGATAAGCAATATGGAAGATAAAGTATTTGGAAATCTGACATTTAGAGTTGGGTGGATTAAGGATGAAGAGATTGAACTTTGGGGAAAGAAATATACTGTCAGAGTTCGAACTTCAAGCAGAAAGGGTGATGTCCCTACTGAGAAACAGCAAAAATCCTACATACATTTCAAGGCAAACTTATGTAACATCAGTTTTCAAACAATACCTATAGTGGAGAAATTCGTGATGTCTAATGAGGATAAAATTTGCGATTCTATTGGCCTTACAAAAATAGACGCACCTTTTGCATTAGTTAGACCGAAAGAAATCTTGTTTTTTCAAAATGGTAAATATGCAATAATTTGTGATACTGTTTGGTCTGATGTCGGTATGGCGATATTGTATGATGGAGATAAATGCACTGTTGATGAGAGTTACATATTGGAGTTTGAGTACTAATTACGACTAAATTACTCGAACTGTATATTATACGGTGTTCGCTTAAGCGGTAGGAGGACATTTCCAAATGTCTTTTTCTGGACAAACTCTGGCAGGAATTAAATTGAAATTGACATTCCGTGATTTTTCTCCATTTCTTCCTAAATACCCCCTCTCCCAATTTTTTTTCGTACCTTTGCCAAAGGCTTTTTCTGCAATCTTGTTGCTGATGAAACCTTTGGTTAAAATTTGACACTTACTGCCGAGGCGCGTGTGAAATCGGGTATGGCGCGGCAGAGGTGGAACGAAAAAAGTGTAAGATAAAAAAGAGGTATGTTTAAAATAGGTCTCGATGTTGGTTCTACAACTGCCAAGATTGTCGTTCTGAATGATAAACAAGAGGTTGTTTACTCGTCGTACAGACGCCACTTAGCGAACGTCAAAGGGGCAATTGCTGCTTTTCTTGAGGAGTTGAATTCCATCTTGACAACTGAAAAATTCACTTTGTCTATCACCGGCTCTGTCGGATTGGGCGTCGCTGAGCGATACAACATTCCTTTCGTACAGGAGGTGATTGCCGCATCTGAATTTACTAAAAAAGTGCATCCCGAAATCTCCACGATCATCGATATCGGTGGCGAGGATGCTAAAATCGTATATTTGAACAACGGTCAGGTGTCCGACCTCCGTATGAACGGTAACTGCGCAGGTGGTACGGGTGCTTTCATCGACCAAATGGCGCTCTGCTTGGGTGTCGAGGTGACAGACTTGGACGGGTTGGCTCAAAATGCCTCTCACATCTACCCTATCGCTTCGCGTTGCGGCGTGTTCTCGAAGACGGATATTCAAAACTTGATCGCTCGCAACGTCTCGAAAGAGGACATTGCGGCGTCTATCTTTAGGGCTGTGGCTGTACAGACTGCCAGCGCACTCTCTCACGGCTGTGAGGTTCGTCCGAAAGTGCTGTTCTGTGGTGGTCCGCTCACGTTTATTGGATCGCTGAGAAAAGCCATCGCAGACTACTTCCGTCTGAATTTGGAACAAGATTGTGTTGTGCTTGACAATGCCAATATCATTCCGGCGTGGGGTACTGCTCTCTTCAAGAATGACATGGAGCCTATCGACGTCAAGGAGTTGACTGAGCGTTTGAGCAAAGAGCCAGAACCGCAAGTGCAGAATCCAAATCCAAACCGCAACAGGACGAATGTTTCTCTTCCTCCGATTTTCAAAGACGAAGAGGAGTTTTTGCAGTGGAAGGGTGAAAAGGAACGTATGCACATCCCAGTGGTCAACTTGGCAGAGTGCAAAGGGAAGACCTATTTGGGTATCGACTCTGGATCAACCACGACCAAGGTGGTGCTGATCAACGAGCAGGGCGATATTCTCTTCAAATATTATACTCACAACGGTGGAAACCCAATCGAAGCCGTTCACCGTGGCTTGGAGCGTTTGAAGGCTCGCTGCGAGGAGGAGAAGTTAGATCTCCACATCACGGCAGGTTGTTCAACGGGTTATGGTGAGGATTTGATTAAGGCAGCCTACTCGCTCGACTATGGCATGATTGAGACCATGGCGCACTATGTAGCAGCAAAGAATATGTGTCCAGACGTGTCGTTTATCCTCGATATTGGTGGCCAGGATATGAAAGCCATCTATGTGGAGAACGGCGCGCTGACCCACATGGAGATCAATGAGGCCTGCTCTTCGGGTTGTGGTTCGTTCATCGAGACATTCGCCAACACGTTGGGTTGCGAGATTTCGGATTTCGTTTACCAGGCATGTCAGAGTAAAGATCCATGCGACCTTGGTACGCGCTGCACGGTGTTTATGAACTCGAAGGTGAAGCAGGTGCTTCGCGAGGGATATGCCGTGAGCGATATTGCAGCAGGACTTGCCTATTCGGTGGTGAAGAACTGCTTGTTTAAAGTATTGAAAATCAAGAACTACGACGACCTTGGCAAGAACATTGTACTCCAAGGAGGAACGATGAAAAACGACTCTATCGTCAAGGCGTTCGAGAATCTGACGGGTAAAACCGTATATTGCAACAACGTGCCTGAGTTGATGGGTGCGTATGGGTGCGCCCTCTATGCGAAGCGTATGTGCGACCAGCAGAAAGAGGCTACCCCACTCGACACGTTCCTCAACTCGGCAGAGTACGACACGAAATTGTTGGCTTGCAAGGGTTGTGAGAACAACTGTCAGATTTCAAAATACATCTTCAAAAACGGAGGTGTTTACTATTCTGGAAACAAATGTGAGAAGATCTTCCATAACGGTCAGGCTGATGCTAAGCCAGGCATAGACATGAGCAACCGTAAATATCACGAGTTGTTCGACCGTGCCGAGTTGCCTTCTCAGTTAACTCATCCGCTGATGAAAATGGGTATTCCGCGTGCGCTCAACATGTATGAGGAGTTCCCATTCTGGCACACTTTCTTCACGGAGTGTAACATCGAGGTGGTACTTTCATCCACATCGACTTATCGCAACTATGAGAAGGGTGTCCATTCCGTCATGTCGGATAACATCTGTTTCCCTGCCAAATTGGTGCATAGCCACATCTACGAATTACAGCAGAAAGGTGTAGACAGAATCTTCTTCCCACGCGTGGTTTACGAGAAGGAGGAGGACAAGTCTGTTGCCAACAGTTTCAACTGCCCTATCATCATCGGTTATCCAGAGGTGGTGAACAGTGCCATCGAGTCAGAAATTCCGATTGATTCGCCTGTCATCTCATTCAAAGACGATGAGTTGCTTTTGAAGCAGTTGTACAGATACATGGAGACGTTGGGCGTGCCTAAAAAGGTGATCAAGAATGCGCACGACAAGGCGTTGAAGGCATATAGCGAGTTTGGTTTGAATCTTCGCAAGATCAACGAAGAGGCATTTGAGAAATCGCAGAAGGAAGGTCGCATGACCATCGTCTTGGCAGGCCGTCCATACCACACCGACCCATTGGTGCAGCATAAGATCTCCGAGATGATCTCACAGATGGGCGTAGACGTTGTAACTGAGGAGATTACGAGGAAAACGAACAATGGCGAACAGGAGGCATTTATAATCAAGCAATGGTCATTCGTAAACAGAATTTTGAATTCTGCGCAGTGGGTGGCACGTCAGGGACGCAACGTCCACTTTGTGGAGACGACCTCATTCGGTTGTGGACCAGACGCTTTCTTCGTAGACGAAGTTCGTTCGCTTTTGAACCGCTACGGCAAACCATTGACATTGTTGAAAATTGACGATATCAACAATGTTGGTTCTATGAAGTTGAGAGTTCGTTCGCTCATCGAGAGTTTGAAATTCGATGCCAAGGAGACGACTGAGGTGAAGGATTTTGTGAAGCCGAAGCGTTTTGAGGTGGGCGATAATGAGAAGCGCACCATCTTGGCACCGTTCTTCACGGAATATCTATCTCCTCTCTTCCCAGCGGCATTTAAATGGGCAGGCTACAATCTCGTCTCTTTGCCGTTGAGTAATGCTGAGTCGAACGATATCGGTTTGAAATATTCTAACAATGAAGTTTGCTACCCTGCGACATTGATTGTGGGCGACTTGATCAAGGCATTGCAGTCTGGCAAATATGATTTGGATAAAGTGGCAGTGGCAGTAACTCAGTTGGGACAATGTCGTGCTACGAACTATCCACCGTTGATCCGTAAAGCGATTGTGGATGCCGGACTTTCACAAGTTCCTGTAATCGGAATCGGAGGAACGGACAATACAGAAGATCAGCCGGGCTTCAAGTTGAATTTGTTGAAGGCAGCACCGCTCATCGTCTACGCAACAATGTATGGTGACTGGTTGTCTATTTTCTACCATGCGATAGCCGTCCGCGAGAAGAATAAGGGAGAAGCGAGAAAGTTGCGCGACCTCTATTTGGACAAGGCGAAACCGTTGGTTGAGAAGGGAGATACAAAAGGATTGTTGAAGTTGACGGGAGAGGCTGCGAGAGCGTTCAATGCCGTTCCAATCTACGAAGACAGAGTCTATCCGAAGGCTGGTATCACGGGCGAGATCTTCTTGAAGTTCAATCCGTATGCCCACCGCTATGTGCCAGATTGGTTGATGGAACACGGTGTGGAGGTCATTCCGTCGACGGTACACAATTTCTTCTTCCGTGCGTTCGTGAACTACAAGTTTAACCGTGAGAACTTCGTGAAACGCTTCAAAGTGCCACCATTAGTGATGGATATGGCATATAGTCTGATTCGTCGCATCATGAAGAAGTTGGAGAAAGAGGCTTCACAGTTCAAGTTCTATACGCCAGAGCAGGATATTAAGACGATTAGTGAGTATGCGAAAGACATTGTCAGTCTGTCGGCTCAGTTTGGTGAGGGATGGTTGTTGCCAGCGGAGGTGATTGCCTTCATCAAAGACGGATGTAACAATGTGATCAGTATGCAGCCGTTCGGATGTATTGCCAACCACATTGTGGCGAGAGGAATCGAGAAGAAACTCAAGAAAGAGTATCCGCAACTCAACATGCTGTCGCTCGACTTCGATGGCGGTGTGAGTGAGGCGAATATCGCGAACCGATTGCTGTTGTTTACAAGTAATATGAGGTAGGACGCAAAGGAAGTCGGATTGGGAACAGCCAGTCCGGCTTCCTTTGGAACCCGTGTTTTGTGTTTTTGAGAATAGAGCTTAGAACTTAGAGGGGCATCCTGTGACAAAGTGCAATCAGTTGGAGAAACTGATGAGAAAAGTGTACACGAAATATTCGCGAAAGGTTGTTGTTTGGGTAGATGAAGTGAGATGCGCCTTTGGTGGAAATGGTTTATATGGAGGAATATAGAGCAATGTTGTTCCCTTTCCACTCAAAATCTCCCCTGCAAATACTATTTTTGACTATATTTGCAAATTGATGTTTTATGCTTCCACCTTAGGGTGGGGGTTAGTAAATAAGTAAACCAAGAAAAAACTTCAAATGAAGCGATTCAAATTGCTAAACAACATTGTCGGTTGGGTTGTTTTCGCCATTGCGGCGGTAACCTACTTGCTGACAATCGAGCCAACAGCCAGTTTCTGGGACTGCGGAGAGTTTATTTCAACAGCAGATAAATTGGAGGTGGGACACCCACCGGGAGCGCCATTCTTTATGCTCACCGCAAAGTTCTTCACGCTCTTCGCGTCCGACCAAAGCCATGTGGCAATGATGGTGAACAGCTTCTCCGCCATCTGCAGCGCATTGTGCATCTTGTTCCTTTTTTGGACAATCACGCACTTGGCGCGTAAGTTGGTAACCCTCGGTTCGACGGATATCTCCCTCGGGCAAACCATTGGCATCTTGGGTGCCGGTGCGGTGGGTGCGTTGGCTTACACGTTCTCGGACACGTTCTGGTTCTCTGCCGTCGAGGGCGAGGTTTACGCCTACTCGTCGCTCTTCACCGCCGTGGTCTTCTGGGCTATCTTGAAGTGGGAGGATGTGGCAGACCAGCCCTACGCCAACCGCTGGTTGGTGCTGATCGCCTATCTGATGGGACTCTCCATCGGTGTCCACTTGCTGAACTTGCTGACCATTCCGGTACTCGCACTCGTATACTACTATAAGAAGTATGAACCAACCGCCAAAGGAACGTTCGTAACGCTGATCGTTTCGTGCGTCATCCTCGGGTTGATTCTCTACGGCATTGTGCCGGGATTTGTGGAGGTGGCAGGCTGGTTCGAACTCTTCTTCGTCAATGTGTTGGGATCGAGCTTCAATGTCGGGACGATTGTCTACGCCCTCTTGCTGCTCTCTTGCCTCGTGTGGGGAATCTACGAAACATCTGAAAACAAGGCTCCAACGACTGTGTCGAGGACGAACGCTCTGAAGAATTCTAATCTGAAGGCGTACATTGCATTCTTATCTGCCATCCTTCTGCTGGGAATCCCGTTCCTTGGCGGACGACTTCCGATTGCCGTTGGATTGCTGTTGACCGTCGCGTTGGCGTACTTTATGTATAAGAAACGCGACAATGTGAGTCTGCCGTTGCTCAACACCATTCTGCTTTGTTGCACGGTCATCATCTTGGGTTATTCCACATATGCCACGGTCATCATCCGCTCGGCTGCCAACACGCCGATGGACCAGAACTCGCCAGACGACGTCTTCGCCTTGAAGAGTTACCTGAACCGCGAGCAGTATGGCGACACGCCGCTGCTTTACGGCGAAAGCTACGCTTCGGAGTTGAAACGCAAGAAGACGAGCCTCGGCTGGGAAGTGGATATCACGGAGGGTGAAGCCATCTATGCTAAAAAGGTGAAAACCAATGAGAACGAGCCAGACTCCTACGAGGCTTACGACCATAAGAAGAAGTACAACTACGACCTTTGTATGCTCTTCCCACGTATGTACAGTAAGCAGCCTTCCCACGTTGAGGCCTACAAGCAGTGGGGTAACATCACGGGACGGAAGGTGCAATACACCTCTATGGGCGAAACCAAGACGAAGGTGGTGCCAACCTTTGGCGAAAACCTCCGATTCTTTCTCTCCTACCAAGTGGGATTTATGTATTTCCGCTATTTCATGTGGAACTTCGTCGGGCGGCAGAATGACATCCAGGGGCACGGCGGAATCCTCCACGGCAACTGGGTGAGCGGCATCGACTTCATCGACAACTGGCGGTTGGGCGACCAATCCACTTTGCCTGACGAGTTGAAGAATAACAAGGGACATAACGTCTACTACTTCCTGCCACTTTTATTGGGTATCTTCGGTATCCTCTACCAATTCACACGCAAGAGGGAAGGCGACCAAAGTTTCGTGATCACCCTCATCCTGTTCCTTATGACGGGATTGGCCATTATCTTGTATCTGAACCAAACGCCATACCAGCCGAGAGAACGAGACTATGCGTACGCCGGCTCGTTCTACGCATTCTGCATCTGGATTGGTCTTGGCGTGCTGTATGTGGAAAGGCTCTTCGACAAGTTCCTCGACAAGCGCATCGCAGCGACACTCGCCACCCTGCTCTGTTTAGGTGTGCCTGCACTTATGGCGCAGCAGAACTGGGACGACCACGACCGCTCAAAACGCTACACTTGCCGCGATTTCGGTCAGAACTACCTCCTCTCATTGGAGCCAAACGCGGTTATCTTCACCAACGGAGATAACGACACATTCCCGCTCTGGTATAACCAGGAGGTGGAGGGCGTCGGCACAGATGCCCGGGTGGCAAACCTGAGCTACTTGCAGATGGGCTGGTACGTCGACCAGATGAAACGACAAGCCTACACCTCGTCGCCGCTTCCGCTTTCGTTGGAGTCGAAGGACTATATGAATGGGCGGTTAGACATCGCTTACCTTTCGCCAAGCATCCCAGAGTTGGAGGTGAGTATGGCTTTGGACGTGGCGAAGAATCCGAAGAAGTACGCACAATTCAACCCTTTCAGGGATGATGAGATTTACTTCGTGCCTTCCAAGAAGTTCTATTTGCCAGTGAACAAGGATAGCGTGATTGCCACCGGTTTGGTGGACGCTAACCAGAAACACCGCATTGTGGACCAGCTCCGAATGGATCTCTCATCGAAGAGTTACCTCGGAAAACATGAGTTGATGATTATGGATTTGCTCCAAAACAACAACTGGAAACGCCCAATCTACTTTGCCGTAACCGTGGGAAGCGACAGTTACCTCGGACTTCAAAAGTACCTCTCACTTGAGGGTATGGCCTACCGCGTGATGCCAATGACCGACGGCCCGTTGGGTAGAGGCGAATACGTGAACACTGAGCGCACCTACGACAATATGCTCCACAAGTTCAAGTGGGGCGGAATCGCAGAGAATCCGGACATCTACTTGGACGAAAACAATCTGCGTATGACCTCTACGCTCCGCTATATGTTTGTCCGCTTGTCCGACGCACTGATCACCGAGGCGCGCCGTGCCGAGATGCAGAAGGATTTCTGCGAGGCGTTGAAGTGGGCGTTGAACCAGGCTCCTACCCGTCGTGGCGGACTTCAAGGGTTCCGCAGCTTCTGCCGCGCATACTCCAACAACGAGCGTGTGCTGAACGAGTCCGCTTATTCCGACTCTACGATGCTCGCCCTCGCTCCTGCCATCGCAGCCGATTTCCTTGCTTGCCCTGCCAACACGCCGCGTGCCGAACTCATCCAGAAGTTGGACGAGCGCGCCGCCAATGTAGACAGCGTGAAAGCCAGTGCCGTGGCTGCCGTGAAACGCCAGAAAGCGTTGGAGGCCTTGGATTATTGCCAGAAAGTGCTGCCTGAGCCTCAGGTGCCATACACCACCGCTTGCCTAATGATGGCACAGCAATATCTCGATTTGCAGCAGGAGGAGAAGGCGTCTGTCATCCTCGACAAAATGGAGGTGAACTCGCTGCAATACCTCGAGTGGTTCTCGAATCTGAAGCCGGTACTCCTTTCAAACGTTTTGGACGATTTTACGGAGCAGCTATCCATCTATTCCGAGATTGTCCAAATCAAACAGGCTTTGAACAAGGCGACAGACGAGGAACTAAGTAACTACCAGCGATTCATGAACATTTATAAAAAATGGAATTGATAGCCGGAAAGAGAACATTCCCGTTACGCTAATGCGCAAGGTCAAGTTTACTTGACTTTGCCATAGCGAGGAAACGAATGGGAAATGAATGTAATCGCGAACCAGGAAACAGCCTTCTAAGATGTTAATTGAGCAAGTACCTTCCTTCGTCCGGAAAATCTATCCCAAGACAATCTGGCGATTGCCCAAAGAGGAGAAGACCGTTTACCTGACGTTCGACGATGGCCCCATACCCGAGGTTACGCCCTACGTCCTCGAACTGCTCCGCGAGCATGGCATCAAAGCCACGTTCTTCTGCGTGGGCGAGAACGTGCAGAAGCACCCCGAGGTCTACAAGCAAGTGCTGGCGGCAGGCCATTTAGTGGGAAACCACACCTTCAACCACCTTGCGGGCTTCACCAACTTCTCGTGGCGGTATATCCATAATGTGGATAAGGCGCGTGAATTCATTCACAGCAACTTGTTCCGCCCACCGCACGGCACTTTCAGGTACACGCAGTTTATGTTGCTGCGAACCAAGTTCCACATTGTGTTTTGGGATGTCGTAACGCGCGATTACAACAACAAACTTAGTGGCGAGGATGTGCTGAAAATCGTGAAAAAATACACGAGGAACGGCTCCGTCATCGTCTTCCACGACTCGCTCAAAGCCGAGAAGAACCTTCGGTACGCCCTGCCGAAAGCCATTGAGTTCTTGAAAAAAGAGGGCTACAAATTTGAACTCCTCTCAGAGGAAAACATTATCGGATAAGAAAGAAACATTATGAATATCTTGTTATTAGGCTCCGGCGGCCGCGAACATGCCCTGGCCTGGAAAATCGCCCAAAGCAAAAAAGTAGATAAACTGTTTATCGCACCGGGAAACGGCGGAACAGCCTCTGTTGGCGAGAATGTTAACATATCTGCTAACGACTTCCCCGCCATCAAAAAATTCTCTTTGGAGAATAAAATCGGAATGGTAGTGGTGGGTCCGGAAGATCCATTGGTGAATGGTATCTACGATTTTTTTGCCAACGATGCCGAGCTGAAGTCCATCCCCGTTATCGGTCCTTCTAAGGAAGGCGCGAAGTTGGAGGGTAGCAAAGACTTTGCCAAAGGGTTCATGATGCGCCACGGCATCCCGACCGCACGCTACAAGAGCTTCAACAAGCAGACGATTGAAGAAGGCGTGCAGTTCCTCGCTTCCTTAGACGCCCCGTACGTGCTGAAAGCCGACGGATTGGCAGCCGGCAAAGGCGTGCTGATCATCGACAACCTGAAGGAGGCGCAGCAGGAGTTGAAAAATATGCTCGACGGGAAGTTCGGCAACGCCAGCTCTACCGTCGTCATTGAGGAGTTCCTTTCGGGAATCGAGTGCTCCGTGTTTGTGCTGACGGACGGCGACAACTACAAGATTCTGCCTGTGGCAAAAGACTACAAGCGCATCGGCGAGGGCGACACCGGGCTGAACACCGGCGGTATGGGCGCAGTTTCGCCAGTGCCATTCGCTGACAAAACTTTTATGGAGAAAGTGGAGCAACGCATCGTCATCCCTACCGTGAAAGGTCTGAAAGAGGAGAACATCGAATACAAAGGATTCATCTTCTTGGGCTTGATCAATGTGAAAAACGAGCCGATGGTGATTGAGTATAATGTGCGTATGGGCGACCCGGAAACCGAAGCCGTGATGCTCCGCATCAAGTCGGACTTGGTGGACCTTTTCGAGGGTGTCGCCACCCAGACGCTCGGCGCAAAGGTGATGGAGGAAGACCCTCGCACTGCCATAACGGTGATGATGGTTTCCGGCGGCTATCCAGAGTCGTACGAGAAAGGAAAGGTCATCTCCGGACTGGAGAATGTAACGGACAGCATTGTCTTCCACGCTGGCACGAAACTGCAAAACGGCGAGATTGTTACCAATGGCGGTCGCGTCCTTTCGGTCAGTTCCTACGGAAATTCGATAGACGATGCCTTGGCACACTCCTATGCGAGCATCCAGAAAATCGACTTCGAGAAAAAATATTTCAGACGAGACATCGGGCAAGACTTGAAGCGACTCATCAAGTAACGAACCGCTTGTCGGAATAAAACCGCAGATATGCAGTACCGCGAATACGCAGATATGATCAGACCCAAGGCAGCGAATATCTTCGTCTGCCTTTTGGTGTTCGGTCTGCTGTGGAGCGGTGTTGTGGGTTCGGGCCGCACGTTCCTGTCGGTGGAGAGTTTCATTATGGGGACTTCGCCGCTGGCGTTTTTCCTCAATCCGCCGTCCGATTTCTCGTCGATGCCCGTAACCGTCATCTCGGGCGTGCTGATGCTCGGTGTGGCGTATGCTATGGTGCGGATGAATGAGATGTTCCCGTTCATCCCTGTGCGGACGCTGCTGCCGGCATTCTTCGCCATTGTCATCATCTCGTTGGTGATGCGTCCGCACCCGTTGCCGTTCGGCCTTATTTTGATGCTGCTTTTCGCCTTGCTGCATTTCTCTTGTTTCCGGCTTTGCGAAGGGATTGCCAACAACCCGTCGGTTACCATTTTCAATATCGGGCTGCTCTTCGGCATCTCTATGTTGTTCGCTCTCAGTTCGTTGGTCTTCATATTGCCACTTCTCGTCTTCCTCTATCAGATAAAGCAACTCTCTACAAGGGGGACGCTTGCGTTTCTTTTCGGAATAGTCATTCCGCCCTTCTATACGGCGTTGGGGTTGATGCTCTCAGACAAGCTGCCGCTTATGCTGCGCTATTTCGCCGCCTACAATAATGGCCTATCTCCTATATGGAGCATTGTGAGCGACACCACCATTCTCTACTTGATTTTCCTCACTGCGCTGACGTTTTTTGCGATGCTCCGCATCATGGTGGTGAGCGACCACCAGAACATCAAGAGCCGCCAGGAGGTGGGTTTCATCTGTATGAATTTTATATTTGCCGCTGTGCTGATGGTCGCTGGTCCGGCGGATACCGGTGTGGTGTTGCCGCTCTTCCTGTTCTTTTCATCGTTTATCTTGGGGCATTGTTTTTCTTCGTTCTACAACCTCCTTTCTAAAATACTTTGGGGGCTTTTCATTGCGGTGTCGCTTTTATTCCTCTTCTTCCCGACGTATGAGTTTGGTTGATTTCCTCGCCCAATACGGCTATCTGGGTTTTTTCATTGCAGCGTTTCTTTCTGCCACTATCCTCCCTTTCAGTTCCGAATTGATACTGACGGGTTTGTTGGTTTCGGGGGCGTCGCCTACGCTATGCCTCGTCTACGGCACGGTGGGTAACACGCTCGGCGGTCTTACCTGCTACTGGTTAGGCAGCATCGGAAAAATTGAGTGGATTGTGAAGTACCTGCGGATGGAACCCGCGAAAGTGGAGCGTATGCAGCAGCGCGTGCGAAAGTGGGGTGCTGCGGCGGCTTTCTTCTCGTTTCTGCCTATTGTGGGCGATTGCATCAATGTGGCGTTGGGCTTCCTGCGGTCGGACATCCGCTGGGTTACGCTTTTTATGGCACTCGGCAAATTCGCCAGGTATTTTGTCTGGATGATGATGAACAATTTCATTTTAGAAAGAATTTAAGCCGATGGAGAGACCGCAATCTTTTGTTTGCCGCAACGGACACCTGAGGGTGAAGGACGGACGTTTGGTGAATCAATCGGGTGCGCCCATACAACTATGCGGCGTCAGCACGCACAACTTCGCACGCAACCCTCATACCTACAATGAGCAGTCGCTCACTGCATTAGTCTGCGACTGGCACATCACCCTCTTTCGCATTGCCGTCTACACGCATGAGTGGGGCGGATACTGCCGTGGCGAGTGGCTCGGCACTGGCGAGTACGACCAACGCATCGACCACATCGTCGACTTCTGCGTGCGGTTGGGCATCTACTGCATCATCGACTGGCACATACTGAACGAGGGCAGCGGCAACCCCAACGCCACTACTACCGAGGCACTCCGGTTCTTCCGCCGTATGGCTTCCACCCACCAGGGGAAACCCAACGTGATATACGAAATCTGCAACGAACCTAATGGCGTTGATGTTACTTGGAGCAGGGTGCGGCAATATGCCGAGGTCATCATTCCCGCCATTCGTGAGGTAGACCCGCACGCCGTGGTCATCTGCGGTACGCCCACCTGGAGCCAGGATGTGGATGTGGCAGCCACCAACCCGTTGCCATACGAAAATCTGCTCTATGCCTTGCACTTCTATGCAGGCACGCACGGCGAGGCATTGCGGAGTCGTGCGGATAAAGCCCTTGCCTTGGGTCTGCCGATATTTGTGAGTGAGTTCGGACTCTCAAAAGCCGACGGCAACGGCGGCGTCTTCACCCACGAATGTGATGAATGGATGGCGTGGATGAACCGCCACAAACTGAGCTGGGCAAACTGGAGTTACAGCGACATTGACGAAACTTCCGCACTTCTGCGCCCCCACGCTGCCGAGCAATGCCACTGGACCGACACCACCGAGGCGGGCGCATACGTACGCACGCAACTGCGGAAAAACGCCGCCGCACTTTTGGAGTGAAAGCAACCATCGATTTGAAAATATTTCCTTACCTTCGCACTCAAATAGTCCGTAGATTCTGTATAGTGTAATAAACTAGGGAAATTGGGGGAATTTAGGAAAATGGTGATGAGAAATATTAAACAATAACAAAAGATGACTAAGAGATTCTTGACCATTGGTGCGGCGTTAGTCGTATGCTTCGCAGTTCTCTTCGCAGCGGTGAAGACGGAGATGCGTATGTATGTGCACCAGAAAGGGGACGCTTGGAACACCGCTGTGAACAGCGTGGACAGTGTTAAATTCAGCGACGACGACGTCGATGGTAAAAAAGTGCAGCGTATGCATGTGGTCCGCAAGGGCGGGGCAGACACTTGGTACGCCGCGACTGCGAATGTGGACAGCGTCAACTTCCAGTTAGACACGCTTCGCTACCTCATCACCTTTATGGACGGCAAAACCGTGGTTTCTGCCCAAAAGTATGATTATGGCACGATGCCCGAGTGCGAGTTGCCGGTGAGGGAGGATCTCCGCCTCAAAACCTACGATTTCTTCTGGAACCCGAAGTTGACAGTGGTGGTGGGCGATGCGACCTACACCCTCGACAGCACTTATATCCACTACAAGTACAGATTTGTGGACTATAACGGCGAAGTCTTGAAGGACACCGTCGCAGCGTACAACTACGAGCCGAAGGTTTCCGTCCTCCCGATTATCACCAAGGACAGCATTTTCACCTTTAAAGAGTGGCTGCGCGATGAGGGCAAAATACAGAGCGACACAATCATCTACACTGCGGTTTACGACTCAGAAAAGATTTTTTACACTCGCTTGTATTACAACTGCGACACGTTGTTCGCAAAAGTTGACAATTGCGCCTACGACTCTGTGGTAACGGTGGCAGAACCAATGCGTGCCTCTACAGCAGAATACAACTACTACTTTAAAGATTGGAGTGTCGACGGGAGCAACATAGCAGGAAAAACATTAGTCTATACTGCAGTTTACGACAGTTTCCTCACAAAGAAAAACGGAGCAATCCGTGCTTTCGCTTATAAGGTTTCTGAAACGGATTCGGTCTACTTCTCGCAAGGCAACCTGCAGTTCTTCGCCACGAAAGGCACGCATGCTGTTCTCGATAGTGCGTCGGAGGTTGCCGGCATCTGGCAGTTTGCGGAGAACCAATGGGATGTGCTTGGAGAGGACAATCAGTACATTGGAGATCCTAATCCTGATTGGATTGATCTCTTCAGAACCGATCTCGGTTGGATCGACCTCTTCGGTTGGGGAACGAGCGGATGGAACAGTGGTGCGAACGCCTACCAACCAGTGTCCTCTTCAATAGATGATGAGGACTATAACCCAGGTGGAAGTGCAGACAACAATTTGACGGGCGACTACGCCAAGGCCGATTGGGGCGTCTACAACGCCATCTCCAATGGAGGCAACAAGCCAAACAGGTGGAGAACGCTGACGTGGGACGAATGGCAGCACCTCTTTCAACACAGCAAGTGGACGCTGGGTAAGGTGGAAGGGAGGTTGTGCTTTATGCTCGTTCCTAATTCATTTACAGTGCCTAATGGTGTTGAGGTGACAGTGATAAGTGATAGTTTAGACTTAAAAGGATCATCTGCCGCCGTTTCGGAAAGCGATTATGCAGGAAATGTTTACAATGCAGAGCAGTTCCGTGAGTTGGAGAATTTAGGTGTTGTGGCGCTTCCTTGTGCTGGGCTCCGCAAGGGTACGTCTGTTGACCTTCTTGAGTCGAAAGGTTTCTTCTATTGGTCGTCTACTGCCTACAATTCCGACGGTGCCTACGGCTTATGCCTTCTCTCGTCAGGAAAACTGAATGACGGGTTTGTTAGTCTTCGAAGCATTGGTAACAGTGTCCGCCTTGTTCGGAATACCAACTTCAGCATCCTCTTTGTGAATCCAGACGGCACAGTGCTGCTCGACACCACTTTGGCGGAAAGCGTAGTTCCAGACTATGACGGCATACCAAAAATGGACTCCACCAAGGCCTACACGTTCAGATTTCGCAAATGGGACAAGCCGTTTGCGGCGGTGGAAAGCGATATGGTCTACACGGCGCTGTACGACAGTTTTTCGGTGTATTACACCAGCATTTTTAAAGATTATAACGGTACTCTGTTAGGCACGATTGAAAACTGCACATACGATTCCTTGTTGGCGGAAAAGCCGAAACGCGCATCAATCCAAGACTACGATTACGAGTTTTGGGAGTGGGAACGCGATGAAAGCAAAATACTGGGCGACACGCTCATCTATACTGCCGTGTACAAAATGATTTACACTGGAGGGAAGTCGGGCGCCATCCAAGGGGCTTGCTACAAGGTGTCTGCAACAGATTCAGTCTATTTCTCACGAGGCAACCTGCAGTTCTGCGCAGGCAATGGCACCAGCCATAAAACCCTTGACGGCATCGCCCAAGGCACATGGCGTTTCGCGGATAACCAGTATGATGTGATAGGCGAAGCCAACAACAACATCTCATCCACCTACGATGGTTGGATTGACCTCTTCTATTGGGGAACAAGTGGATGGAGCGGTGGTGTGGATGTCTATCAGCCGTGGTCTTTCTCAGTAAGAGAGGAACTCATTCCCGAAGATTACTACTTTCTTGATGTAGACTTCAATAAAGCGGAGTGGGGCTTCTATAACGCCATCTCCAACGGAGGCGACGAGCCAAGCAAGTGGAGAACTTTGTGGCAATGGGAGTGGAGGTACCTCTTTCAGAACAACCGTTGGACGTTGGGATACATCAAGACGACTGAAGTGGATTCAAGTCTGTGTTGTTTCTTGATTCCTGCTGATTTTACCGCACCAAGTGATGTAAATGTAACGGTGATAAGCGATGGGTTAGACTTGTCAAACGGATATGTCGAGGGTATATCAGAAGGTAGTTATGCCGGCAACATCTACACGGCAGATCAGTTCAATGAACTTGAAAAATTGGGCGTTGTGGCGTTGCCTTCTGGTGGGTGTCATCGTGCGCCTGTGTCCGAGATCGGGTCGAAAGGCTACTATTGGTCGTCTTCCTATTTTGATAACGACGTCTACTACTTCTCTTTCTCCAAGGAAGGAGTGAGGGCAGATGAAAAATTCAATAAGTTCTACGGTAATAGTGTCCGTCTGGTTAAAAATACCGACTTAGACATCCGCTTTGTGAACGCCGACGGCACAACCCTGTTAGACACCACCGTGGCGAGAGGTGCGATCCCAGCCTACACCCGCGCAACTCCAACCATGGATTCCACCAAGGTCTATACGTTCGGGTTCACGGGTTGGGACAAGGATATTGTCGCTGCGAAAAACGATAGGGTCTACACGGCAGTGTACGACAGCATACCAGTGCTATACACCTCTGTGTTTAAAGATTATGATGGCACGTCAGTCACGGTTGAGAAATGCGCCTACGATTCTGTGTTGGCGCATCCTACACGGCCTTCAACAGAGGAATACAGCTACGTCTTCATAAAATGGGATAAGGACGAGAGCAAGATAGAAGAAAAAACATTAGTCTATACTGCGGTTTACGACAGTTCCCTCATCAAGAAAAACGGAGCGATTCGTGCTGCCGCCTACAAGATTTCCGATACGGATTCTGTTTATTTCTCGCAAGGCAACTTGCAATTCACTACGCAAGGCTCGCATAAAACGATTGACAGCACCGCAAAAGGCACTTGGCGATTTGCAGAGAACCAATGGAATGTCAGGCGTTGCCTTGTTGGGGGTATCGCGGTGGTGCGCCGCTTTTTTAATTTAGGATTAAAGAGTTATGAAATTTGAAATGAGAGGTTATGCCGCAATCCCGGCTATTTCTGCCCCTCCATATAAAGGTGAGGAAGGATGGATTGGTAGGTTTCCTCCGATAACCCGTAGATTTTTTGTAGCTGCTCCACCGATTTGAAACCACCGATCTTGGTGCGGTACTTCACGATTCGCGCCGAAAGAACCGTGCCAATGCCTCGCAGCCGCTTCCACTCGGTGGTGTCGGCGCGGTTTATCTCAATGCGGACGGTGTCATAATTAAACCTCGGATAGGCTTTGCGCTTCGGATAGTCTTTTGTGTATTGCTTTTGATTTTTTTTCTCGTTGTACGATGTGCGTCGGAACGTGTCTTGGCATTCCACATTGGTTTTTGCGCTGTCGGCACAGTAGACGGGCTGGACAGCGGCAGGCGGAGCGGAACTTGGTGAGGGGGTGTTCCCAACGGCAGGTTGCGCATTGGCGGTTTGAGCCAGTACGGCGACACGTTCCTCCTCCCCCGACCGCACGGGCATGCAGAAATTAACGCCTAACATCAGCGTCAACAGAAAGCCCAACACATACACGCCGTTGCGCTCTCCTTTCGAAAAAAAGAAAAATTCTTTCAACATTGCAAGCAGATTTTTCAAATCGATGACAAATGTAAACAATTATGTCCACAGGAAAAACCAACCACAAAGAAAAAATCCATAAATTTGCACTTTCTTTTGAAAGAGGCTTATAAACAAGGTTGGAAATCGTTCATCAAAAAAATTAACTATAATGGATGACAAAAAAAATACGATTGTGTGTTTTTCCTTGATCGGATTGATACTATTCGGTTTTTATTTTTTAAACAGACCGTCGGAGGAGCAGATTGAGGCGCAACGACGTTACATTGACTCTGTGCGGGTGGCGCAGGAAATGGCGCAGAAGGAATTGGCAGAAGTGAAAGAGGCTCCGCTGTTTGATGCTGCGGACTCCGACTCTGCCAAATTGGCGAAGTCTGCGCAAAAATTCGGCGTTTTCGCACAAGGTGCGTTGGGTGAGGCACAGACGGTTACGCTGCAAAATGAGTTGCTGAGCATAGATTTCAGTACCAAGGGTGCGGTGGTGTCTAACGTCCGTCTGAAAGAATACACCAACTATAAAAAGGACGTGCTGACGCTCGCAAAGGAGGGCGACTCCCAATTCTCCGTGGCTCTGCCGTTGGAGAACAACACGGTGCATACTTCCGACCTCATCTTCCGAGTTTCTGCGCAAACAGACAGTTCTGTAACCTTCTCTCTTCCGACAGAGAACGGCGGAAGCCTCGACTTTGTCTACACCCTCCCCGCCAACTCCTATATGCTTGATTTCGACATTAAGGCGAACGGCTTGAACAGTGCGCTGAGAATGTCGGACGGAACGCTCGGTGCTAAGTGGAGTATGAACATCGCCCAGCAGGAAAAGGGACGTGAGTTTGAAAACCGCTATTCACAGATCTACTACTATTCGCCCGATGAGGGGTTGGACGAGCTGAGCGAGACGCAGAACGACAATGAGGAAATTGAGTATCCTCTTCGTTGGGTGGCTTTTAAAGACCAATACTTTTCAAGTGTGCTGATTGCCGACGGGAAAATCTCCCAAACGGCGTTGCAATCGTCTATGGCGCAGGACACTTCCTCCTATCTGAAGCATTTTTCGGCATCGTTCGCCATCCCGTTCAAGGATGGCAACTCGGAGGCAGACTTCCGTTTCTTTTTCGGTCCGAACCACTACAAACTGCTGAAATCGTATGACGAGAATCTTTCTGGCGACGACAAACTCAACCTGAAAAGAATCGTTCCGTTGGGATGGTTCATCTTCCGTTGGGTGAACCAAATCTTCACCATCCCGATGTTCAACCTCCTCGGAGGGTTCATCTCCAACTATGGTATCATCATCTTGATTATGACCTTGGTGGTGAAGCTGATTCTCTTCCCGCTGACTTACAAATCGTATCTTTCCACGGCGAAGATGAAAGTCTTGAAGCCGCAGATAGACGAAATCAACGCACGCATCCCACAGGAGAACCAAGCGGAGCGCAGCCAGGCGATGATGGAGCTCTACTCGAAGGCGGGCGTGAACCCGATGGGCGGATGCCTGCCGATGCTGTTGCAGATGCCTGTGCTGGTGGCGTTGTTCTACTTCTTCCCGAATGCCATTGAGTTGCGCGGCGAGAGTTTCCTTTGGGCGGAAGACCTTTCAACGTACGATGCCATCATCTCGTGGAGCAAAGATCTTTGGCTGATTGGCGACCACATCAGCCTCTTCTGCTTGCTGATGACTGCCGCCAACATTGTCTACACAGCCTACAATATGTCGTCGACAGACTCAAGCCAGATGCCGATGATGAAGTATATGATGTATGCTATGCCGCTGATGTTCCTCTTCATCTTCAACGATTACGCTTCTGGTTTGAGCTACTACTATTTCGTGTCGTTGCTCATCACCATCATCCAGACATTCGTCATCAAGAGATTCTTCGTGGACGAAAAGAAACTGCTTCAAAAGATACACGAGCAGCAGAAGAAGCCTCAACGCAGTTCGTCATGGCTGAAACGCATCGAGGAGATGCAGAAAGCGCAGCAAGCGTTGTTGGAAGAGCAGAACCAGAAACGCAAGTAATGGCACTGCTGCTATCGATAGTGGCGTATGTGGGGCTGTTAGTGGCAGTGTCCCGCGCCACGGCAAAGAAAGGAAATACGAACGTCGACTTCTTCATTGGGGGTCGACGTTCGCCTTGGTGGGCGGTATCGTTGGGGATGGTGGGTGCGTCGATTTCGGGCGTTACGTTCGTTTCCGTGCCGGGTTGGGTTACGTCTACGCACTTCACTTATATGCAGATAGTGCTGGGGTTCATTGTGGGATATGTGCTGGTGGCGTATGTGCTGCTGCCGGTCTACTACGCCTCGGGCGAGGTTTCCATCTATGCCATTTTAGAAAAACGGTTGGGCAAGTCGGGGAGGCGCACGGCGGCGGTCTGTTTCTTGTTGAACAAGACGTTCTCTTCTTCCGTCAAACTCTATGTCGTGGTGTTGGTGCTGCACCAGTTGGTTTTCCGCCAGTGGGGCGTGCCGTTCTGGTGCGTGGCGGCGGGGTCGCTTCTGGTGGTGTGGCTTTACACTTATAAGGGGGGCATACGCACGATTGTCTGGACGGATTTTCTACAGACC
The DNA here is from genome assembly GCA_963631545.1 of Paludibacteraceae bacterium. GTDB lineage: Bacteria > Bacteroidota > Bacteroidia > Bacteroidales > Paludibacteraceae > UBA1181. The sequence continues at coordinate 29,840 of CAVGRN010000010.1, read as the reverse complement.
ATCCTATTGCTTGTTGCGCTTGTGCTTTTGCTGCGAGCGGCTATGCAGGAACTGGGGTTAGATGTGGTGGCAGCGGCGAGAACCGTCTGGCAGTCGCCCCTCTCCGAGACATTTGTGTGGGACGATTGGCTGAGCCGCCAACACTTCGTGAAACAGTTTCTTAGCGGTGTGCTGATAGTCTTCGTGATGACGGGGTTAGACCAGGATTTGATGCAGAAGAACCTTTCCTGTAAAAGTTTGAAAGATGCGCAGCGCAACGTGCTTTCATACGGCGTGCTGTTCGTGCCGCTCAATTTGCTGTTTCTTTCGTTGGGTGTGCTGATGGTGTGTCTTTACACGAAAGGTGGCGAAGCCCTGCCGGCAGTGGGCGATTCGCTGTTGCCGTATTTTGCGCAAGGAGCGGGCAGCGTCGCAATGGTTTGTTTCGTGATAGGTATGTTAGCCTCCTCCTTTTCGAGTGTCGACTCTGCCATTACCGCCATCACGACATCCCTGTCAGTCGATTTCAGGCAGAAACCCAAGACAACGGCAGAACGCATTCGCCTTCATGCAGGGGTTTCATTGATGTTTTTCTTGTTGGTGGTGGCTTTGCAGTACATCCCCGACGAACATTCCATTGATTTGATATACAAGATTGTGGCGTTCTTTTACGGGCCGTTGTTAGGCTTGTTTTTGTTCGCCTTGCGGAGGAAGTCGGGCGGTGATGAAGCGTTTCGTTGGTTGCCTTGGGTGGCAGTGTTATCGGTTGCCCTTACGTGGATTGCAGAGAAACTTCTGTTGCAATGTGCAGGTTACGCTATGGGTTATGAGTCGCTTTTGCTCAATGGTGTGTTGATGTATGCCGGACTCCGCATCGAGGAGAAGACAATGTAACGTTGTTTTTCAGTTGAAGAATAATAAACCCCGAAAGTTTCTGGCTTTCGGGGTTTCTGTTATCATTGGGTTACTTGGAGAAGCAGTGTTGCGGTGGAAGAGCCCATCGGGCGAGGGGCATCTTCATCATTGTCTGCCTCGGTGAGGCGCAGTGTGTACGGCCCGCACGGAGTCTCTTCGGTAAGCATGAAAGGTATCTCAACGGATTGAGGCGAGTGTGCGTTAATGGTAACGCGTTGCTCGGCAATGTCGGTTACCCATTGTCCCAGATTGTCGAAGAGGGAGAGGGTGATGATGCGGGTCTGCTCATCGTCAGTATTGTTGGCGAGGGTCGCTTGCAGCATATCGGCTTGCCCGTGGCGCAGGCTTCTGATTTCCTTGCCGCTGTTTTGCAGGGTTGAGGCTGTGGAGAGGCTCATCTTCAGGCAAGAGATTTCGGCATCCGAAGTGTTCTTGCTAAACACTTGTGGACGGAAGTCGGAGAAATCGTACAACTCCTGTTCGCCCTTGTTGAGAACGATATCCACGGACGACACACCGTACATCTCTTTCAACATCTCTTTCATTTCTTTCACTATCTCCTCATAGTCATCGTTGCCGGTTCCACCGTTGGGATCGATGCTCGTAACTTCATTTTTCTCCTCAATGTTGAAGTGAATACGGCTGTTTTCCCTTGGTTCTACTTTCTGCCATTTATTTTCTGGTGTAATGTAGTAGAGAATGGCGAGGTGCTGCCCAGGTGCAAGGTCGGTCGTCCCTTCGAACACCAATTTTTTGGCAGTGCTGGTGAGGGTCGTTTTACGCGATTTAAGCAGAACCGGTTTCGAAGTGTCTGTATCGTAGAAGTAGACACCCAACTTGCCTGTGTAGCCGTTTTTAGAGTTCAGCGTTACGGTGGCGGTTGCGTTTCCTTTGCCATCAACCGTAATCTTCATAGGTTTTGTGAGGTTGGGAACGCCACTCTGCTTCTTCGTGCCATCGGATTCGTTGTTATTGTTTTTTGTGGAATTAGTTCCATAAGTCGGCAGATCATAGACGTGCGTTTTGTTCTTGAAATCCATCGTGATGTTTTGTCCTGTAACCTTGACGTTGATGCTATTCGACACCTCGCACAAAACGGGTCGCCACACACCGTCGGTGTTGTCTTTTGCGACGATGACGAGGCTGTATTTGCCGTTGGCTAACGTGGTAGGGAAGGAGCCAGACACTTTAAAGGTAGTGAAGTTCCTCCATTTGCCAAGGTTGATGTCAGTCTGACCGATTATCGTGCTACGCTTGCCGTTGACGTAGATGGCAAGACCCAATTTTCCGGTGAATGCCTTAGAGTAACTGGTATTTGACAATTTCTTGCAAGTAACGGTAAAAGTCTGCCCTTTCGTCACTTTGAGTGGCATAGAGTAGGTTTTCGCCGAGAGGTAGCGAGGCATTTTGTTGGCTCCTGTAGGGGGTTGAATTCCTCCGAAGAAACCAACATCCTGACTGTATCCGCCACCTGTTCCGCCACCCGAGCCGAGTGCGTACGGGTTGAGGTTGTTGAGAGAGAAATAGCCATTGCTCAATCCGTTCCATCCCCAGTTGATGTGGAAAAGTCCGTTGGCATCATACCCATCGCAAACAAAGCAGTGTCCTCCGCCATTGCCATATCCGGAGACAAGAACAGGTCGCCCGGCATTAAGTTCCCGTTTGAGGTAATAGATAAACTCTTGTCGGTTGAACCAAGCGGATGAGTAGTATATCATTCCGGGGTCGTAGCCAAAGAGATTGACAAGTTGCTCAGCCATGAGTGTTGAATTTGCCCCGCTGGATGAGGCGGTGTATTCCATATTGCAACTCACGCCGGCATCGTACATCAGTTGGGCGATGGCGTTTTGTTGCGCACCGGTTGGGGTAACCTTTTTGTAGGAGGTGAGCATATTGTCCCAATCGTAACGGGTATTGTAAATGCTACTGATGGTTTTCCCGCGCCATTGGTAGGAGTGCTTGCCATTGGTAGGGGTTACGGGCCATTTGTGGTAACGCATCACCATGCAGGCTCCTGTGGCAACGCACCCCGTGATGCTCCGCTTCCCGTTGAACACCGGGCAGAGGTTGTTGTAGGGGAACTCCTGCGCATAGTTGATTTTGCCCAACAGCGGTTTGACCTGCGAAGCGAAGGATTGCGATGCGCGGGCGGTGGCTTTGTTGAGGACGACCTGCCCGAGGTCTCTATTGAGGAGCGAGTCGGGGGTGGTGTTAATGCTTCCGACCTCCTCTTCGCTGACTTTCAGCCAAGCACGCATCTGTTCTGGCACCTCGTTGATGTCGAATGTGCCTTCGTCGCTGTAAGCCAGCACCTTTTGGCTTCGCGAGTCGGCGCTGATGATGATGAATCCCTTGCCGTTCTCGCGGTTGAAGACGTAATAGCAAGGGTGGTTGTCGGCTGAGTCGGTCGCCGTGTAGGCGATGGTCTGCTTGACTTGCTCCGCGCCACGGCTCATTGGCCAGAATGAATCGGCGATTTTCTGTGCGTCGGCAACCGAGCGTTGGTTCTTATTTGCAGCGGCGAGGACTGCACTACCAGCCTCTTCACCTGGGGCAACATCAAACTGCGCCCACAGGGAGGCGGAAAGGAAGAGAGCCGCACTTAGAATGGATAAGCGGATTGACATATCTTCTAAATTATTGATTTACGCTTTTCACTTGAACATACTTGATACCGTTCTGCTTTTGACACTGCGAGTTGCTCTGGCTCTTAGTGGCAGCCGCCTTGATGGCATTGTCGATGACGGACGACCAGGATGGTGTCGCATTGCCGCCGAATGCGCTTATCTCGCTACGAAGACTCTCGATGACGCTGAGGAGGAAGAAGCCTCCGTTGGCGGTGCACCACGAGTACTCGCCCGGACTGGCAGCGGTGGCGATGAGCGTACCTTTCTGTTCAAGGAAGAGAGCCTTGAGCTTGCTCAGATCGTAATTATCGTTGTTGCGCGATAGGAGAGAGTTGGAGGTAACCGTTGGGCGGTTCATCCCGACTTTGGAGTTGCAGCAGTCGCTCAGCACAATGCAAAGTCTTTCCCCTTTATCTTTCAAAGTGTTATAGACAGATGTGAGGTCGATGTAACTACTCTCGGAAATCTGTTGGTAGGATGACGAACGGAGGTCGAGCATCGGGTAGTAGTCTTTCTGGTCGTCGAAGCGGAATCCGTGTCCCGTGTAGAAGAACACGACAATATCGTTGGACGATGGTTTGGTGTTGTTCATAGCGTCGACGAGTTGCGTTTTGCCATAGTTGTCTCCGCTGATGATAGTTTCTTTGTAGTCTAAGCCCAATGCTTGGGCGATGCCTTTCAGCTCGTTCTGCATCAGTTGGAGATCTGTTTTGCAGGCCTGACCGATGTCCGACACGGTGGTGTTGGCGGTGAGAATCAGGTGCAGCGCGGCCTTGTCTGAGGTGTTGTTGATGGGTGTGATGGTTGGCTGGGTCTTGCCGTTGTTGTTTTGGCTTTGCACGAGTTTCATACCCTCCATCATCATTTTGTACTCAGGTTCGCCAGATCCGTAGAATTGTGCGATGTACTCCTCGTCCATATCGGCGATGTTGATTTCCTGGAAGGTTTCTGCGTCGAACCACGTTTTAGCGTCTTCCACGTCGAACGAGATTTGCGGCACTTCGGAGATGTCGCTGCCATCATCTTTCGTCCAAGACCAGATTAGGTAAGGCATATCCTCGTCGGCTGGTTGGAAGTAGGACACGCCGATGTCGTCGGCAGACTCTTTGCCCTCCACCGCATGGGTGTAGTCCGATTTTGCGACAGCGTTCTGCTCAAGGAGTTCCTTGTTGATGATGCGTAGGTGGCAGTTGTCGTCGTCGAAATAAATCATTAGACCCACATACTCGTCCGATTTGTCTTTTGGATCTGTGTACTGGAGTTCGTAGAAACTCTGTGCCGCCGTTTGAAGGCAGAGTGTTGTCATAAAAATGACGATTCCGAATAGGGATTTCAGTTTCATAAAAAATTATAGTTGATGTATTATTATTGCAACATTTGTGTAAGTCCCCCCGATTGTGGCAGCCCCCTCCCTGTTGACTGTCGTGTCGCCCCGAGCGAAGTTGGAACGACTATTTGAAGGAGAACGAGTTGATGAGGTGTTCCACCGTGTCCTTCTCAGCGTCTGTCTCGTAGCTGCAGTCGATGCCGTAGAAGTGCGTGTCGTGCATTGCGATGCGCATTATAGTGCCTAAGTGATCGCCTGTTGCGTCGTCTTCATTCGCATAATGGATAATGGCGTTGTCGCCCTCCACTTTTTGGGAGATGAGGCGGAATCCCCAGTAGTTTTCCTGGAAGAAGTTGATCCGCTCTGCCACGAACGAGTCTAACGGCGTATCGCCGATGAGCCGTGTTGCCACCACCACGATCTGCTTGTCCGATGCGGCAGAGAATGGGCGGAAAGGGTAGGAGTTCACTTCCATCTCCCAACCCTTTGGGTATTCTATGGAAAACACATCCGACTCGTATTTAGCGTAGGGCGACTCCTCTTTCTGAGTGAAACACGAAGACAGCGCTAACAACGAGAGCGACGTGAGGAAAAGTATAATTTTTTTCATTTCAGACATAACTTTTGGTTTTGGCAAAGGTATCTAATTTTTGGTGTTTGGCAAGTGAATAGGGGACGAGAATTTTTTCGGCATAACGTGTCGGGCTTTGAATGAAGCGTTGCGAAAATGGTTTTCTATACGGCATGTTGTGCTATTGGGCTGGTGAGCTGCACGGCGGACACGCCCTGAAGCTTCTTCAGCAACAGGCGGCACAGCAATTTCGAGCAAAGTGAACTTTCGACGCTGAGAATGTTGGATAGTTCAGATAAATTGTCTAATTTAGCGTTCATAACAGTTTCTCCTAATTCATTGTACCTTAGTTTGTTGGATGCAATAAAGATACAAAAAAATTCCGAGAAACTGTTGTTTTTACGACCCTATTTTGGGGGAGAGCCATTCAATTTTTCTTACTGTGTCTCTTGGCTTCCAGTATCGGATTCTTGTCGTATTCTTGTTTCATTGCAAAGAGTTCGGAATCTTTCTCAACCACAGACTTTCTATTGTTTTCATAAAACGATAGAAGTTTTATTATAAGCGGATTGGTGAATTTATCTCTTCTGCCATCAAAATCATTCGTATGAATAAATAATCTCACAGACTCCCATTCGGCAGGTGAAGTCGCCTTTTCACATTCACAATAACAATTCCACCACGCTTGTACGGAAAAACTTTCAAAACTATGCCCGAATTTTTCTTTGCCAATTGTTATGGCGGCTTCCGTACTGAGCCACTCAAAGAAAAAACGATATATAATCATCGTCTCCGGCATTTCAAGCAACCTGTGATATTCGTCAATATTAGAGCCAAAAGCCTTATGAAAAAAAGAAGTTCCTTTGCCAATCTTACCTTTTGTGCTATTGAGAATGGCTTGAATGGCACGGATATATTTTCTATTCCAATGAATCCCGATGTAATCACGATTATGTGAATAATCCTTATCCATTTCGTTCGTTTTGCGGATTGGATGGAATTTCATCGGGAACGAATAAATGCTTATATGCAATTCATCGCACAAATCGACATTGATTTTCAAACGATGATACAAATCTTCGGGTTTGTCTTTGAAATTGTAAAGCAGATAATTTGAGAAGTTTTTCATACCGGCTTCTGTACACATTTTGATAGCTTCGCAATATTTTTTCTCGGTGCGAACATCATCGAAAGCGATGCGGACAGGGCTGATGGCAATCTGTCCCATCAAACGTGCCTTTTCGGGTGTGAACAATCGGGCATCTAACCCTTGATTGAAATCGACAACACGAAGTTTACCCAATCCTGGCTTGTGTTGCTTTTCGTAAATTGGTTTGATCTCTTTGTATGCTGCGATAAGACTCTCCTTTGTGGTTGTCAGATATTTGGTTATGTGGTACTTTTCGCGAATGGTGTAAAATGTGTACGATTCATCTCCTTTGAGCGAATTGTATAATTCATCTATCAGATACCACGCCTTTCTAATGTATGCTCTATCATTTATATTGTGTTGCAAATTCCTTATGGCTATTTCCAAAAGATTTGGCTGAATGAATTTCGCTCCTTTCTGAAAACCACAATCAATGATTTCTTGAATGATTTGTGGATAGTGTTCGGATGCCAACACGTTGTTATCCATTAGAAGCAAATCTTTCTGTTCTCCATACAAATTGTTTATACGCTCAACACACTCTTTCAACGGAATGTATGGCATATAGTCGGGTTCGAGAGTTGGAACGGCACAGAATGCACACTTGTTTACGCAACCTCGTGTTGTGTAACGATAGTAGGCGTTTGACATCGGATATTGATATTCAATCTCATCGAGAATTGAGTAATCAAGTTCCAACTCATCAATCTTTTGGGTATCGCCTTTGTCAAGGTCGCCAGCACGAAGAATGCCGATGTGGATGCCGCCGGCCTGTCCTTTTTTGTGGATATGAAGACCCGTTGTCTCGGACAACTCTTTGGGTTGTATAGAAGCCAAAACGCCGCCAACCATAAGATTCTTGGGGTCTTTGACCAACTTCTTTGCAAATTCAATGGTTTCAATGGTTATATCCCAATAAAAAGTGAATAGAGTTGTTACGCCAACTCTATCCCATTCTGGTTCCTGTTCCCACGTCTTTTTCCAATACTTGTCTTTGGCTTCGTTAACAAGGTCGAAAAGGACAATGTTTTTTACTGGTTTCTCATCATCGAAAACGGTTGGAATCATCAAAGGAAGAGAATCGAGCAATTCTATTCGGCGAGTGCGGACGTATTCAAACAGAATATCCTTATAGAAATGCCAATTGTGGTTTGCACCATCTGCATCGTTCAGTTTCTCAATCAGATTGTCGGTGATGCGTTCGATGACAAACTTTTTAAGGTCACCTTTGTAAAAGACGACCTCCCACTCATCGCCATACAATTCGCCACGATTGCGGTAGTAGGTTGCTATTTTCATCAACCCAACAGGGGGAAACTTATTGGCATAGTTTGGCTCAATTAGAAGTACCTTTTTCTTTTTTTTAGACCTTGCCATTGAGCCAATTACTTTTTCAAATCGTTGAGTATAGATTCTTTGATGCTTTTGACGGTTTGTTCGTGCTTTTTGAGATAACGTGTATCTATGATGTTGAATATCTTCTTGACCATCGAAACCTCTTTATCGCTGTATTTATCCGACAATTCATTAATCTTCTCGTCCATTGATTTTGGCGGATTTACAGGTGTGCGAGGTGTTGATGTAACATTACCTGTCGGGTTGCTCTGATACTGTTCGAATTGTTTTTTGAAGCCTTCGGCTAAAGTCTGCATTGATTTTGTTTGGTTGTCATCGTTGCTTTTTGCAATGATTTTATCCAATTTGCCCTGCGATTCCTTCTTTCTTTTTTGTTGTTCGGCCAATTCTTTAGCCTTGCTTTCCGCAGGAATCTCATTTGATTCCTCAATTTTGCGGATTTCCTCATCGGCCTTGCGAATGTTTTCAAGTTGCTTGTTGGCTTTGTTGGCTTCTTGATAGAGTTTTTCCAGATCGCTTCTGAAAAACTCTTCCAATTTGGCTTGAAACTTTTTCGCTACTGATGTTGGTGCTATGTCTGAACGGTCGGCGGTTGGCTTAATGTCTTGGTTTATAATAAAAACCTCACCATTGAAATATACGTGACTGCGAGCCTGTTTGAAATACTTATTCAGAACATTCTCATCGCCAACTTGAATGTTGTGGCAACGCAAACGGATGCTTCTTGTCAGAACATTTTCTTGTGTATAAGGGTCGGTAGCCTTGATTTGTGTTCCAGCAGGTGTGTAGGCGTACCAACCCCACGCTAAATCACCTAATTGTGGGTCGGCAATGGAAAAGAATCTGATGCCGTTGATAGGTGCATTATCCTTTCTTATGCTTCCATCGTCATCGGTGTATTCATGTTCTGTGCCTTTGAATTTTATCTCGTATGGTTTTTCAAGTCCAACATTGTTGATAGAAACTTTTACAGCATTTAATTGGTTATAGTAGTTCAAATATTTTCCGTCATCTTTGGTAATATTCGGTTTGATGAGGTTGTTGAAGAAAGTAGCCTCGTAAGGTATTGGGGCGACTTGTCTCAAGTAGGCGTCGATTTTATCCTTGTCCAAAAGAACATCGTGATAATCGGGCAGAATGTCTTTCAGCACAACTTTGAAATAGTGCTTTTGCGGTTCTTCGGCTATGTCGTTTCTAAATGTTGTAACATTATGAATGACTTCCGATGCAGAACTGTTGTCCTCATTGTCTTCCAAAATCTCACGGATTTTGTCCATATCGAAAACCATTTCAGAAGCCACATTCTCACCTTGTGCCGATGTAAAAAAAGTAAGTTGTTTGCAATAGCCGCCACCAACCAAACGGCCTATTCCATAGAAACCTGCCGCCGATTCTTTCTTTTTCTTTGAATGGGCGATGTATTTCAAGGTCATTTCGGCTTCGTTTGACTTTATGCCTGTGCCATTATCCTCGATTGTGATGGTGTGATGAATTTTGTCGATGTTGATAGAAACGTGGCCATCTTTCTTTTCGATGATGCCTAATTCGGATGCCTCGTTTATTGAATCACAGGCATTTTGCAAATACTCACGGTATATTGTTTCTGCATCTGGATAGAGCGAGAACATCAACTGCTCGAGCATGTCCTTCCCTACTAAATCTATTGTTTCTGCTGCCATATTCTTTATCCGTTAGGGAACTGTTTGTATGTATTGAATGGGAATTTGATATTAACCAATGAACGCAAGGCTGGATTTGAAATAATGTATTCGCCAGCTGAAAGGCGTGTCATCATATTCTGGTAAACTTTCGGTATATACCGATAGTCAGATTTTGAGATTTCGATAGCGTTGGTTCTGCCATAGGCAGAAGTGGCGCAATTGCCTTTTACACGGTCGTGGATGGCACTGCGGAACTGCTCGACAGAGAACAAGATAATGCCCAAAGAACGGCCACGCTCTGTGATATCAAGAAGTTGATGCAAGATTGGTGAACTTTTTGGCGTGTCGTTCGACGCATATTTATTCAACTCATCAACAAAAATGATAACTTTTTTCGGCACATTGTTGCGTTCTGTATCGAACTTCATTTCCCAAATGGCTCTTGCAACACAACCAAAGACAAATGCCTGCGTATTATCATCAAGCAGGGTAATATCAATAACCATTACTTGACCTCCAACAAGGTCGTTGCGGACAACGGTTGTAAGGTCGCGTTCGTGGTCGGCAACGTTATCATGGAAAATACCTTGAGAATCAACCGCTTTGTTGATGATGCGCAGGAATTTTTTCCACGATGAGGGCAAAATTTCATTCTTTGCACCTGTGGCACTGCCATTTGCATATTGAGCAACAACATCTTTCAATGTGTCCCACGTATTTACATTACTGAAATGCCCCTGTTTGTTAATGATGTAGTTGACGCAACTTTCCATTGTGCCAGTGCTGTCGTCTTCGTTGGCAAGCAACAAATCAAGTTTGTCTATGTAGTTCTCACAAGGGAATTTATATGTAAAAGCCTTTTTGTTGCTACGCTGCTTCTCTACGTCTTTCGGGTCGGCATTTGTCAATACGTTGCTTGGGCGTTGATTGTCGTATGGGTAATAGTACGTTACATTCTGGAACGGTAATGGCTGCAAACCTAACTCTTGGGTATATATGGCCTTATCCTTGTCTTTCAGTTCGGTGTTAGGTTCGTCAATAGCCATCAAGTCCCTGCCCTTCACATTGAAGAATACGAAAGCGACATCGCCGCCATCTTCGGTGCAGAATTTCTGCTGAATGGCATTAAGCAAGAACATTGAGTACGATGTTTTCGCAGCCAAACCCGAAATACCCGATACGTTCAAGTGTGCACCTTCAGGACCGATAAGGAAATTGGCATTTAGTTCAACTTTTATTTTCAGAGCCTCATTGCCTTTGTACATCTGCAGATAACCACACACAATTGGGTTCTTGACTTCGTTCAAGCCCAAAGCGGTTTTGATGTCCTCAGCGGTGCATAGAGAAACCTGCTTGCCATCGAGAACAGGCGAATAGATATTGCCTGTGTTGCAAACAACTTTTGCTTTCACATAGTTCATACCCAAACGGTTCATATTGCCGATGTTGTCGGCGGTGTCGCCGAAATCGCTTGAAATGTAGTTTGTGAAGTGACTTGGGGCATCGGTAATGTGATTGATTTCTTCGATGACACCGTATGTGATTGTTTCATCGTTGGGTAGGTGTTTGACTTTCACAATATCAAACGGACTCAAAATTTCACCTTTGTCCGTCCAAAAATAGAAATCATCGGTTGTTGACGGATATTTTTCCGTTGCGGAAACTTTACCTATAATTCTTTCTTCGTTCATAATCAAAATAGACTTAAGAAAATATTACTATCCATATAGTATGATTTACAGAATGTTTCAGTGAGATAAACTGGGTAAAGGTGATTTGACCAACGCGTATCTGATCCGAAACAAACAGGATATGCCTCACGGATGAGGTTGGCACTGATGGCGTCGATGATGCTTGTCTTGATTGGGTGTGACGGGTCTAACAAAAGCATTTCGCACTTTATCACATCAGAGAAATGCGTCTCGCGGAAATCGCTTTTGCGAAGCCTCAAATACCAAACGGCGAAAGTCCTTTCGTCAGAATGTTCGGAAGAATGCCCGGAAACATATTTGTAGGCTTTTGTGCGTTCAAATGGTTTGAGATTGGCTATAATTTGCGAAAGTTTCTTGCCCTCGTGGTTTTTGAGCAAATCGGGGTCGAACGACTTTGATACGCCAACCACATGTTTGTAGTTGTAACGCATATTGTTCCGTTGCGCCTGGTCGATGTTGGAAAAACGTGGATTGTATTGTAATGAACCGTCCTTGATGAGCCAACTGTCGCTTGATAGTTTGTTAGCCATACAAAGGTCGTTGACCAACAGCTGCTCTTCATCGGTCATTTCGTTCTGAATTTGAGCAATGGCACTGTTCTTATAACGGTTCTTATCTGTTACATCAGCAACTGGTTGACCATCAGTTTTATAGAACAGAATTTTACCGATTCCCGTTCCTTTTGATGATGCAAAACGGTTTGTTTCCGCTAAATGTTGGTTTATCTGTTCACAATAAGAACGGGCAAAATCATCTGGTTTGCCCTTTGTATGAAACTGTTTTGGTAGCGAAATGACAATCTTTTTTCTGATACCGCCACCATTATCCAAATCAGCCTTCTTGAATGTGTCCCTATCCGGACGGTAGCAACAACCGACAACAATTTGTCCTGCTACAATCGGAAAGATTTTGTTTCCGATGGCAATATCATCAACTTTATAGGTGTGCCGTGAACCATCTAAAAAGTATCTAAAATAGGGGGGGGTACTGATAATCAACGAGTTAGGTATTTTGACGGTATTGATTAACCGTCCGTCGTCTTCTGCAAATTTACCTTTCGTGTCTATCGGGACTGTATCGGTATCAGAATTTTCACTTGAAATAGTGTCAGTATTATTATCGTCCAAAGAAGTTTTCTTTGTACTATAACACTTAAACCCACTCTCATTATGAGAGTTAATGTATTCTAAAATAGTTCCCATAATTATTCGCGAATATACATTATTTGCAAATGTACGATTTTCCTCATTCTCCTTCTACCTCCTCGTATAAAAACTTCCTTTCGACTTTCCATATTTTTCAATGTAGCCCTCTTTAAGGAGTGAAGCTAAAGTGCGTTCGATGGTAACAATACTGATGTCGGGGCATTGACGGGCAATGTCTGACTTGGTTATTTTGCCTAATTTCTGGTCGAAAATGGATTTGATGCGTTCTGCTTTTGTGAGCTTGCCGCTGAAAACACTGCCGACGCGATTCTCAAACTCTGCATACGTTTTCAGAAGAATCCCTAACGAGTATTTCACGAATGGAAGATAGTCGTTTCTGGATTCGTGCCAGTCGATGGAACTCTCTTTCAACGCTTCGTAGTAGGTGACTTTGCTTTTTTCAATCATCATTTCAATTGAGATGTATTTGCCGACAATGTAACCGTTGTGATAGAGAAGGAGTAGTGTCAGCAAACGGCTCATTCGACCGTTTCCATCGTTGAATGGGTGGATGCAGAGAAAGTCTAGAATAAACATAAAAATCAATAGAAGTGGGTCTATTGCATTGGCTTCCATTGCTTTCAAAAATTCAGAGCATAGGGTTTCAACCGCATCTTGTGTTTGGTAAGCGGGGGTAGGTATGAAGCGAGCCTTGGACGTGCCATCAAGGGTAGCCTCGGCGATGACATTGTCAGTGTTTTTGAATTGTCCGCCTACGTTGTTGGACGAGAAACTGTAAAGATCTCTATGGAGTTGAAGAATGACGTTGGGGCGTGGAAGAATGTATTCGTAACTTTCGTGAATGGTGGCGAGTACGTCGCGGTAGCCAGCGATTACCTCTTCGGAACGGTTGTGGGGTTCCGTTTTGTCTTGAACGATGGCTTGAAGTCGTTCGTCGGAAGTCCAAATACCTTCGATTTTATTGGATGCTTTTGTCGACTGGATCATCGCCAAATCCAGAAGAGAGGAAAGAACGTCTGGCTTTGCTGCAATGTAAAGATCCTGTTTCCCTTTCAACTCATGTATTTTCGTGAGCATGCCAACCACTTCTGGAGTCAGTAGTTTCTTAGGTGTTTCTATGTAGTCGAATTGATGCATGCTCATCGAATGTATTTTGGCGGCAAAAATAGACTTATTCTGCCTCATTAACGATTTTTCTGCCTCATTTATGGTAGAAATGATGCAGAAAAAGGTTGGATGATGCAGAAAACGACACTTCAAGGTTCTCGAAGCTGCTTGCCCCGCACCACACGCCGGCAAACAGCCTCGTTATGAGTTGCAGGGGATATAGCCCTGTTGGATTTCTGCAGGGGTCTGTTTTTCCCTCTCCGAAAGTAGCATAAATAGGCAAAGAAAAGAGCGTCCGCCGTGTTTCGTCCGCCTGTTTCTGCTCCGCACTGTTCAAGATACGCTTGCGCAGGTGTTGTATTTCCACTTTTTTCGTTAATTTTGTGGGTTGTATTTTGTTCACTTACGCTCGCTTCCCCACCGTGAGGTGAGAAAAGACTGGCTATAGCGGTCAGGCTTTACGGGAATGTGTGCTTTCAAGTTAATTTTAAGTTATGACAGAAAATAGTGTTGGTTTAAGGATTAAGAGGTTAAGAGAATCGAAAAACATCTCGTTAGAGGATATGGCTGAGCGCAGCGGAATCCCTTCCGAGCAAATCCTTTCCATTGAGAATGACGAGTGCCTTCCGTCGCTGGGTCCACTCATCAAGGTTGCGAGAGTTTTGGGTGTCCGCTTGGGTACTTTCTTGGACGATGACGACAGCCTCGGGCCAGTGGTACACCGTGCAGGCGAAAAGGCAGAACGCATCGCCTTCTCCAACGGCTCGACGGATGCGCACAAAAATATGGATTACCTCCCATTGGCTCAACAGAAGTCGGGTCGCCACATCGAGCCGTTCCTCATCGACATCCAACCTGCCACTTCGGCGGAGACGTTCGCAGTGTCGGCACACGAGGGTGAAGAATTCATCTATGTGCTTGCCGGAAAGGTGGAAGTGGAGTACGGGAAAGAAAAGTACACCCTCAGCGAAGGCGACAGCATCTTCTACGACTCTATCGTGGGGCACCACGTGCATGGCGCAGACGACAAGCCTGCCAAGATCCTCGCCGTTGTTTACACCCCATTCTAACTCTGTCTCACTATGCGAAGGGAATTATCTGAAAGAACGTTGGGCGACTGGCTCGAGTATTGGGCCAAAGAAACCCCAGACAAAGAATACATCGTCTACTCCGACCGCGACCTGCGCTTCACCTGGAAGCAATTCAACGAGCGGGTGGACAATTTAGCCAAGGGACTCATCTCCATTGGCGTGCGCAAGGGCAGCAATGTGGGCATCTGGGCGACGAACGTGCCAGACTGGCTCACCTTCCTCTACGCCACCGCCAAAATAGGCGCCGTGTTGGTTACCGTCAACACCAACTACAAACAAAACGAGTTGGAGTACCTCTGCGAAAACTCAGATATGCACACGCTCTGCATCACCAACGGAACGTGGGAGTGCGACTATGTGGAGATGACCAACAAAATGCTCCCCGAACTGAAGGAGTGCGAACGCGGACACCTCGTCAGCAAACGCTTCCCTCACATGAAAAACGTGGTCTACATCGGTGCAGAAAAATACCGCGGAATGTTCAACACCGCCGAACTGCTCCTTTTGGGCAGCACCGTCGAAGACGAGGCGTTGGAGAACTTCAAGAAGAACGTATCCTGCCACGACGTGGTGAATATGCAATACACCTCCGGAACCACTGGCTTCCCTAAGGGTGTGATGCTGACGCACTACAACATCGCCAACGATGGTTTCTTCACGGGCGAGAATATGCGCTTTACGCCAGACGACAAACTCTGCGTCTGTGTGCCTTTGTTCCACTGCTTCGGCGTGGTGCTTGCCACGATGAACTGCCTGACGCACGGCTCTACCCAAGTGATGGTGGAGAAGTTCGACCCTCTGGTGGTGCTTGCCTCGGTGCACCGCGAGCGTTGCACAGCCCTCTACGGCGTGCCAACTATGTTCATCGCCGAGCTGAACCATCCAATGTTCGATATGTTTGACATGAGCTCGCTCCGTACGGGTATCATGGCGGGTTCGCTCTGCCCAATCGAGTTGATGAAGAAGGTGAGCGAGAAGATGTTTATGACCATTACCAGTGTCTACGGACTTACGGAGAGCTCCCCAGGAATGACGCAAACCAACTTGGACGATACGTTTGAGCAACGTTGCACCACCGTGGGGCGCGACTATCCGTTTGTGGAGGTGAAGGTGATTGACCCCGAGACGGGCGAAGAGTGCCCAGTCGGCGTGCAGGGCGAAATGTGCTGCCGCGGCTTCAACGTGATGAAGGGTTACTACAAAAACCCTCAGGCTACCGCCGAGGTGATAGACAAAAACGGATTCCTCCACTCGGGCGACCTTGGCGTGAAGGACGAGCAAGGCTACTACCGCATCACCGGCCGTATCAAGGATATGATTATCCGCGGTGGCGAGAATGTCTACCCAAGGGAGATCGAGGAGTTCCTCTACCACATTCCAGGCATAAAGGATGTGCAGGTGGCTGCCGTGCCATCGAAGAAGTATGGCGAGGAAGTCGGCGCATTCATCATCTTGCACGAGGGTGCGAAGCTCGAGGCCGAGGACGTGCGCGAGTATTGCAAAGGCAAAATCGCCCGCTACAAGATTCCGAAGTACGTATTCTTCATTGATGAGTTTCCAATGACGGGTTCCGGAAAAATCCAAAAATTCAAATTGAAGGAACTGAGTCTCCAACTTTGCGAGAAGATGGGCATCGAAGTCATCTAACCAATGAACAAAGTAAACTACCAACGCGAGTTGGACAAGCTGATAAAGGCACTGCCCGCAGGGGTGGTGCCTACGCTTTTGTTGCACAGTTGCTGTGCGCCGTGCAGCAGTTATACGTTGGAGTATCTGTCGGAATATTTCCAAATCACCGTTTTCTACTTCAACCCCAACATCACACCCTACGAGGAGTTCCGACACCGCGCCGACGAACAGCGGAGACTGATAAGCGAACTATACCCCAAACACCCCATCTCCTTCGTCGAGGGCGAGTACGACCCGACGCTCTTCTTCACCGCCGTCCGCGGATTGGAACGTGAGCCAGAGGGCGGCGCACGCTGCAAAGTGTGTTACCGGCTGCGCTTAGAGGCGGCTGCCCGTTTGGCAAGGGAGCAGCACTTTGATTTCTTCACCACCACCCTGACTATCAGTCCGCTAAAAAATGCGCAAACACTGAACGAAATCGGTGCGGAACTTGCGCAAATCTACCAAGTGCGCCACTTGCCGTCCGACTTCAAGAAGAATGGCGGTTACCTGCGCTCCATCGAACTATCCAAAGAACACAACCTGTATCGGCAGAATTTCTGCGGATGCGTATTCTCAAAGAAGGAGAGGGAATAAACCTCAATGCGGATTATTTCCCGCTGAGTGCAAGAAAAATTCTAAACCCAGTGGGGGACAACGCCGGTGAAGCATTTTTTGCCTATTTTTTCTCGTTTAAATCCGAAAAAATCTAATTTTCGGTAGTGTGTTACGCATACCTTTGCAACACTCACTTTTCGTTTAGAAACAAAAATTCAAAAAACCATGAAAATCAATAGGCTTAAAAATCTGATTCTGCCGCTACTGCTATCTTCGACATTTCTTTCGGCCCAGGCTGAGATTTATGTCGATATCGATAAGTCTGGCAGAAACTCAAGCGAGGTTACCGAGCCGAGTTACACGGCTTGGACTCCAGATGTTACTAACACACTAAGCGTTTCAGGGGTTACTTTCAAACTGACTTCGGGCGCAAGTTCTGGTTCTTTGTCCACTAACTGGTACAAGGCGGGTGTGCAGTCGCCTTCCTACGCTCGGTTGGTGTGCGACTGTGCTTATATCAAAGATTGCACCTCTAAGGACGCAGCGCTGATACTTGAGATTTCTGGTCTTTCTGCCGGAACTCACTCCTTGCTTTCTTACCATAATGCGGTGGACGATTTCAGTTCGTCTACGCTTAGCAATATGGACATTTATGTGGATGGTAAGAAGGTGCAATCCAACATTGTTCCATCAAAACGTGCGCTTTCAACGGCAGAATCGAAGACTGCATACGTCTCTTTTACAGCCACTGCTGGCAAATCGGTTACCATCAAATATGTGGTCAACACTTCTTCTTCAGTCAATACTTACAATGTTTATTTGAATGGTTTTGCTTTGGATGTCCCTAACGCCTCTGATCAAGCGACTGCTCCTTCGCCTGCCAATAACGATAAGCATGTGGATGGCGATGACGGCAAGACTGTGAAACTCTCGTGGACTGCCGCTTCAAGTGCTAAGTCTCATAATGTCTACTTCGGTACGGATAGCGCATCTGTTGCGTCGGCGACAACTTCTTCTACTCTTTACAAGGGAAATGTAACGAATGCGTCTTACTCCGTTTCTAAACTTTCTTGCCATAACACTTACTACTGGCGTGTGGATGAGGTAACTTCAAGTGGCTCAGTTACAAAAGGTTCGGTTTGGAATTTCCGCCCTCGTCGTCTGGCTTTCCCTGGTGCTGAGGGTTATGGAAAATATGCTACAGGTGGTCGTGGCGGAAAGGTCGTTTATGTTACAAATTTGAACGATGACGGCGCAGGTAGTTTCCGTGAGGCTATCACTAACGAAATCGGTCCGCGTACCATCGTTTTCGCCGTTTCTGGTGTCATTGAGTTGAAATCTCGTTTGACTTGCTCTTCTGATTATGTTACTATCGCTGGTCAGACGGCTCCTGGTCGTGGAATCTGTATCAAAGCGGCTCCTTTCGGTGTGGGTAGCGAGTCTATCTGTCAGTTTATCCGTGTTCGCTTGGGTAGTGGTCAAACTTACGATGGACTGGGTATGGCTGGTGCCAGATATTCTATCACCGACCACTGTTCTATTGGTTGGACAATTGACGAGGCGTTCAGTTCGCGAAACGCCAAAAATATGACGTTGCAGAAGACATTGATTTCTGAGGCCTTGAATATTGCTGGTCATAAAAATTACCCTGAGGGTACGGGTCACGGTTATGCAGCTACCATCGGTGGCGATGTTGGTTCTTTCCATCATAATCTTTTGGCTCACAACTACGGTCGTAACTGGTCAATGGGTGGCGGTTTGGATGGAAACGGCTATTACGCTGGACGATTGGATATCTTCAACAATGTGGTCTACAATTTTGGTGGTCGTGTAACAGATGGTGGTGCGATGGAGGTCAATTTTGTCGGAAACTACTACAAAAAGGGTGCGGCTTCGAAATTGAACTATACGCTTTCTGCTGACCTTGAAGGTACGGGTAAAGGCTATCAGGCATACTACTATCACAATAATATCCTTCAAGAAAAGGATGGTTCATACCTTTGTGACGGAACGAATGATGAGTGTGGTAGACAATACACACTTTCTAATGGTCAACAGTTAACATGGAACGTGTGGAACTCAAAACCTTTCTTTGAGTCGCAAGCCACGATTGAGTCTGCTCAACGTGCCTATAAAACAGTGCTTTCGGATGTGGGTTGCAATATGCCGGTCTTCGACGACCACGATGTCCGTATGGTGAAGGAAACTTTGAACGGTACTTACTCTTGCACGGGCGCAAAGACGAAATTGGGCGGTATCATCGATGCAAGTAGTGAGTCTAAGGAGGGCAACTATAGTTACTATACTTCCGAAACTCGTGCATCTGATTTTGACTCTGATTTGGATGGCCTCCCAGACTGGTATGAGGATTTGATTGGAACAAACAAAAAATCTGCCTCAGGTGATTTCTCTGATTCTAATGCAGATGCTGACGGCGATGGTTACACCAACTTGGAGGAGTATCTCTACTATATGTCTGTTCCTCACGTTGAAATGGAGAAAGGAGTTTCAAAAACTTTCGATTTGACCGAGTTTTTTATGGGCTTCTCGAAGACAACGCCTTCTTATTCGGTTGCTGAAAACTCTTCAAACTTGACCATCTCTATCAGTGGTTCAAAACTGACGGTTTCATCGGCTAAGGGTGGTATTTTCTACTACAAGGTGAAAGTTACT
This sequence comes from Paludibacteraceae bacterium, assembly GCA_963631545.1. Classification (GTDB taxonomy): domain Bacteria; phylum Bacteroidota; class Bacteroidia; order Bacteroidales; family Paludibacteraceae; genus UBA1181. The sequence continues at coordinate 10,279 of CAVGRN010000010.1, read as the reverse complement.
GATAAGCAAAGCGATGTGATGACTCGTACTTTTGCAGTTTATGTTGAGGGTAGCACCGAAACAACTGCTGTTTTGAACAAATGTGGTGGCGGTAGTTCAAACCAATCTATCAAATTTGGCGAATCCATCACCAATTTCTGCTATACTTGGGAGGATGCGACAACTGTCGAAACTTCTGGTTTCCCAGAAGGCATCACTCTGAACATCGACAACTCTGCTCGTAAAATTGATATAAGCGGAACGCCAACAGAAATTGGTGAGTTCAAATTCACGGTTACTACAGTGGGTGCAACCTACAATGCAACGAAAACTGGTTCTATCATAGTTACACGCGACCCTGTGGCAGCCGTCTACACAAGCGAGTCAACTGACTTGTGGACTAATGCCGAGCGTTGGAATTCTGGAAGTGTGCCAATGTATATGGACACAGCATATATTCGTTCGGGTGAGGTGAAGGTGGCTGCAACGCCGGAGATTGCCAAGGTGATAGTTGAAGAGAACGGTATCTTCAGAATCACGGCTACAAATATTGAAGTGTCCGATTTGGTTCTGAAAGGTGGAACACTGAAATCGTACACCAGCACGCCAGTTTTCTCGCTTTCATCGGCTATTTTGGTAGATAAAAATTCAACTATTATGGCGGGTTCTATTGAAACATCTGTCTTTGAGGTGAAGGGTACAATCTATGGTTCGGGTGATGTTGAAAAGACAAGTGTTGGAACACTGAAAATTTCTGCTGACGCTTCCGATTTTACTGGCTTGTGGACAATCACTGGCGGTAAACTTCAAGTAAACAATGCGCATGCTTTGGGTTCGAAGGGTGTGAGTGTTTCTTCTTCTGCAACTTTGGATATTGCAACTTCTACTTCTACGGGCGACTTGATGGTTGCCACTGGTGGTGTAGTCAACTTCAATAACGGTGAAACATTGACGGTCGAGAATGCTTCGTTTGCTGGTCAGACACTGGCGAAGGGTTCATACACGAGTGCTGATTTCCCTGATTTCATCACCGGAAATGGAACGATTGTTGTATCCAATGGTGAAGAAACAAACGTGGAACTGGCTCAAAATCAAGAGCTCAGCATATCGTTCGCTCCTAATCCGGTGGAGAATTACGCCACATTGCTCCTCTCCTCGGGCGAGTCGCTGACGGACTGTAGTTGCACCGTTATGAACGTGCAAGGACTTGCCACACAATGCGTTACATTCGGCGCGCAGGTGGGCCGCACAGCCATTGACATTGATTTCTCAACATCTGCCGCAGGCATCTACTTTGTGAAAGTGGTAACGCCGGTAAAGAGCGAAGTCATCAAAGTGGTAGTGAGAAGGTGAAAAACGCAACATACCAAATTCAAGAGCGGTCATTGGAGACTCCCCCGATGACCGTTTCTCGTATAATCGTGCGAAATCGGAAATGTTAAAAATTTGTTGAGTTAAAGAATATTAATTACATTTGGCAGTCTATTATCCAAGTGTTAGCACTTTGTGAAAACGGCGGAATAGAAAACTAAGGTACTTATTAATATAAGAAAACACTTTACAGTTATGAATCGTAATTTTTTCTTACGGACATTGATTGCTGCATCTGCTTTGCTCGTTGCGCATTTTGTCTCTGCAAAAGAATTCTCATTAGAAAGCTGGTATCCACCTGTAAACTATAAGATTACGGATGCGGACGATTGTGGAACGATTAAGCTCGTTACTTGCAGCTTTAGTGGGTGGTCGCCTGCGCAGATCGTCATCTACGAGAAGCAGCCGGATGGTTCTCTCAAGAACCTGACGAGAGCGGACTTATCCATTGAAAAGTCCAATTTTAGTTTTAATAAATTGGGTGATGACGGTGTCATCGAGAGTTTCAAAATTGAGAAGAATCTCTCTTCCGAGGGTTGGTCGGAGTCGTTCTACATCAACACCCGCAACTATCCGTATGTGATTACGGATGTGCTGCCGACCGACACGTTCAACGCCGCGCGTCTCACCTCGTCGGCAGTGTTGCTCACCACGCCAGGGCAGCCGTTCAAACTCACCGGAAAGGCTTGCACAAATGTCGATTCGTGCGGCTTAATCGCAGGCATCTACAAGATTTCCGGTTTAGGCAGGTTCGTCCCTATCGTCAGAAATCAGGATACACTGACGCTCACGCAAAAAGAAGACACGCTTTACTACCGCTACGAGGCCACTTTTACCTACCCCGAGACCGACAGTACAGAGGAGGTTGATCACACCGTCTTTTCAGATGTCGTCGGTGTCTTCTACAAGCAGCCAACTGCCACGCTCTCTGCCACGGCAGGCACCTCCGCCCACCGTTTCAACGACTATGAGTTTGAGGTGAAGGAGGGCGGTTCTGTGAATTTCAACGCAAACACAGTCGGCTTCGACGGCGATGTAACCTACACCTTGCAATATAAGGAGTTGGAAGGCATCGGTTTGGAATTGGCGGAATGGAAAGATATGGAGTTGATGACCGACGGCAAACTCACCGACTTCAAGCCAACGATTGCCGCACAATACCGCGTGAAAGCGAAGGGCAAATCCGCTTATTCTGGCAACAGTAAGGAAATCTATTCAGAAAAATTTATAGCAGTGAGAATCATCCACACCGCCGACAGCGAGAAATACGATATCGAGGAACTTTGGAAGGATGACTTCGGACACTTCAATTCGGCAACATCATACATCGATGCGAGTGGCGTTACCTACACATCGTCGTTCACAGACTCGACTGGCGTAACATACCCTATCGAGAACTTCTGGGCGCCAGATTGCAACGGCTACATCAAAGAGCATAAGTACGCATCCTTGGACCCTAACTTCAAAAACAATACGCGCGACTGGTGTTCAAAATACCGCCTTGAGGATGGCTACTACATCATCACCACCAATCCTATAAAGGGAGATGGAAAAAACAACTATGCAGACCGCGACTATTGGGATGCGACCGACCACACAGGCGACGACAACGGTGCGATGCTCTTCGTGAACTGCGCCGCCGAGCGTGAGAACACTGTTATCTACGAGCGCGACATCTACCTCAACTGTACGATGAACGACGCTCGTGGCACGCGGTTGGTATTCTCTTCCTACGTCAACAACGCCGTTTACAAGACGGGTTCCGAAACGCCGGTTAACCTCCGTTGGGAGTTGTTAGACGAAAACGGTAGAGCGGTCTACTCAGTAGAGTCGGGCGACGTGCATCAACGTAAAGGCTCCTTGAATAAAGATTCGTGGGCGAACCTTTCGTTCAGTTTCTTGGGCAGGTCGAGCAAATACACGCTGCGCCTCTACAATAACTCCCCTGGTGGTGCAAGTTATGGTAACGACATCCTGTTAGACGACATCTCAGTTACCCTCTGCTACCCTAAGGTGGAAGTGAAGGCAGAGGTGTCAAAAGCCTGCGCCGGCGAGATATTCCAGATGAAGGCCTTCAATGAAGATGGAATTGAAAACTTCATCTATCCAGCCCTCTTCCAGTTCCAATATAGAAACGAACTGACCGGCGGCGAGTGGAAGAACTACCAACCAGAGCGCGGCGTTATGAGCGACAGCATCATCTACGTCAATGTGGTAGACTCGCTGATGGGCGAAACCTCATTCCGCGTAATCACTGCCAATAGCGAGGAGCTGATCAGGGAAATCGTGTCGGGCAACGCACCTACAAGGGGCTGTTCGTCAGTCTACGCTGTCAGCGATCCTGTGACGATTAGCCACGGAAAACAGTATAGTATGATAATAGACCTCTCCGAGAAGGAGTTCTGTATGGGCGATGCAGAGGTGCTTGCAAAGGCAACGCCAGACTACGCCGCTGCCCACCCAACGCAATATTACTGGTTCTATGGTGAAAAGGACGGTGTGATGACGGTAATTGACTCTACTGTGGCAGACTCGTTCCTCTACGAGCAGAGCGACACTGTGTTCAACGTCTCAGGCGAGTATGTGCTTATGGTGGAGGCGATCGACACCGTGTGCCAAACCACGTTGCCTTCTATACAAATTTACTCACCAGAGGCAATGGACACCGTCATCGTGAACCCACGCAACCGTCTGCGCCTCACTTTGGAGTGCGACAGTGTGCTGAATTATGGTGCGGAGGCATCCTTCTCTATCGACAACGACGGATATGACGGCGACTCGCTCATCTGGAACGAGAACGGCGGAGTGAAGAAAACTTTCTCAATCGGAAACGTGGCATCGCACAGTTTCGTGCCAGACCAAAACGGAACGGTTTGCTACCATCTGACCGCCCCTGCCGAGTACGTCTGCGCTGACCCTTCGGATACTGTCTGCCTCAACGTTAACCTCGTCATCCCTAACCTGATCACGCCGCACAACGACGGCTCAGCCGAGATGAACAATACTTTCCTTTTGGGAAGAGGCTTCCACGTTGAGATCTTCAACCGCTACCAGCAACTCATCTACGAGGGCGAGGATGGTTGGGACGCAACCTTCAAGGGTAAGACAGCCGAGCCTGGCACCTATTTCTATAGGGTCTTCCTCCCTAACGGGGAAATCAAGAAAGGAACATTGGAGGTCGCTAAATTCAAGTAAAAACATATTATTCTACATAGAGTCATGAAAAGAATTATCATATCGGCATTGGGTGTCGGGCTTGCGTTGTCCGCGTATGCGGTAGAGAGCCGCATCTCTGGCTCTACCTCCTATTTCGAGGCCGCCCACATCAACACTCCGCAAAAGGAGTTGCCTATGTCTTCTTATAAAGATGGAACCATCGTCTTCTTCCGGGGCGATTCCGCCTACACCTTCACACCAAGGGCAGACGAGGGAATAGAGAAAGCAACCCCATGCCCCGAACTGATGGGTCTGGGCATTGAGGGAACATTCGCCTTTGATGCGAAAAACAACAAACTCTACTTCTCAAAGAAAGGCTCGGCAGAGAAGAATGACCTTTTCTGTGCAACTTGGAAAGGCGACAAGTGGACTGCGGTGGAGCAACTCCCTATCCGCGGCGTGATTATGCAGCGTCAGAGTTACAAAAACTCGTCGCTCGTGGTTTCGCGCTATGTGCAGACGGGTCGTGGCGCATCGGGCTTCTACAACCCATCGTTAGGAAAGGACGGAAAGAGAATCTACTTCTCAGGAGAGTTTAAAGCCGGGAAGGGTAGCCGCGATTTGTGGTACACAGACTTGGAGAGCGACAACGTAACCTGGTCGCGCCCTCGCCTCGTAACCGAGGAGAACAGCACCGCCTCAAACGAAGACTATCCTTTGGTGGTGGGCGACACGATACTCTTCTTCTCGTCCGACCGCCCAGGAGGATTCGGCAAGTTGGACATCTATTATGCGAAGAAAGCAGCCGCAGACTCCGTGTGGGGCGAGGCGATGATCGTATCGGAGGTGGTAAACTCCTCTGCCGACGACTATAACGTGGTGTTCGGAAAGCCCGACGGAACCGCCTATTTCATCTCCAACCGCGCCGAGGGCTACGGATTGGACGATATCTACGCAGCAGCCGAACTCGGTGTGCAGCCAGATGTGGAATTGGCAGTGGAGAAAACACTCGACGAGCCTAAGGGCTTCAACTGGGTGTTCTTCTTCTTCGATTTCAACAAATTCGATATGAAACCTGAGTATGAGGTGCAGCTCAACGAGTTGCTCTCCGCTATGGCAGAATACCCAGGCGCGACGTTCGAGGTGAGCGGACATACCGACTCGCGTGGTAACGACGACTATAACCTCAAACTCTCGCAGAAACGTGCCAACTTCGTGCGCGACCTCCTCATCAAGATGGGCGCAGACGCCAACTCGCTCGTGGCTGTGGGTAGAGGTGAGACCGAACCAATCATTCCTAATGCGGAAACTGAGCCAGAACACGAGCAGAACCGCCGTGTGGAGATAAGAATCATTGACGGAAACGAATAAAAATGGAGGAACGCAAGATGAAAAAACTGTTAGCACTGATATGTTTCCTTTCATTAGGATTTATGGCGAACGCCCAGCAGGAGCTGCTGCTTTCGCAACAATTCTACTCTCGTATCAATAAGAACCCAGCCGGTATCGGTAACGTGGAGGATATCGACCTCTTCTTCCTGGGGCATTTCCAATATGCGGGTATGGACGATTCGCCTAAGTCGTTCGTCCTCAACGCCCACAGCTTTGTCGACAAGTTCAAGTCGGGCTTCGGCCTCTCAATGTCTTACGACAATGTGGGTATCGCCCGCAGTTTCACCAACATCAAGGTGGACTACTCGTACGGACTTCGCTTCAACGATGATATGCTTATGTCGCTCGGTTTGGGCTTCGGCGTGTTGGTTTCCTCTTTCGACCTCGACAAATACACCGTCGAGGAGGAGGCTGAGCTGAACGAGGATTTCTTGGCGGAAGCCGATGGCAAGCAGGTGAAACCTGATATGGACTTCGGTGTCGAGTTCTCTTTGAAGGAGAATCTCTTGGTGGGTGCGTCTGTAACACACCTTATCAGCGGCGAGACTACCACCTACACGCCAGGCCAGCATATCTTCCTCTACGGACGTTACTTGTTCGCCTTGAACGGTAAATGGGACATCGCTCCGATGCTCGTCTATATGCACCACAAAAAGGTAAACATCCTCGAGGTGAACGTTTCGGCGTTCTATAATCGCTTTATTTGGGGCGGACTGACTTGGCATCCTGATATGTCGTCTGGCTTTAAGTCGAATCCGTTGGCAATCACGCTCGGTGCAGAGTACAAGCGTTTCCGTCTGGGCTACACATTCGACCTCGGCCTCGGAAAAGTCTCTAATATCGCAACCACTTCGCACGAGTTTATGCTTTCTTACTCCATCGAACGCAAAAAGACGCGCACCATCAATGCTGATGGCGACTTCTTCGAGTAAACGTGTAAGTCTCCACATTGTAACAGACACTCCGGCAGGCTCCCTTGTCGGGGTGTCTTTCTTTTTCTACCTTTGTGAAAAATTTTTCTGGAATGAAAAAATTACCACTCATCGTTCTTTTCTCCGTCTTATGCGGGCGTGTGTTTTGCCAGTCTGACCTTGTTGAAGACTTCGCCAATTATGAGAATCTGAAGCAAGCCAGCATCGGTCTGCTTGTCGTTGATTTGAAGGACGGACGTGAGGTGGCTTCCTACCAACCCGCCATTTGCCGCAATCCGGCTTCGGTTACGAAAGTCATCACAACAGCCACCGCCATGGAGTTGCTGTCGGACACGTTCCGCTTTCAGACGTGCGTGTGCGCTGCGGGCGAGGTCAGTGACTCGGTTCTCTATGGCAACCTCATCATTCGTGGTGGGGGCGACCCGACGCTTTGCTCAGCCTATAATCCGCAGAACGATTCGTTTTACATAGAAGTGGCAAATGCGGTGAGATTGGCGGGCATACGACAAATCAACGGAGCCGTGGTGGGCGATGCGACGCTCTACCGCGAAGACGGCGCGCCGTTCAACTGGCTTGTCGAGGATGTGGGTTCGTCCTATTCGCCTACACCAAGTGCATTGGCGGCGCACGACAATCTGCTGGGTTTTGCCTTGACGTCCGACTCTTCGGGACTTTCAGTAGACAAGGTGCGTCCCGGCACGCAACTCTTCCGCCCCGTGTTCGAGGCAACGCAGGCAGACAGGGAAATGTCTTGGCGGTTCTCTAAAAGCGATTTTTCTTGGAATCCGGTCATACGGGGAAATTTCCCGTTGGGAACGTGCCAGTATCTGAAAACGGAGATCCCCGAGCCTGCACTCTTCGTGGCAGACTCTGTGCGGAAGATGCTGCAAGACAGTGGTGTTGTGGTGCAAAATCCATCCGCCACGGCGCGTATGACAGGGAGGGATAGCGTACACAAGGTGATACACACGCATTACTCTGCGCAATTGCGCGATATAGAGCGTGTTACAAACCATAAGAGCATCAACCTCTATGCTGAGAACATCTTCTTGTATCTTTCGCGTACAAGGGATACAACCTCGCAGTGCGTGGGGTGGTCGTCGGCAGGAGTGATTGCCAAATACTGGCGCGGCAAGCAGTTGGAGAGCGACAAGATTTTCCAGGTGGACGGCTCGGGTATGTCTACGAAGAACGCCATTTCGCCCCGATTCATTGTCGGCGTTTTGTCCTATATGTACAAAGAGAGTGCCTATTCGCAGCAGTTTTTCTCCACATTGCCGATTGCTGGGCGCAGCGGCACGGTGGCCTCATTTATGAAAGGGACGAAATTAGAAGGCAAGGTGCATGCGAAGAGTGGAAGTATGGAACGCGTGCAGAACTACGCCGGCTACATCCTCTATCAAGGCAAGGAATATGCGTTTTGCGTGATGGTTTCCAACTTCAGCGGTGTCCGGAAAAACACGGTGAAGCAAATCGCAAACTTGCTCAATGGCATTATTGTCCGTGACGCGGCAATGGTAAAATGATAATAGGTTGGTCGCTGCGATTCTTGGATTTGATGACGCAGACTGGTGATATGTACGAAGAATGGATGCGTTTTTAGAACGGCGGAGATGGTGAGTCTATTGCGTGATTTTCAAGGGAGACTTCTCGCATAACGGGAAAAAACAATCTTTCCCCTTGTGTATTGAAAGTATTTCATATACCTTTGCCATTATGGGATGCATAGAAAATCATATTGCCAATTCATTTTTTCCTTTTTTGAGGAATGTAAATTTCCTATCGGTGTTGATTAATGTCAATACCCCCCCCATATTTTCAAAGAAAAATATAGAGATTTTAATAAAATTCAAGTAATGGGCTGGACGGATTCGGAAGAGTTCGCCCATGCGTCTTTTTGTGTTTAGCGAATTAATAACTAATATAAAATTTGTGATCATGAAAAAGTATTTCAGAACAATGATTTTGCTCGCCTGCTGTAGCGTGGCGGCAATGTGTTTCACCACGTCGTGCAAAGACGATGATGAGGACAAGGAGACCACCGAGGTAGTGGTTGACGACGAAGAAGAAAACGATGCCACCGAGGATGAATCGGACGCCACTGAGGAGAAAAAGGACGAAAAGGAGACAGAAAAGGAGGAAGAAACTAAAGTTGATAACCCTGCCGTTGTGGATGGTGCGCTCATCGTTGCCTCCTACAAGGTGTCTGACACTAAGAGTGTTTACTTTTCGCAAGGTAACCTCCAGTTCAATGCCGTGCAAGGCACACATGCTGTTTATGGCGTTTCCACCGAAGTAACAGGCACGTGGCGGTTTGCGGAGAATCAGTACGATTTTATTGGCGCAGCTAATAATCTTATTTCTTCAAAGTATGATGGCTGGATTGACCTCTTCGGGTGGGGAACAAGCGGCTGGTCTAGCGGAGTGTATTCTTATAATCCGTACAGCACTGATTCGAATGATGATACTTATTCTTTGGGAGGCGAAGATGCGACAGGCGCATACGCCAATGCGGATTGGGGTGTCTACAACGCTATCTCCAATGGAGGCAACAAACCAAATATGTGGAGAACCTTGACGTCAGTGGAGTGGCAGTATCTCTTCAAAAACAACAAGTGGACATTGGGAAGAATAGAAGACAGACTGTGTTTTATGTTGATTCCAGAAACATTCTCTGCGCCTGAGGGTGTAAACGTTGAGGTGTTAAGCACAAGTGCGACCTCTTACTTTGTAAAAGAACTGACCTTCCCTTCAAACAATACCTATACGGCAGACCAGTTCAGCGCACTTGAGCAGTTGGGTGTTGTTGTGTTACCATGTGGTGGTTATCGCGAAGCAAGAAATGTGTACAATGTTGGAACGAATGGCTATTATTGGTCGTCTTCTGCCGCGGGCAACCTTATGGGGGAAGAGTTCCAGTTCTCTGCATCTAATGTCTATTCGGAGGCTGGTTCCGAAGGGTACTACGGATGTAATGTCCGCCTTGTTAAGGATATTCAATAATCGTTGAGATCTTCCCCTTGGGGGTTGAAACGAATTGTGCAGGTGTGCCGCCTTGGGGTGGCACACTTTTTTTACAAAAAAGGGGTTCGCGTTATCGCTTATACGCTTAGCGCCGGCTCCAACTTTTCCTGACTTCATCAATGCGTCACTTTCAAAGAGAATCCTCAAATAATGGCTTATGGGTTTTATCCGAACCGCCTCCAAATGACAGCGATGAATAGAGTTTAGGCTTGTACACAACTTGCCGACCACCCAACTTCTCTAAATCAGCAAGTTGGGCGCCGGGTTATATTGTTTAGCGGACAGTAATAATTCGAAACAAAACGAATCGGCGATTCAATTGAAACGAATCGGCGATTCAAACGAAACGAATCGACGATTCAATTGAAATGAATCGGCGATTCAATTGAAACGCAATAGTATTGCGATTTTCTTGTCCCGAATAC
>CAVGRN010000009.1:0-58399 GCA_963631545.1 Paludibacteraceae bacterium | reverse complement strand
CGATTCGTTTCAATTGAATCGCCGATTCGTTTCAATTGAATCGCCGATTCGTTTTGATTGAATCGCCGATTCGTTTCGTTTTAATTACCGATTCGTTTCGTTTGAGTCTATTCTTGTTCGCTAAAACAATATAATCCATTACCCAATTTATTGAATTAGAGGATTTTGTGTGATTGGCAAGTTATGTACAGGCCTAAACTCAATACTTCCTTGCCTTTTTGCTTGAAGGGGATAATTACAAGAATGGCGTCATATATACTGGCAGCAAGGTGGTTTCTCCGTCTTTTTGGTAGTCTTTGGTGTAGATAAGGTATCGGCGGGCAATTCTGTCGGAATATTTTTTGCAGAAAGCGTCGAGCGATGTATGCGTCTTATATCCTGACGACTTAACTTCTATCGGACATAGTTTGTTGGTGCGTGAAAGGAGGAAATCGACTTCATAGAAATGATTGTCGTCTTTGGGAAATGTGTAATAGAAAAGTTTGTCGCCCTTGGTGCGAATCATCTGTGCGACAAGATTTTCATACACATATCCCATATTGGCTGAAAGTTTATCGTTGAGTAGCTTTTCGTAGATGATATTTTCCGTATAATCCTTATCCCAGAATGCAAGCGTGACGAAGAGTCCCGTGTCGCCCACATAGAGTTTGTATTTCCCATAGTCGGCATTCAGTGGCATACCCACGTTGGGGTCGTCTGCGTGGTAAGCAATGTTCACTGTTTTGCTGTCTTCTAAACAGAGTATTAGTTCCTCAATTTTGTCACTGGATATTTTGCCAACTACGGGAGTCGCTTGATATCGCAGTAGATTGCGGCTCAACTGTGCTGGTATTGACATAAATAGTTTGGAAATTTTGCCTGTTGGGTCTATTTTTCTGAAATCATCGGTATAGAGTTGTATAATCTGCCGCTTCACTTCGTCCACCCGCAGCAAGTTGTAAGTTTCCAAATAAGCGTTGATGGCTTGAGGCATTCCCCCCACGAGCATGTAAAGTCTGAGTTCGCGCATTTTTATGCGGTGCAGTGCGTCGCCCAATGGTTGTTTCTGTTCAAAACATTGTCGGGTCAACTCAAATCCGAAATTGTCATCCAAGGCCCAGCGAAACTCCTCATAGTCCAATGGGAACATTTCAATTCTGCGTTCTTCACTTGGAATGCTGATGTCTTTTGTTTTTTTTCGAATACTAATCAATGACCCCGTTTCAATGTAGTCGTATCGTCCGTCTTTCACGAGATATTTGATGGCTTGTCTGGCTTTGGGGCATTGTTGCACTTCGTCAAAAACAATGACAGACTCCTTCTCGTAAAGTACTGTATGGTAGGCGTTCTGTAGAAAGAGAAATATGCGGTTCAAGTCCATAAGGTCGTCAAACAAAGCCTTTACCGCTTGCGAGGCTTCGTTGAAGTCTATGAGTATGTACGTACGATACTCTCGTTTGGCAAATTCTTCCACGATAGTTGACTTTCCAATTCGTCTTGCTCCTTCGAGACGTAACGCTGTTTTCCCGTTCGAAGTGGTCTTCCATTCCTTGAGTTTATCGTAAATTTTACGTCTAAAAGTCTTTCCTGCCATGAATCTGCCTAAATAGTTAATATTCAGCCACAAATTTACATTGTTTCAACTCTCACTAAAATTTTTTACCCCAAATCTTCAACTCTCACCAAAATTTTTTTTGTCAATTTATATACCCACACCGAAATTTTTGAGAGAGCGTAGCCACAGCGGATGTGTCATCCGCCGTGCGCTATGGTGTGTTGTAAGTGTGCGGGAAGTGTTGGAGTGGCAATTATTCCCCTTCCATTTCGAACTGCTTGCAGATGAAGTCCCAATAGATTTTTGAGAATGTGTCGCCATCCTTCTTCGTGTAGCGTATGTCTGTGAAGACTTGTGCGAGGGTCTCTTTCCCATTGATTTCCACGAACTTTCTGTTCGCCTCCAAAGACTCTTTTTCGGAGAAAACCTTGTCGATGTCTTCGGCGGTGTAGTCTTTGTAGGTTTCTTGGTGGACAAATCCGCTGACGGGGATGCGGTCTTGTTGCTCTGGCATTTCGTCGGGATAACCCACGGAGAGGGTGGTTACCGGAACAACGTACTTCGGCAGTTTCAGCACTTGGGCGATTTGCGGTGCGTTGTAGGTTGTTGTGCCGATGAAGCAGATGCCCAACCCTGCGTGTTCTGCCAATGTGGCGAAGTTTTGCGCAAGCAGCGTGGTGTCGAGCGCCGCTGCCACAAACGACTGGAAATTGTCATAGCCGGGTTCTGCCTTGCGTGCCTTGCACCATAGGTTGAACCGGTTGTAGTCTGCGCAGAACGTGAGGGCGGTTGGCGCACCCACGAATGCCGGTTGGTTGAAGTGCGCAGGGGCGAGTGCCTTCAGCTGTTCCTTGTCTTGCGAGATGATGACGCTATACAGTTGCATGTTTCCCGTGGTCGAGGCTCTTGCGGCAACCTCCAACAGTTCGGTCAGCAATTTGGGGTCTACTTGTTTCTCTTTGAATTTGCGGATGCTCCGCCTTTGTTTGATTTCTTCTATCATGGCGTTTTTTATTTTTTCAGCTTATCGTTTTCAATCGCTTCTTTCAGGAATTTGGCGAACTCTGTCGCGTTTTCCGAGAAGGAGTAGGAGTGGTTGAGTGGGTTGCCGTTGGCATCCACGGGTACGTAGAATGGTTGTGCGTTGGCGCCGAATTTGTGGCGTTGCAGGTAACTCCACTTCTCGCCGACGGTCTTCAGGGTTACCTCGCTGCCGTTCTCGGTTATGGTCAGTGGCTCGGCAAGGGCGTTTTTGTCGTCCACAAACAGGGAGACGAGGATGAATTTCTCTTTGATGAGCGTTTTCACTTGAGGGTCGTTCCAGACGGTTGCCTCCATCTTGCGGCAGTTCACGCAGCCGTAGCCGGAGAAGTCGATGAGGAGTGGCTTGCCGGTGGCGCGTGCCTGGCGTATCGCCTCGTCATAATCGTTGGCGGTGGCTTCTGTCTCTTGGTAGAGGTTGAAGTCTTGCGTCCATTGCGGAGGAGCGAACGCGCTGATGGCTTTCAGTGGCGCACCCCAGAGTCCGGGTATCAGGTAGAGGGCGAATGCTGAAACACCGATTGCACCTATTAAGCGCGGCACGCTGAGTGTGGTTTTCTCGTCGTCGCCGGGGAATCGTATCGTGCCGATGAGGTAGAGAATCGTGAAGATGCAGATGGCGATCCATAGTGCGATGAACACCTCGCGGTCTAACAGGTGCCAGCCGTAGGCAAGGTCTGCCACGGAGAGGAATTTGAGGGCGAATGCCAGTTCGAAGAATCCTAATAGCACCTTCACGCTGTTCATCCATCCGCCGGAGCGTGGCATCTTTTTCATGATGTTGGGGAAGAGTGCGAAGATGGTGAACGGTCCCGCCAAGGCGATGGCGAAGCCCAACATGCCGACGGTGGGCGCAAGTATCTCTTTTTGCGAGGAAATGCTCACGAGCAGTGTGCCGATAATGGGACCCGTGCAAGAAAACGACACGATCACGAGTGTGAACGCCATCAGCACGATGCTGAGCAGCCCGGTGGTTTGGTCGGCCTTGTTCTCTGTGCTGGTGCTCCACGAGGCGGGCAACGAGAGGTTGAAGCCGCCGAAGAAGGAGATGGCGAACACCACCAACAGCAGGAACAGGAAGATGTTGAAGACGGCGTTGGTGGAGAGCGCGTTGAGTGCGTCTGCCCCGAAGATGAGCGTGAGCAGCAGTCCCAAGCCCACATAAATCACAATGATGGAGAGCCCGTAGAGTAGGGCGGAGCGTTTGCCGCTTCCGTCTTTCTTGTGCAGGAAGAAACTGACGGTCATTGGGATGATGGGCCACACGCATGGGGTGGCAATCGCTATCAGTCCGCCTAACAAACCTATGCAGAAGATGCCCCACAGCGCATTGCCGCCGCTTTGCTCCTCGGTTTCGCCGAAGTGGTTCATCGCCTCAATGACGGGTTGCCAGGCGTCGCCTTTGTCTGCGACGGCGGCTTGTGTGGCTGTTGTGTCTGCTGTTTGGAGTGGTTCAAAGTTGAAAATCGCGGTTCCTGCGTCGCTCTTCGCGGGCGTTTCGCCAGACTTTGCCTTGTTTTTTGAGAATTTGAAAGGCACCTTCGTGGGGGGCAGGCAGTTGGCGTTGTCGCAAGCCATATATTCCAAGAAGCCCTCTATCAGGTAGTTGGCAGTGTCCGTCAGGCTGAAGGTTTGTGTGAAGGTTACAGGGTGGTCGAACCAGCGGAGGTTCATTTGGAACATCTCCTCGTATTTTTCCGTTGGGGCGATGTTGCTTTGCATCTTGCCTTTTGCGGTGGTGTTTCGTGTGTTCTCCACAACGAGGTGGGTTGCCACGGGTCCGCCATCGGGCAGGTTTTGGTCGTAGATGTGCCAGCCATTGTCTATGGTGGCGGCGAACGTCAGTTGAAACGTGCTTTTGTCCGTTACCTTGCCTTCGGTTTCCCACTTCACGGGTTCGTGTATTTGGGCAGAGGCAAAAATCGTGCTGAGGGTCAGGACTAAGAGTAGATAAAACCTTGTGCGCATAATTGGATTTGTTTTTGATTTTTTGAATCTTCCCACCAAAGATAAGGATTTTTGGGAGTGTGGCAAAATGGCGGCGTGCCTTGTGTCATACTTCTTTGGTAGGGTAGAAAAGGTCTTCTAACACCACTTCGTTTTGCACGATTCCGCTATAGGTGTTTTTGCGGATGCCGAAGGTGGTGATGAGTGTCAGCTGGATGGATTTCTTTGTTTTTGTCTCTTCTCGGAAGCAGCTGATTTTGTTGCGCAGAAGTGCGTCATACTCTTTGGTGATTTCAAATTCGCTTTCCGAAAACTTCATTTCACACAGGTTGATGGTGTTGTCGGCACGTTCTATCACTAAGTCGATTTGCGCTCCTCGTTGCGCCTCCGTCCCTTTGCTTCGCCAGGAGTAGGCGTTGGTTGCCACGCCGGCGATGCCTAATTTGCGTTTGATTTGCTGGATGTGGGTTATCGCCAACATCTCAAACGAGAAGCCTGCCCAGGCATAGAACTGCGGCGTGTGCTGCACCTTGCTCCAGTATTGCAGGTTGCGGAAGGAGCTTTGCGTGAGGAAACGGAAGTGGAACAGCGTGAGGTAGTCAGTCAGTTGGTAGATTGAGTTTTTCGTCTTGCAGCCGTAGTTAATGTATTTCCCACTCTTTTATCGTTTAGTTGTTCCCCCCACCTGCGTAAGTGCTACGCTAAGTCATCTTCTGCATGAAAAAGGGGAGGACACCTTGCGGCGTCCTCCCCCCACAAAAATATTATGATAAAATATTACTTCTTAACGAATTGCTTAACAACCGACTGACCGTTTGCGGTAACGATCTTAACAATGTAAGATCCCTTTGCAAGGTCTGCCACGCTGACAGCGTTGGTGTTTGAAGTTGCAACCACTGCGCCGAGCAGGTTGAGCACCTCTACGCTCTCAACCTCAGTGTTGATGTTCAATACATCTTCTGCTGGGTTAGGGTAGATAGCGATGTTCTGAGCATCTGCGTTGGTCTCCTCTACGTTAGATTTATCTCTTTCGTAGCCATCACCGTTGTATGCCATCTTCTTAGTCCAGACAAATGGACCGAGGTCGCCACCTTCAGTTGGGAATGAGATTGTAAGGACGAAAGTACCAGCCTCTTTGAACAACACGCAAACGTCCTCGCTTTGTGAGGTTCCCTTACCAGTGTTAGGGTATTTCCACATCCAGAACTTCCAGCTTTCGGCGGTTTGGTCACCTTTGTCGTATGCGAGCAACTTTGCGGTTGTCATCTCTTTCATCGTGCTGGTGTTGTAGAGAGCATTACCAAAGTTGTTGCTGCCATCTGCATCGCCCACAGTGAATGCGATGGTTCCACTTGTGCCTGGGTTTGCAAGGTACTTGAAGTTGTAGTAGCCTGGCTCCTTTACAACAACGGTGTACTTCAGCCACTCATCGTTTTCACGGGTGTTCAGGTTGTGTGTGTCGTATGTACCTTTTTCATTGTAGCAGTTAGATACGTCCACACATTCGCCTGGACGGAAATTGAAGTCATCTCCACCATATTGGTAACCGTTGTTGCAATTTCCTTCATTTTCATCTTGCTCGTAGTCAGTTCCGTTACCATCGTGGTAAGCAACACCTTCGCCTCCAAGGTCGTAGTAAGCAAGGTCGAAGTAGATTTCAGTTGCAGTCGTTGGGATGGATTGTTTTGCATACGCTCCGCCAGTCTTTACAGTGGTCTTGCAGTCGCCGTCGCCACACAACTTGGTCAAAATGTATTTTCCTGAGTTGGTTAAGTTGCTCTCGGTGTAAGTTCCGCAACCAATGATTGAAGAGGAAGCCTCGTCTTTGTCACCCCAGTTCCAGAAGCACCAGCTGATTTTGACTTTACCATTATTATCGCCGTCGCAAGTAGCCAAGAGTTGGTCGCCAGAGCCAGTACAGATTGCATAGTCGCCTGCTGCTGAACTGTTCTTTGTATTGTTACCATCAAAGTTCACAGCACCCCACTCCGACACGAACACAGGGATAGAACCTGCGGCAGTTTTCAACTTAGGCAGGAAGTTTTGGTGTGAGCAAGAGTAGTAGTGGAATGCATACATCAGGTTCAAGTTGGGGTATTTTGTGATAGGGCTGCTAACGGCATAATCGATGAGCTGGTCCCATTGAGGGGTTCCCACGATTACGATTGCGCCTGGGTCGCCGCTTTGGATGGTAGGCAACACCTTGTCAGCGTAGCTGCAGATGTTAGACCAAGAGCAATTACCTGGCTCGTTGCATATTTCGTAAATCACATGTTTGTAGTTTTTACTTTTAACATAAGATGTGATTTGCTCAAAGAAGTAGGCAGCGGTGTATGTTCCAGACCCGAAGTAATCTTCTGGATTTTGTTTATTACCGTTATTGTTTGTTGGTAGCACGTGGTAGTCAACAACGCAATATAAACCTACATTTGCTGCTTGGTCAACGTAGTTTTTCATCTTAAGAATCCATGTTGATGGATCGCGGAAGTATGAACCCTCATCGTCTACATACATAGCGAAACGTACGACGTTTGCTCCGAACTCTTTCATTGCCTGCCATGCGTTTTCGCCATAGCACTGCGTGGTCCACTGCAAGCCGAAGGTTGACCAACCTTTCAATTGGATGGCGTTCCCGTTCTGGTCGCAAAGTTGGTTGCCCACCAACTTCAAGTCACCCCACTGCTCAATGTAGTTGGCATTGGAGTAGTCGGCTGCGTTTACTTGCCAGCAAGCGCACACCAACATCAAAAGAAATAAAATTTTCTTCATTGTTTTTGGATTTTTGTTATTTAACACAGTTTATAGAATGTCATTTTTCAGAGGGACGTTCCGTTGCGGCAACGGCATAATCCAACACAGGTGCGGCAGCGTGTTTTTCAGTGGTTTCGGTGCCATGGTATCGGTATGCAATTCGCATCGCAGTAAACGTTTTTTTGCCATTTTTCGTCGTCAGGTGTCGTGCACCGCGAAATCTTGTCAAGTCTCTTTCATTCGCTTCCGCCTCGTTTCCACTTGCCTCCAAAGGTGTCGGCGCACTCCATCTATACTTGCGGCAAATATACAATTGCTTTTTGTTTTTGCAATGTTTTTTCACTAAAATTAATCCTCGGACTGTTTTTTTTTGTCGTGCGAATCCACTGTTTTAGAGGTTGAGCCGGGATCGTATCGCTTCCATTCCGATGATTTCCGCGCAGGTGAAGAGCGAGGTCATTGTTACGCCCAGAATGCCGTGCAGGTTGAGGTTTTGCCCCGTCAGCAACAGGTTTGGGATGGGGGTTTTGGGTGTGAGCATGGTCTGCGCGAGGCGGGCGTGGTCTTTCAGTATGCCGTAGGCGGAGCCGCAGGCGGTGTTGGTGTAGTGGCTGTAGGTGAGCGGCGTGCTGGTGTAGCACTGCTCTATGTTGCCGTCTATCTCGGGTATGAGCCGTTGCGCCAGTTGTATGCATTCTTGGGCTTTCTGGGCTTTCAACTGCTCGTAGTCGCTGCCTCGGCGCATAAGGGTTGTGCCTTGCCACTGCTCCACTTCTTGCCATGTCATGGGGGTGAGCAGGTCGATGTTTTGTGTGGTTGGCTCGCCTTGGCTCGGTGTCTGGTAGCTCACGAGCAGTGCGTCGGTGGGGTCGCCGGGGCGGCGTGTGCCGAAGTTCCAAAGTTCGTCCGTTGTGTAGATATACTGGTTGCGGTTGAGGTATGGCACGGTGCCAGACTTTAACCGCAGGTTGGCGGTGAACATGCCGAATGTGTTTTGCAGACTTCGGATGCGGCGTTTGTAGATGTTTTTTATGGAGGGGCATTCTTGCGCCAGGGCGAGTGTCGCCGCAGGGTGGATGTTGGAGATGAACCATTGCGCCTCCACTACCTCGCCATTGGCGAGTGTGAGGTGGGTGAGGTTGCCGTTTGCCTCGGTCATGCCCGTTACTTTGGCGTTGGTGCGCACAGTGCCGCCCATGTCGCGGATGCTTGCGGCGAGTTTCTCGGCGATTTGCATTCCACCGCCGTCTATGCGCCATGCGCTCTGTATGAACGAGTCGTTTATCTGCGCGAAGATGTAGAGCGGCAGGTTGCGGTGCAACTCCATTTTGAGCGAGGTGCCGGCAAGCACGTTGCGCAGCGTGGGGTCTGTGATGGTTTCCTGCAGAAAGTTGTATGCCGATTGGGTGAAGGCTTTAGACTGGAAGAAGTCTTCCGCCGTGCGGGGCGATAGGCTCAGGAAGATGTTTTCGCCTATTTCGCGCAGCGTGTCTGTGTATCGTTTCAGATTTTCGCGTTGGTGGGGGAAGTGAGCGGCGAGTGTGTCCACGAAGCGTTCGTAGCCGTTGGCGAAGGCGTAGCTCTTGCCGTTGAGGTTCACCTCGTCGAAGTACTCCTCGTCCATTTTCCGCCAAGGAAGATCCATTAGGTTGAAGTAGTGGAACAGGCGGTTGAGGTGCTGCCCATCGGCCAATCCGCCGATGTAGTGGAAGCCTGTGTCGAAGGTTTGTCCGCGGCGTTTGAAGGTTTGCAGGCATCCGCCCAACAGAGGGTCTTGCTCTAACACGCACACACCGAGTCCGTTTTTGGCGAGCGTGTAGCCGCACTCCAATCCGCCGAGTCCTGCGCCTATGATTGCAACGTCATACTTCATTCCTTATTTTTTAAGCGTTCATCTGGAAAAGCGTGTAGCGGACGTCCTCGCCGGTCTTCTTGAACTGGGCGAGAGCCGGGCATTTGCGTTGCGTCTCTTCCACGATTTCGTTTTTGATGATGATGGTCTTTGCTTGGCCGACGCAGTGGTTTAAGCGTTCGGCTTGGCTCTCCTCGCAGTGGCCGATGGCGATGACGTCGAATGTGCCGTCGAGGATCTCGTCGCTGTGGGTGAATTTGATGCGCTGGTCTTTCGAGTAGCAGTTGGAGGCGATGTCGATGGCATACTCGTCAGTGTCATAGCCCACTACGCTGAGGTCTTGCGAGTTGATGTGGAACCAATAGGCTTTGCAGCCGTACCCGCAGTAGAAGTCGAGCATCTTGCCTGCGAGGGGGAAGAGAGGGTCGAAGAGGCGGAAGTTGTGCGTCTCTTTGAGTTCTTTCTTCACGTCGCGTTCCACTTCGTATCCTTTGTATTCGTATATGTTTCTGATTTGTTGTTTGTTAGACATCTGCTTGCGCTTGTTGAAGTAGACGTCGCCGTGCAGGATGTTGAACAGGGTGATAGGGGCTTTGCCTTTGCTTGCCTGCCTTTTTATCAGCCAGTAGAAAAGGAACGGCTGGATGGAGTAGGAGAACAACACCGCCGACGCCATGCCGATGAGCGTTGAAACGCCGATGGAGTGGATGGATGGGTGCTGCGCGAAGAGCAGCGAGGTTACGGTGATGATGAGTGTCAATGCCGAGAATACAATCGCCGTTTTGTGGTAGACGAGGAGGTTCTTGCGCGTGCGGTAGTCGGTGAGCAGTCCGTCCATCACGAAGATGCTGTAATCCACCCCGACACCGTAGATGAGCGACGAGATGATGATGTTGATGAGGTTGAACTGTATGCCGAAAATCGCCATCACGCCCAGCACGATGTACCAACTGAGGGTCATCGGCAGGAAGGAGATGAGCGCCAGCACAAGACTTTTGTATGCCACGAGTAGCACGATGAAGACGAACACAGACGAGATGCCGAGCGTTACGTTGAAGTCTTCGTGGATGAGTTCGAGCATATCGCTCGTGTAGTAGAATGGGTCTATCACCACGAGGTGTTTGTGGGCTGTAACTTCGTCGCATACCTCCTTTTTCTGGCTTTCTTTTACGAGTACAGGGGTGAAAACCAAGAACTTGCCATCGGTATGCTCGATGAGGTTGCATTTGAGTGCGCTTGGCAGTGCGTTGCTGTCGTAGAGTGAGAAGGGTTGGAAGTCGGTTTTCTGGATGAGGTCTGTGAATGAGCGGAGCGAGTCGGGCTGGAAGCCGTAGGTAAGGGCGGCGCGGTTCAGGTCGTCGCACACTTGCTTTTGCTTGGCGGGTGTCCAGTAGTCGCGCCACATTTTGATGCGTGCCTCTTGTTCGGACTTCATAAGGAATATTTGCTCGGTTGGTGCGCTGTACGGGCCGATTTTCCCGAGTTCGTTCAACGCCTCGAATATTTTGCCCATCTTGCGGTTGTAGTAGAGTGCGGTGTCGAGGTCGGCGGCAGCCGAGGCGAAGTAGACGGTTTGGTAGCTCTTGGTGGTGTGTTCCGCCATTATCCGCTGAGACTCGAGCACCCTTGGCTCGTAGTGGCTGATGTGCTTGAGGTTGGCGTCGAACTTCACGTAGTTGGATGCGAAAAAGCAGACAATGCTGACGAGGGTGATGCCCAGAATGAGCGTGGTTTTGCGTTCGAATGGGTAGGTATTGATTTTGTGGATGATTTCCTGCGCCTTTTTAGATGGTTCCTGGCTCTTTTTGCCGAAGAATTGCGGCAGGAAGAAGAGGCAGAAAAACGTTGTTCCCACCAGGGCAAGCGAGGCGAAGATGCCAAAGTCTTTGAGCAGTTCCGCCCGTGTGAAGAGCAGGCTGATGAACGCGCCGATGGTGGTGAGGCTTCCCAGAATCACGGGGATGGTTTGCTCGCGCAGCACGCGCACGGGGTCTTTCACGTGTTTTTGGTGAATGATGACGTGCAGGCAGTAGCTGAGCGCAACACCCAACACGATGGCGCCGATGCCCAATGCCAACAGCGAAATCTGCCCCTTGATGAAGTAGATGACGGTGAGGGCGAAGATGAAGCCGTAGCCGATGGGTGCTGCCATCTGCACCGCCATCATCGGACTCCTATAACATATTAGGAAGATGACGAAGATGATGACGAGCGAGACGGAGAGTGTCAGGGAGAGATCCGTCTTCACTTGCTTGGAGTTGTACATGCTTTGCGGCGCGGCTCCGTGGTAGTAGACTTCAATATCGGGGTATACCTCGTTGAAATTGACGATTTCTTTGTCTATCTCGTTGATGAGTTTGCTGCTCAACTTAGAGTTGAACGTGATGAAATTGGGTGATAGCCAGGCGATTGCGATGGCACTGTCTGGCGAGAAGAAATGGTTGTCTATCAGTGCGTAGTTGGAGCCGAGAGCCTCTTTCATTGCGCCCATTTTGCGTATGAACACGTTGCGTAGTGCGAGAGGGTCCTTCTGGATGACGTCTAACATCATAGAGCCGGCGGGCGAGTAGAGCGTCATAAGGTTTTCTTGCATCTGCTGGTTGATGGCTTCGGTGGTGGTGAGCGAGTCTATCAAGTGGTAGTCTGCGCTGTCCACAAACACGGGTAGGTTGCCGTATAGGTCTGCGATTCCGTTTTTAAGCATACCGGCGTCCACTTTGTAGAGCGACTCGTCGAGCATCTCCGTGCAAGTGGGGTTGGCAAGGAGTTTGTCCATAAACGTGTCTACCGCGGCGGCCATCTCGGCCACGTCTGCCGAATCGTTTTTAGGTTTGAAGACGAGGAACATCTTGTCTTTCACCTTGAGGTTCTCGAACACCACTTCGTTGGTGTTGTCCTCGGATTCTGTGGCAGGCAGCAGTTTCGTAACGTCCTCTTCGTATTCGATTTTAGAACCGAAGTATGCGAAGAACAAAGTGCTGACAATCAGTATTAACCAAAAAACAACTGGGTGTTTTTTGAAAAACTTATAAACGAGAATCGTGAAATTTGTCATACTAATGTTTTTTCAATTCCGTAGGAACCTTTGTATTCCAGATAGATTTTCTGCTCGTCTGGCGAGGTTATTTTTGCGGTTACGGGGATGGTGTCCTCCGTTTCGTCGCCCAATTGGAGCGAGATGAGCAGCTGCGGACAGGCCTGTGGCGTGATGAGGGCGGAGAAACGGCAGAGTGCGATGGCGTCTATGCGCAGTTTCTTACCCGTTTTCTGCTCGGCACATTCGCGGATGGTTTGTATGTTGCATACGCCCGGGCAGATGGGATCGCCTGGGAAGTGTCCGTCGAAAATCTTGTGGTGAGGATTGAGAGCGGTGAGGAAGAGTGTCTCTTCGCCACGCTCAGAGATTCGCTCAATGGTGAAAAAATCTCCTGATAACATTTGTTTCTTTTTTTTTAGAAGGTGCTTCATCCGTTGGTTTCGTCCGCTGGGTGGTTATCCTTCTGTGTTTTTTCTTGTGGTGCGATGTCAGACACCCCATTTTTCTTTCCACTGTTGGAAAAAGTCGGGGTTGGTGAGCTGCAACTCTCCGTTGGTGTCGACAAACACTTGGGTGGTTTCTCCTGTCAGCACGACTTCGCCGTCCGATTTTCGTCGGATGACATAGTCGAAGATGAGTTTGGCAGCCCGGCAAGGGCGGTAGGTGGTTTCTACGATGATGGAGTCGCCTACCGAAACACTCTGCTTGAACTGCATTTTCATATCCACCACCGGGGCGGTGTAGCCATTGCCGAACATATAGAGGTACTGTATGCCGAATTCCTCGCCGAAGTTTTCTCGTCCGTCCTCCATGTAGCGCACGTAGTTTCCGTGCCACACGACGTGGATGGAATCCACTTCGCTGAATCGCACTTTCACTTCGGTGCGGTTGGTGAGTTGGCGTTTAGACTCGTTGTTAGGCATTTATTCCTTGATGAAGATTTTCATTTGGCAGGTTGCCACTATCTCGCCATTCACTTCCGACTCGGTTTTGATGAGCGAGACGTTCATCATCTCGGATACGGTGCGGATGTGCGTGCGTACCTCCTCGCCCACCTTGGGGCGGCGTGCGAGTTTGAATTTCTTAATTTCGCCGATGTAGCCGACGGGCGGTTGCTCGGCGTTCTTCAGCTTTTCTTTGTAGCCGGCGAAAGCCGAGGCTGACTGGGCGATATGCTCAATCAGTCCCGGCTCGATCAATTCACCATTCTCGCAGAAGATGTTCTCGCTCTTTACTTGCAAGCCTGTCAGACATTCGTCTTCGGTAGCCTCGTAGAACGTGTCCACCATCATAATGGGTTCTCTCTGCGGAATTAACTCCTTGATTCCCTCTCCTTTGTATAAGGGATTTGTTACACTCATCTGTGGGTCTATTTTTCGATTTTCTCGTAGAGGAAATCATATAATTCAGAGAATTTTTTGATGTGGCTTAGTTCCGTGCCAGAGATTTTCACCTTGTAGGTGTTCTCTATCACTGCCACTAAGTCGATGAGGCTCAGGCTGTCGAGTGCCAAGGCGATTTTGACGGTCGCATCGGGCTTGATTGCGTCTACCTCCACTTCGAATTCCTCCGCAAGCAACTGATTCAACTCTTCAATGAACTGTTGTTTTTCCATTTTTGCTCGTGGTTTTTATTTTTGGAATTTTTTGACGATAAGGGTGGAATTTGTTCCGCCGAAGCCGAAGGAATTGGAGAGGAACGAGTCGAAACTCTTTTCTACGCGCTGGCTTGGAATGTTCAGTTTGGCAGAATCCTCGTCTGGATTTTCGAAGTTGATGTTAGGGGCGATGAAATCGTTTTGCATCATCAGCATAGAGTAAACCACCTCGCTTGCGCCGGCCATCCACATTTCGTGTCCGGTCATTGCCTTAGTGGAGGCTACTTCAACTTTATGGTCGCCAAACACGTTGTAGATGGCTTTCGCCTCTTGACGGTCGCCCACTGGGGTTGAAGTCGCATGTGCATTGACGTAGCCGATGGACTTGGCGTCGACGCCTGCCTCGCGCAAGCACATTTCGAGCGAGCGGGTTGGCCCCTCGACGTTAGGGTTCGACATGTGGTCGCCGTTGGAAGAGAATCCGTAGCCAAGCACTTCTGCCAAGATAGGTGCGCCACGCTTCACGGCGTGTTCGTAGCTCTCGATGATGACGGTTGCCGCGCCGCCGCCAGGGACGAGTCCGTCGCGGTCGCGGTCGAATGGGCGGGAAGCCTTTGTAGGGTCGCTCTCGCGGGTTGAGAAGGCGTTTATGCCATCGAAACTACCGATAGAGTAGGGGTTCACCTCTTGTGCGCCACCGCAGACGATGCAGTCTTGCAATCCCCACTTGATGAGGAGCGAACCCAGTCCGATGGCGTGCGAGCTGCTGGCACATGCGCCCGACACGGTGAGGTTGATGCCTCTAAGTTTGAAGATGCAGCCGAGGTTCATCGTTACGGTTGAGTTCATAGATTGGAAGATGGCACCCGAGCCTACGAGGGTGGTGTCCTTCTTCTCGCGCATTGTGTCAACGGCCTTTACAACGGCGTCGGCGGTGCTGTCATTTCCGTAGAGCAGTCCCACTTCGTTCTTCTCGAGGAAATCCATGTCGATGTTGGCGTTCTTGAGAGCCTCGACGGTGGCAACATATGCGTATTTAGCCTCTTCGGGCATATAGACACGCTGGCTGCGGCTGAGTTGGCCTTTCAAATCGGGAATCTCCAATTTCGCGGTCAAGGCCGAACGAAAGCCCATTTCCTTGCGGGCAGGGTCGAAGATAATGCCTGACTTCCCATTGTATAAAGAGTCTCTAACCTCATCTAATGATTTACCGAGACATGAGTAGATCCCCATTCCGGTAATGACAACTCGTCTGTTCATTTTCTAACGAATTTTGTATTAATTACTTACTTTTTTCCTTGTATTCTCTTGCACTTCGGCGGTGCGCTTGACAGCGACTACGTTTTTTTGCGCAAAGTGCATTTGAGTGGGCAAATTTAGTAAAAAATCTGTTAGGCGCAAAAACTAAGGATTTAGTTGTCTTTTCGGGATTGTATGTGTATTTTTGGGAAATGCAATGCTTTCATTATAATATGATGGGAAATATGATACGAAAAATGTGCGTCTGGTTGGCTTTGTGCCTACTGACAACGGGGTTGCAGGCGCAGACGAAATATTCGTCCGACCAGTATTATGGGCGTGAGTTTCGCGATGATGGCGACACGCTTCGCTACCGCATCCTCTATCCGCCTGGATATGATTCGGGCTTGAAATTCCCGCTTTTCATCTTTCTGCACGGCGAGGACGAGCGGGGGGTGGACAATGTCCTGCAATTGAAGTATGGCGGTCATTTGTACAAGGAGCAGACGGTGCGCGACTATTATCCGGCGGTGGTGATACTGCCGCAGTGTCCGCCGGACGATGCGTGGGCCAATTACCACACATTGGACGATGGAGAAATTGAAATCCCGGACATGCCAGAGGAGACCCGCGTGTGCGAGATGCTGACGAAGTTGGTGGAGCATTACCGGAAAAAGGATTTTGTGGAGAAGTCGCAAGTCTACATCGTGGGTATGTCTATGGGGGCTTTTGGCGCATTGGATATGGTGGCGCGCCACTCAGACCTTTTTACTGCGGCAGTGTCGATGGGCGGAGCCATTTACCCAGACAGGTATAAGAAGCTGAAAAAGTTCCCGATTCGTTTCTTTCACGGAGTGGATGATAAGGTTGTGCCGATAACACACGTTCGCGATGTCTACTACCAGTTGAAATCCAACGGCTCCAACTCCGAATTGATGGAGTATCCAGGCATCGGACACGACTCGTGGACCACCGCTTTGGCTTCTTCCGACTTTATGGAGTGGATTTTCTCAAAAAAGAAAAAGTAAACCTTCCGTTTATTCGTTTGAATTTCAGACTGATAAAAATTTATTGGGCCTGTTGCTAAAAAAATGCGGCTTCGCATTTGGATATAAAACGAAAAACATATACCTTTGCAACGCAATTCAAAAGAGTGTTGCGTTGAACTTGAAAATTGGTGCGTTAGTTCAGTTGGTTAGAATACATGCCTGTCACGCATGGGGTCAGGGGTTCAAGTCCCCTACGCACCGCAAAAGAGGTCTTGGAGCGTGATGTTTCAAGGCCTCTTTTGTTTGTATAATCTTTTTGTGATGTCGCTCCTGTTTGGTTTGAAATCTTGTGTATTGGATTTGTTTTATGAATTGCAAAATTTCTTGTGGACGGTCGATATACGATAGATGTGGGCGGAAGCAACAAAAATTACACGCAGATTGCCAATATTGCCGACTCATATATTCTTTCGGATAACCTCGAAATGCCGATAGGGCAAAAACTTCCTCTTTGGGTGTTGGGCTTCGGTTATTGAAATGGGGCGGATTTGTTTGTGCAAGTCCGCTGTTTCATTTGATTGTCTCTAATTTCTCTGGTAGGTCTTTTGCGTCCACCCAATCAATCTCCTCGTCGCGTTTGAACCAGGTCAACTGTTTTTTTGCGTATCTTCTTGTGTTTGTTTTTATCCGTTCTTTGGCGAGATCTAAGGTGCAATTCCCATCGAAGTAGTCGAATAATTCTTTGTAGCCCACGGTGTTGAGGGCGTTTAGGCTTCTGTTGGGATAGAGGGTCTGGGCTTCCTCTAATAGTCCTTCGTCAAACATCTTGTCTACTCTAAGGTTGATTCTCTCAAAGAGTTCCGCGCGGGGGCGGTTGATTCCGATTTTTGTGATTTTAAAAGGTCTTGTCTTGTTTTGGTTTTTTCTTATTTCAGTGTATGTCTTGCCGCTTTGCAGGCATATTTCTAATGCGTGGATGATTCTCTTGCCGTTTTTCGGATCTATTTTCTGGGCATATTCAGGGTCTAAGATTCTCAGTTCGGCACGGAGCGTGTCTAATCCTTCCGTTTCAAATCTTCGCCAAAGAGTGGCTCTCAGTTCCTCGTCTATGTCGGGCATGTCGTCAATTCCTTTGCAGACGGCGTCTATGTAGAGCATTGAGCCGCCGGTCATTACGAGCGTGTCGTGCCGTTTGAACAATTCGTCACATAGGGCAAGCGCCTCTGTCTCGTACCTTCCGCAACTGTAATAGTCGTGGATAGAGAGGTTGCCGATGAAGTGGTGTGGCACACGTTCCAACTCTGCCGACGTGGGTGTTGCGGTTCCGATTTTCATCTCGCGGAACATCTGGCGGGAGTCGCACGAGAGGATTTCAGTGCCTAAACGTTCGGCTGCTTGTATGCTGAATTCCGTTTTTCCGACGGCAGTCGGACCAAGAATGATGATGAGTTGCTTTTCCATTGTGGCAAAGGTAGGATTATTCGGGGGTAAAAACAAAGGAGGAGAAGTATGAACCTCTCCTCCCTGCTCTCTTTATGGTTGATAATTAGAACCAACGTACATAGCAGAAGTCTTGACGGTGAGCCAAGTCGCTGCTCTTAGGGAACATACGGAATGCGTATTTGAAGATTCCTGTGCGCGAAATGCGGTCTTCGAAGTGGAAGTAGAGTTTTGAACCTTCCGTCTTGACGAGTTGCATTTGTTTCACGTCGTCGAGTGTCTCTTGGTTGTCCACTTTTTGGATGGAAACGAAGTCTACGCCGACTACGTCGCCCAATCCCTTCGTGTCGATGACAACGTCTGCCGTGTAGCTGTCGCCCACCTCTGCGTTGAGGGTCAGTTTGTCTGAAACTGTCTCGGAAACGATTTCGATATTGTCCCAGCCTGCAACGACTTTCTGCTTCCATGCTGCGATCTCCTTAGCCTTAGCAAAGTTGTTTGCTGTAACGAATGCCTTTCTCTTCTCCAATGGAGCATAGAAACGCTCGATGTAGTCGTCCAGCATACGCTTCATTGTGTAGTTAGGTGCGATTTGAGCAATAGAGTTCTTGATTGTCTGGATCCACTCTGGTGAGTAACCCTTGCTGTTTGTAGCGTAGTACATTGGCACAATCTCGTTCTCCAAAATCTTATAGATGGTTGCAGCATCCAATTGATCTTGATGTGGTTGGTAGTCGTAAGTACGCTTTTCGGTCAATGCCCATCCTGCGCCTTCGCGATATCCCTCATACCACCATCCGTCTTTTACTGAGAAGTTGACAACACCGTTCATCAAGGCTTTCTCTCCTGATGTTCCAGATGCCTCCAACGGACGAGTAGGGGTGTTCAACCAAATATCAACACCTGAAATCAAACGCTTAGCCAATGCGATGTCGTAGTTCTCCAAGAAGATGATCTTGCCGAGGAACTCAGGTTGTCTTGAGATCTCGATGATTCTCTTGATCAATCCCTTACCTCCACCATCTGCAGGGTGTGCCTTTCCTGTGAAGATGAACTGAACAGGACGGTTAGGGTTGTTAACGATCTCTGCGAGTCTCTTCAAGTCGGTGAACAACAAGTGCGCACGTTTGTAAGTTGCGAAACGACGTCCGAATCCGATAGTCAACGCATTAGGGTTGATGCTATCAAGGATTGACAAGATACGTTGTGGGTCGCCTTGGTTACGCAACCAGCTCTCACGATATTTAACACGGATGAAGTCAATCAACTTGTTCTTCAAGAGTTTACGAGTCTCCCAAATCTTCTCGTCTGGAACGCTGTAAATCTTCTCCCAAATCTTCATGTTTGACTGGTCTCCGTAGAATTCGCTTCCGAAGTTTTCTTCAAACAACTGTCTCCAAGCAGGGTCAGACCATGATGGCATGTGAACACCATTGGTTACATATCCAACGTGAGACTCCTCCCAGAAGTAGCCCTTCCAAATAGGAGCGAACATCTTCTTAGAAACCTCACCGTGCAACCAGCTCACACCGTTAACCTCTTGGCAAAGGTTGCAAGCGAATACACTCATAGAGAACTTCTCGCCCTTGTCTCCTGGATTTTCACGACCAAGATCCATCAACTCGTCAAATGAGATACCGAGCTTCTCTGCATAGTGCCACATGTACTTGCTGAACAATCCCTCGTCGAACTTATCGTGTCCTGCAGGAACTGGAGTGTGTACAGTGTAGAGTGATGATGAACGTACAACCTCGAATGCCTCGCGGAATGAAAGTCCATCCTCACGAATGTAATCATACAAACGTTGTACATTGATCAATGCTGCGTGTCCCTCGTTGCAGTGGTATGTGTCATGCTTGATGCCGAGCTTCTTCAACATGATGATACCTCCGATTCCGAGCAAATACTCTTGTTTCAAACGGTTCTCCCAGTCTCCACCATACAAAGTGTGAGTGATTGAACGGTCAAACTCAGAGTTCTTGTCGATGTCTGTATCCATCAAGTAAAGGTTCACACGACCTACGGCTACTTTCCAAATGTTAGCGTAGATAATACGGTCGTGGTAAGGAACCTCCAAAAGGTCAGCGTTTCCGTTAGCGTCTTTTACCAACGTAACAGGGATGTTGTTGAAGTTCTGTGGCTCGTAGTTAGCGATCTGGTCGCCATCCATTGACAATGTCTGTGTAAAGTAACCGTAACGGTAGAGGAATCCGACTGCTGTCATGTTGATGTTGCAATCACTGGCCTCTTTTACATAGTCGCCTGCCAATACTCCAAGACCTCCAGAGTAGATCTTCAATACATCTGTCAAACCATACTCCATTGAGAAGTAAGCGACAGATGGCTTCTTAGGATCTTTTGGTGTGTTAACGTATTCAGAGAATTTGGCATACACATCGTCGATTTTGCTGAGGAGCTCTTTGTTTTTGAGAACCTCGTCCAGTTTCTCGATGTCAATGCTGTTGAGGAAGAGGATAGGGTTTCTTCCGCACTTATTCCACAAGTCGAGGTCAATCTCCTTGAAAAGGTCTGTTGCCTCGGTGAACCATGACCAGTACACGTTTTGCGCAATCTCTTGGAGCTTGCTCAGCTTAGCCGGTATCTTGGCTTTGGTTGTAACCTCCTTCCAAGTGGGGTGGTTGGCTTGGTTAATCTTTACACTCATTTTCTTGCTTTTTAGAATTGTTTTTTTGTTTTGTCTGTTTCGGGTTATTTTGACTTTGCGATTTCAAACGCTTGTTGGTAGTATTTGATGAAATCGTCCCAAGAGCAGCCTTTGGCGATTGCCACTGCGTTGCTCTTGGCTTTGTCAAAATCTTTTTTATTCATAGCTGCGACCTTTGCGATGTTATCCTTGATGGAGTCTGCAAGGTCGAAGTAATTACGGTCGTCGCGGTGCAGTACAGCCACGCCGTTGTTGATGTCCACTTCCTGTTTCGAAACCCATAGGCCGAATCCTGCGAGGTCTGTCGTGATGGTGGGAATCCCGAACGCCGCGCTCTCCAAAGGAGTGTAGCCCCATGGCTCGTAGTAGGAGGCGAATATGGTGAGGTCTATGCCCACTAACAAATCGTAGTAACTCTTGTTGAAGATTCCGTCGTTTCCGTTCAGGTAACTTGGCACCAACACCACTTTCACTTTTTGGTCTTGATTGTTCTCAAAGTGGAAGGTGCGCATTGTGTGCAGAATGGAATCGTCCAAGTAGTTGTATATCTCGTGGGTGATGTTTTTGCGATATGCGCTGTATGGCGCATCTTCGTTTTGCAGTTTGTTTTGCAAATCTTTGCGCGGACCGAGATTCCAGCCCGGCACCAAAAGGAAAGCGATAATCTCCTTATTGATAGAGGAGTCTTCTGCCACTTTTCTCAGCGATTCCAAAAAGAGGTCGATTCCTTTGTTGCGAAACTCGTACCTTCCGCTGGTGGCGACAAAAAGTGCATCGTCCGAGATTTTGTAGCCGAACAGCGTTTCTGCCACTTTCCGCAGAATGGCTTTGGCATCTTTCCTTGCTTTGGTGTATTTTGCTCCACGGGGGATGAAGTCATCCTCGAATCCGTTGGGGGTTACAATGTCTGGCAGCTTGTCTAACAATTGCAGGCACTCTTTGGCGGTGATGTCGCTCACGGTTGTGAAGCAGTCTGCTTGGTGGGCGGCGTTTTTCTCGATGAGGTGCTTTGCTTTCACATTCAGCTCGTCAGCCATTTGGTCGCCGTTGTATCCTCCGAAATATTCGTAGAGTTGCTTCCCGTTGAAACAGATGGAGCGTCCCGTGGTGGTTGCGTGCGTGGTGAAGAGTGTGCGGATGTTGGGGCAGTGAGTCTTGGTGTAGAGTAATCCCGAACCCGTGGTCCACTCGTGGAAGTGTGCCAGAATGGTGTGTTTGCCGATTTTTTTCTTATGGAACTGGCAGAAATCTTCCACCACTTTGGCGGTTGCGTACCCGAATAGTACGGACTCTTTGTAGTCGCCATACGCCTGCAGCGAGTCGACACGGAACTTGTCCCACATCTCGTAGAGGAATGCGTTGGTATCTGCGGCGAGTTTTCTATGGTCTACCAATATGACGGTTGGCGTACCTGGCACATTCCAATGTCCTACACGGATGTTGATGTTTCTCTTACGGGCATCTTTTGCCCAATCGCTTAATAATTTTTGGTCTTCTGTGAAGAAAAGGTCATCGCTTCCCTCAAAATCGGGACCGACGTAGAACAGGGTGTCCGGATAAATGCTGCTTAACGCCTTTGCCTGCGTAGACAGCACTGTGTAGATTCCTCCGACCTTGTTGCATACCTCCCAGCTGATTTCAAAAATATATTCTGAACTCTCTCTCTTCATGCTTGGTTTCTAAGTTTGCTACCGCAAATTTACCGAAATATTTGAGTTTTGCAATTTTAAACGCTATAAATTACTAATACCAAACTGGATAATCGCTTGGGCTTGTCCTCTTTTCATACTTCAAGTCTTGCAGCATTGAGGAGTTCACACCGATGTGGAAGTTGA
This sequence comes from Paludibacteraceae bacterium, assembly GCA_963631545.1. Lineage (GTDB taxonomy): Bacteria > Bacteroidota > Bacteroidia > Bacteroidales > Paludibacteraceae > UBA1181. The sequence goes on along the minus strand of CAVGRN010000009.1, from coordinate 36,472 downwards.
ATCCTTGGTTGGTTCCGAATGGAATGAAGTTGAGCGAGGCAGACCAGCAGTGGAGGTTTCTGCGCACGCCGCACGAGGTGTATGACATCTCGTGGTTGAGGAAGTCGTAGCCCGAACTTATGGTGAAGCTCCAGTTCTTCGTGAAGTTGAGGCTTCCGGAGAAGTTCAGCGATTGTGTCAGGCGTTGGTCATACTCCAAGGTTTCTTTGTTGAAGGTGTAGTTGCCGTATGATACGGAGTAACTTACGTTCAGGCTCCACGGAAGAGAGAAAGCAGCGTATCCTTCCGCGTCTTGCTCCGTCTTTTCTTGTTCGCCTTCTGCCACTTGTCGGTTCATTTTGTCGTCGAGGGTCTCTTCATTCATCAGCAAATTTTCATCGTCCTCAATTCCGATTTCCTGTTCGTCTCGGTCTTGTTTCTTCTTTTCTCGTTTGAATGTGTTGTTGTTGAAAGTGTAATTGAAGGATGTCCTTGCGTTGGTCAGCCTGAAAAGTCTGCCGTTGCGTTCCCACTCCGATAGGCGGGAGCGGTATGGCGCACCATTCTCATTCAGTTTGTAGGTGTATGGGCAGAATCCGGCGGTGATAAGAAGGTTTATTTTTTGTGCGAATTTCAGACGGAGGCTTGCCGAAAGGTCGTTCCAAGGCGACTCGTCCTCGTCGGCAAACAGGTTATAGCTGGTGTTGAGCGAGAGGTTGTCTATCAGCGAGATTTTTCGGTAGCCGGTGGTGTCTTTGTCCGATACCACTTTCATCTCAACATTGTTGGAGAGGCTGAGGCTTAGGACTCCGCCGCCGTTGCTGGACGGACCGCCGTAGTATGCGCCGTTGTAGTAGCAATATTCCACTGTGTCAACGCTTCCGTCGACGAGGTGGCGCATATATTGGTCATAGTATTTCTGCCCGAAGGAAGGCCACGGCTCGTCCATCTTTGGCGAGAAAGACAGACTTGCGGATGGCTGTAGCACGTGGCGTATCATACTCACTTTCTTCCCCCATATAGGTTGGTAGAACCCGTAGAGTTGCGTGCTGAGGGTGACAGATGCATTCATATCGTTGATGCGGTAGAACCCGTTCTCGTAGTGGGTAACTGACTTCTGCTCCTGCTCGTTCCACTCTTGTTTCCCTTTCTTGAAATACCATTTTTCATTGTAACTGAGGGATGGCGTGAAGATTAAGTATTTGAAGAGGGTGTATGACGCACCGATGCCTAACTGGTTTTTTACGCCGTTGTTCCAGTCGTTCAGCAGGTTGGCTTCAAATAGTTTGTCTTGTTTGGTTGATATGTAGTTGTCGAAGTTGAGCCCGTAGCTGAGGTAGATCTTCTCAAACCATTTGTCTTTCCCCACTTTCTCTTTTCGTTTGAATGGGTACACGCGTGACATATTGAGGCTGATTGTCGGTAGTTTCAGCGATATGGTGGAGTCGCTCTGCCGTTGGTTGAGTGTGAAGTTGGTGGTCAGAGAGAAGGGAGACTCGGGGAACTTATAGGTGTAGTTGATGCTGGACGATTTGTTATTCTCGCCGTAGGTTGATGGGTTGTAGTATGAGTTGGTGTTATTCTTATTATAAGATGTGGAAGTGTAGTCGATGGAGGCGGAGAAAGTGCTGAAAGGGTTCGCTTTGGCATCTTGCGTGTGCGTCCATTGTATTTTAAGGTCGTTTGTCTGCGTGTAGTCAGGCAGTGATTTCTCGCTGTAGACGGTTGATTGGTAGCTCGCATAGAAGTTGCCGCTGAATTTGTAGCGTTTTTTGTACCGAACGGTTGCGTTGGCAGCCCAGGAGCCGTTGGTGTAGATGTCGCCTCGCAGTGCCAAGTCGAAATACTTGTTGATAGCCAAATAGTAACCTCCGTTTTTCAGGTAGAAGCCGCGGCTTGATTCCTCTCCGAATGTCGGCATCAGGATTCCTGAGGAGTATTTTTCGGTGAATGGGAAGAACCCGAACGGAAGTGCCAACGGTAGCGGCACATCTGCGATTACCAAATAGGCGGGACCCGCCACGATGTACTCTTTCGGCTTCACCTTCGCTTTGGTGAGGTTGAGGTAGAAGTGGGGATGCTCGTGGTCGTCGCAGGTGGTGTATTTTCCATTGCGCATCAGAAAGGTGTTGTCTTCCAATTTTTTTGCTTTCTCGCTTGTGACGTAGCCTTCGCCCTGCTCTGTTACCACGTTTCGGATAAGTCCCTTTTTCGTCTTGAAATTGAAGTCGATGCCTTCCGACTCGTAGGTTTCATTTCCATCCTTGAAAACGGGCTTGTTGATGGCCTTTCCGGTGGTGTCCACTCCCGAACGTGCGTGTACGATGTTGCTGTCGGTGTTGAGTTCTATGTGGTCGGAGGTGAGTTCCATTGTTTGGTATTGCACCTTCGCTTCTCCGTACAAGTAGGCCTGACCGCTTGCGTAGAACACGATGGAGTCTTTGGCGGAGTAATGGACGATGTCCGTTACCGCATCTTTGGAGTACTTTCGTTTGGATTTTGTTGTATCTGCTTTTGTTTCAATGACTTGTGCAGAATCTTTCGGACTTTGTGCGAGGATGGAATCTTCCTTCCCGACACTGTTTAATGTAACGCTTTCCGTCTGCGCGCTAACCACAGCGACTTCAAAAAAGAGCGCAAGCAGAGTTATGATTTTATATAAATATCTGTGTATCAAGATATTGAAAGCGTTAATTTTTGATTTGATTTCGGGGACGAATTTACAAATTATTTTTCCTAAATTTGCCGTTGTTCCGTTAAAAATAGAATTTGATGAGTATTTCTTTGAACATCAAAAGATTTGTAGTCTGGTTTGCTGCCGTTTGCGGGCTTCTCTGCGTTGCGAATGCCGGGGAGAAGAAGTTTGTCGTTGTTATTGATGCAGGTCACGGCGGCAAGGATGCGGGGGCGATTGGCTACACGCTTAAGGTAAAGGAGAAAACCATCAACCTAAACACTGCCCTTAAATTGGGTGCTTTGTTGGAGAAGGAGGAAGGGGTGAAGGTGATTTACACACGCAAGAAAGATGTATTCATCCCATTGGACGACCGTGCGCAAATTGCGAATAAAGCCAAGGCAGACCTTTTCATCTCTATTCATGCTAATGCGGCGAAAAACCGTTCGGCAAGTGGAACGGAAACGTATACGGTGGGTTCTTCGTCTGCCAACCTGGAAGTCGCAATGCGCGAAAACTCCGTGATCCTCTATGAGGCGGATTATAAGACGAAATATCAGGGTTTTGATAATAGTTCGGAGTCCTATATTATGTTTGATTTTATCCAGTCTAAATATTTGGAGCAGAGCGTGGGGTTTGCCTCAAGCATTGAAAAACAATTTACTGCGGCAAAACGGAAGAGTAGGGGCGTAAAGCAGGCTGGGTTCTGGGTGCTGAAGGAAACCGCTATGCCCGCCGTCCTCGTGGAGTTGGGCTACATCTCGAACAAGGAAGAAGAGGCTTATCTGAGCAAAGACGAGTCGCTCGACAAGATGGCGGAGGCAATCCACAAAGCGTTTGTAACCTATAAGAAACGTTATGACAAAAAGGATGGAACGACCTACCAGGAGGAACAGAAATCCCAGGAAAAGGAGCAACCATCATCGGAAAAAACAAATGCGGCAGAGGAAGTTAAAAAATCGGAGCCTGCTGTTGAAGAGGTGAAGAAGGATAGTGGCGATGCAACAGCACCAGTTGCCGACAAAGAAACAGAGAAAAAGCAGGATGAAATACGCTACGCAGTGCAATTCTGTAGCGCAAGTTCACCTAAACCGCTGGATTGCAGAGACTTTAAGGGCTGCGTTCCCGCAAAAGAGTTCATTGAAACGGGAACGTACAAATATAAATATGTGTATGGCAACGAACTGACTTTCGACGAGGGTCTGAAGTTGCGCGACGAAGTGAAGAAAAAATTTCCAGACGCTTTTTTGGTTGTTCTTAAAAATGGAGAAAAACTACCGATGAGCGAGGCGAGAAACTACTATAAGTAATTCGAATTGGTCGGGGTTCTCCATAGTCTTTTGAGAGAACCAAACCTGTTCGGTAAGATATAAGGAGTATAAATTTTAGAAATAAAGAGATGAGTTTTAAGATTACGAAGGAATTCAAAATCGGAGTGTGGGTGGTGATTACGATTGCGCTGACCTTTTTCGGCGTCAATTATCTGAAAGGTATAAACATATTCAATCCTACCAATTATTATTACCTGACTTTCAGTCACATAAACGGCTTGGTGGAAACCAACCCAGTGAACATCAAGGGCTACAAGGTGGGTTTGGTGCAGAAAATAATCTACGATTATAAGAATCCGGATGCCGATGTTGTGGTGGTGCTTTCCGTGGACGATGATTTGCAGATTCCTGTTGGCACGCGCGCAGGTCTTGTTACGGGTCTGTTAGGCAGTCCCACCATTGAGCTTTTCATTGATCAGACGGCTGCCGGTGCTGGCGTGTACTATCAACGTGGCGACACCATCCCTTCCTATGTGGACGACGGCGTGATGGAGGCACTCTCCGCAGAACTGATGCCACGCATACAGTCCATCATTCCACAATTGGATTCGCTCTTGGCCTCATTACAAGTCATTGCGAACGACAAGGCCATTGAAAAGTCCCTTGCCAATATCCAGACCATTACAACCAATCTGAAAGGAACGTCCTACAAGTTGGACAACCTTATGGCAAACGAGGTGCCTACGATGATCAACAACGCCAACTCTATGATGACGAAGTTCGACAAGGTGGGAGATGGTTTGGCGAAAGTGGACTTCGACAAGACGGTGAAGCAACTCAACTCAACTTTGGCAAGTGTGCAGGGCGTTACTGATAAACTCAATAGGGGCGAAGGCTCCTTGGGCTTGTTGTTGACGAACAAGGATTTGTACAATAACTTGAACACCACCGTTGGCAGTGCGAACGACCTTTTGCTCGACCTTAAAGCCAACCCTAAGCGGTACGTTCAGTTCTCCCTCATAAACAAAAATAAAGAGTGATAGTTTCGCATTCCCCCCTGCGAAATGTACCTTCCTTTGACGTAGGAAAATCAACTGATTTTTCTCTTTTGTTAGGTTTAACGGAATGGACGAGTGTCCGCTTGGCGAAGAATAGACATTTCTCAATGCGGAGAAAAACTTTCATAAAAAAAACATCATTTGTCGGCTCGGCGTAAGTGCCGAGTTATCAAAGTTTTATGTTTTTTGTCTGCTTGTAACTTCTTGATAAACAGTGAATAATGTAGTAAGTTGATTCTTAGATACTTATTCTTTATTTTGTTTTGCCAAATTTTAACAGACTTTTTTTGAAGAAAAAAACTTTGCAAATTTGTAAGGAAAGAAAATCTAAAAGATATGAATGATTATCGCGCAGCAGTGCCGGAACATGATTTGATTTGGAGCAAATGCTTGGAAATCATCAAGGATAACCTTGATGACGCACAATTCAAGACTTGGATTGAGCCGATAAAGGCAGAAAGTTGGAAGGAACAGTCTCTTACCATCCAAGTGCCGAGCCAGTATTATGCGGATTGGGTTGACGAGCATTATGCGGAGTTAATCATGATGACGCTTAGGCGTGTAAAGGGTCCAGAGGCAAAATTATGGTACAATGTTTTGGCGGAGAGTGTCCAAAAGACGAAAATCATGATGGCCCCCGCCCAACAACCTGTTGTGGGGTTCAATCCGTTCGTTATGCGGAATCGCCCTGTCATTGAGCCTCAGTTGAACCCCAATTATACTTTCGACACTTTTGTGGAGGGCCCTTGCAACAAATTCGCCAAAGAGGCGGGTATGACGGTGGCAGGGAATCCTCATAAAAATACGTTCAACCCTTTGTTTATATATGGTGGCTCGGGTTTGGGAAAAACTCACCTGACGCACGCCATCGGTTGGGAAGTGTTGCGAAAGCACCCAGACAAAACGGTTCTATACGTTGATTCCAACCGATTCCAACAGCAGTATTCCGATGCCCATCTCAACAACAGAGTGAACGATTTCCTGAATTTCTACCAACAAATCGATGTTTTGATTGTGGACGATATTCAGTTCTTCTCCGGAAAACCTGGCACGCAGAATATCTTCTTCCAAATTTTCAACCACTTACAGCAGCTGGGTAAGCAAATCATCCTCACTTCGGATACGTCGCCTAAGTTGCTGCAAGGATTGGACGAGCGTATGCTCACGCGTTTCCGTTGGGGATTGACGGTGGAGTTGGATGCGCCTAACCAAGACACGCGCGAGGCGATTCTGCAATTCAAAGTGCGGAGCGGCGGACTGCAGATTCCTGAAAACGTGGTTCGATTTATCGCTGAAAACGTGCAGGATAACGTGCGCGAGTTGGAAGGCGTTGTGAACTCACTTCTCGCTCGGTCCACACTCACAAAGGACGAAATCAATATTGCTTTGGCAGAAGAAGTGATCGGGCGCATTGTTAATGTAAGCGAAAAGGCGATATCCATACAGTCTATTCAGAAGTTGGTGTGCGACTATTACAGTCTTGACCCTAAGGATATTCAGACGAAATCGCGCAAGCGCGAAGTGGTGCAGGCGCGGCAAATCGCAATGTACCTTTCCCGGAAATACACTAAAAACTCGCTTTCCTCTATTGGCGAGCAAATCGGAAAGCGAGACCATGCGACGGTGCTTTACGCTTGCAACGCTGTTTCAGACCTCGTGAAGTTCGACAAAAACTTCCGAGAAAGCCTTGAAACGATTGAGAGCGCGCTAAAATGATTTTCCACAGACCCTAAATTTTACGAGTTATGATATTCAAATTCATATTGTTCTCTGACGAGGTTGACGAGTTTCTTCGAGGCATTGACATTGATGCGGATGCTTCTTTCCTGGACTTGCATGATGCAGTCCTTTCGTCTGTTGGTTATTCAAATGACCAGATGACGTCTTTCTTCCTTTGTGATGAAGACTGGGAGAAGCAGACGGAGATCACTCAGGTGGATATGGGAACGGCTTCCGATGAGGACAGTTACGTTATGGCAGACACCAAGTTGGAGGAGTTTCTGAATGACGAGGGGCAAAAATTGATGTTCGTGTTCGACTATATGAATGAACGTTCGTTCTATTTGGAGTTGAAATCCATTCAGACGGGGAAGAGTCTTGACAAACCTGTTTGCAGCAAGTCGAAAGGGAAAGCACCCAAGCAATTGATTGACGGACTTTTCCTGGATGACGCCACCCTGACGAAAAAATCTGGCAGTGTGGATGATTTCTCAACGGATGATTTCATCGAGGAAGGCTTCAACGATGACGAATTGGATGGTATGAGCATAAATGACAACTATTTCAACGATTGAATCTTGTGTTCATTCGCTGAATTTTGGCACAGTTATTGCACTTATATTTTTAGGAAAGTCGCCTGTGGCTTTTCCGTTAGGTCGGTTGGGGCGTAAAAGCGATTTCCCCCCTGATTTTAAATGTTTCGCTGAATAATTTCATAATTCAACGTTTTATTTGTTAAGTTTGAGTTGTGAATTTAAAATTTGATACCAGATATGAAAAACGTGTGTAAGATAGCGGTTTCAATGTTCGCTGCTTTTTTTGTCTTTTCGTCTGTACAAATCTGTGCGCAGAAAAAGGTGGACGGAAAGGTTTTGAAAGAGGTGAAGGAGTGGCGAATCGATGGTTCTAAGAAGAAATTAGACCACCGCACAACCTATAATTCAAAAGGTAAAAAGACGGAAGAAGTTGAATACTCATCTTTGGGTGAGCAGAAGTGCCGTGTTACTTATTCGTATAACGAGGCTGGTAAATGCATTGAGGAAAAAACATACGATGAGTATGACAAACTCGAGAAAACAACCCAGTTTGAGTATCTTGAGAACGGAAAGAAGAAGTCGCAAAAGACTTACTATCCGAATGGCAAGTTGAAGAGTTACAAGGAGTTCGAATATATCACGGAATGAAGATGAATGAAGAGATAGTGAAATCCATTGATGAACGCCTCTCTTCGTTTGATGTGATCACTCTTGAGGAGATGAGCGGAATCCGACTGATGAACCGCATTGACACCAAGTATTTGATCAATGTGAACCAGTTGCCGCTTCTGCTCGATATGGCGAAGTCCGACTACTATGTGCAGGAAATCGGCGCTTTGCGCAAGGCGTTCTATCGCACGCTCTATTATGATACCCCAACGGCCACTATGTTTGTCGTGCACCAAAATGGGAAACTGAACAGGCAGAAAATCCGTGTGAGGGAGTATGTGGAGTCCGACTTGATGTTTTTGGAGGTTAAGAAGAAGAACAATAAAGGACGAACCTCCAAAAAAAGAATTACTGTACACGACGAGGATGTTTTGCAGAACCAAGAGGCAATAGAGTTCTTGAACGAGCGATCCGCTTTTAAAATGAATGAAATTGCTTTTCGCCTCCGTAATAGTTTTTACCGGATAACACTGGTGAATAAAGGGAAGAGCGAGCGTCTGACCATTGATTTTGACATAAATTTCAAGAATTGCGTGTCGGGTAATGAAAACACCATTTCCAAACTATGCATTGTTGAGGTTAAGCAGGACGGAAACATTCATTCGCCGTTTAAGGATTACCTCCGCGCGCTTCGCATCAAACAGCGCAGCGTGAGCAAGTATTGCCTCGGAATGGCTCTGACGGATAGTACGCTGAAAGCCAATCGCTTCAAAGAGAAAATCCGCTACATAGAAAAACTTTGAATCATATAATCGTAAACAGATAAATTTAGTTTCAAAATGGAATTATTAGCAAGTATATTTGATTATGAGTTCTTTGGGAACTCACTCATCAACGTGGATGGGTTGTCTGAGCTACTCGTACGTTTCGCATTGAACGTAATCGTTACTTCGTTGATTATCGTTTGGCTTTACTATGGCAAGTCGAAGCGTCGTGATTATGTTTTCACATTCACTTTGATCAGCACCACCGTATTCCTCCTCATCTTTTTGTTGGGAAGCGAAAAACTTCAAATCGGTCTGGCTTTGGGATTGTTCGCAATCTTCGGAATCATCCGTTACCGTACGGACACTGTGCCTATCCGCGAGATGACGTATCTGTTCTTGATCATTGGACTTTCTGTAATCAACGCCTTAGCAGTGAGCGTTAGTTATGCCGAATTGTTGGTTACGAACGGTCTTTTCGTGCTGATGACTTGGGTGATGGAGAAAACCCGCATCGTGTCTAAAAGTGCGTGTAAACTGATTAAGTACGAGAAGATTGAGTTGATTACCCCTGAAAAGTATGACCAAATGTTGGAGGACATCAAAAAGCGTACGGGACTGAACGTTACAAAGTGCGAGGTCGGCTACATTGATTTCTTGAAGGACACGGCGTTGGTGAAGGTCTACTACGAATCTGCAACACAGGAAATTAACACTGTCGATCAGATTACCAGAGCAAAGGATTTCAATGGCTAAGAATCGTTTCCATATCATACTTATGATTGTCTCTTTCTGCTGTTTGGCGTTTAACGCCTCGGCAGAGAGAGATGATTGTGATTTTTCCACTCGCTTTGACGTCGGTGTCTCAAAGAAGTTTTTTAAACGGTTGGAGTTGGGGTTTGACGAGACGGTTGTTCTTGATAATAACTCATCCTCTATCAATAAAATTTCTTCCAAAGTGGATGTCTCGTATGCTGTTGTGCGGAAAATCTTCAAAGTGGGCGTTTCCTACTATGCGATTGCTAAGCACAAAAACGACGACTATTTTTTCAACCAGCGATTCCAAGGCTATACTAATGTCAAGGCTAAGGCAGGAAGGTTCTCGTTTGCGTGGCGTTCGCGCTACCAAATGACCTACCGCCCAGAACGTAAGGAAAGCAAGCAGTGGCGCAGTTACTGGCGTAATTCGCTTTCGGTAACCTTTAAAGTGCCGCATGTTAGTCTCTACCCTTCCGTATCGGCGGAGATGTTCTATAAAATAGATAAAAGCAAGGAAAGTATTGTAAACTCAATGCGTTATGAGGCTGGACTGAAGTATGAATTGAATAAACGGAACGCACTCAAGTTGTACTATCGTTATGACGACGAGTTTAATGTGAAGAATCCGTTAGACGTTTCCACTGTGGGCCTTTCCTATCAAATTAGTTTGTGAAATTGAATAATTTAATTCGTAGATTCCAGAATTTGTTACGGAATCAAAGTTTTAAGGACGGAGTTTGGTTTTTCTTGCTGAACTCCGTTTTGGTGTTTGGCATTTCGTCAAAATATTTCAGTTTGTTGTTTAGGGAAGTTGCTGACGCACACCCGGTTTATTCGGTGCTCGCTTGTGTCAGTCATTTCTTTGCATTGGCTTTTTTGCCGTTTGTGGTGCTTTATCTGCCGATTGCTGTTGTCGCTGGTTGGCGGAAGGTGGGTAAGTGGCTTTCAATTATCGTGTCGGTTGTCGCTTTGATCATCCTCACGATTGATGCGTATGTATTCTCGTTGTATCGTTTCCACCTCAATTCGTATGTCATAGAGCAGGTGTTTGGTCCGGCGGCTGGTCAAGTATTCGAGTTTTCGTGGGCGCAATACCTTATGGTTGGAGGCGTCCTTGTTTTGGTATTCTTGATAGAGTATCTGTTATTTCTGGCTGCGCAATGCTTGGCAAAGAGGAATTTCAGGATGCTTTTTGCTTGTTTGGGAGGACTTTGGGTGTTCTCGTTTGTCTCGGTGCAGGTTGTGCGGACGATGGGACTGTTGCGGCAGGATAGGTCGGTGCTGGCGGTGGAACGCTACTTCCCGATGGTGGCACCAGTCGGAAAAATCAATGCTGTGGATAGTGACGGAGTCCGTTGTGAGGTTCGCGACCAAGGCTATCGGTACAACTATCCTCGGACTGCGGTTCGCTTGAATCACCCCCAACAACCTCTGAATTTGCTTGTCATTGTCTTTGACTCTTGGCGGGCTTCGACGCTTGATTCTGTTTGCGCCCCCAATATTTACGAATTTTCTCAGATTGCTCAGCGGTATGAAAAGCATTATAGTGGTAGCAATGGAACCCGTGGTGGGGTGTTCTCCATTTTTTATGGGTTGCCTGGCTGTTATTTCCGCGATTTCAATGCACAGGGCATTGAGCCGGTGCTGCTTCAATCGCTTTCGGAGGAGGGGTATGATGTCCGTCTTTTCCCGAGTTCCTCGTTGCGCAACCCACCGTTGGACAAAAATGCTTTCGTACGCTATTCATCGCAGTGCGACCCTGCTGAAGGTATGAACGCTTGGCAGCGTGATGACCATTTGGCAAAAAGTTTTATGGATTATGTGGCGGAACGAGACACATCCGTTCCGTTCTTCTCGTTTCTTTTTTTCGACTCGTTGCATAGTATGATTAAGCCGGATGGGTATAGTGGAAAGTTCCAACCATCGTGGGATGTCGCTCATTATGAGCGGTTGGGACTTGATGCCGACCCGACGGAGTTCTTGAATCTTTATAAAAATATGGTCTGCTATTTGGATAGTCTTGTCGGCGATGTCTTAGATGATTTGAAACGGCGTGGGTTGCTTGACCATACAATCGTTGTGCTCACGGGCGACCACTCGCAGGAGTTTGATGATAACCACCATGGTTTCTGGGGGCATAACGGAAATTATTCCGCTGCTCAGATGCATGTGCCGTTGGTCTACTATAAGCCTAAGAATCAGCCTTTGGTGTCAGGTAGGTGGACATCGCATTACGACCTTGTGCCGACCTTGATGCGCGACCTCTTCCAAGTTGAAAACCCTCCGTTGGACTATTCCATCGGTCATTATTTGGACGATGAGGCATCGCTTCGCGATTATCTTTTGGTGGATAGTTACATCGGTGTCGGCGTGGTTGATTCTGTCGGAAACATATCCAATGTTCACTATGACGGCACTTGCCAATTGACGGATTCTTCTTTGAATGAGAATTTGACGGATTCCGTTCCTGCAATTTTGTGGCGTAAGGCGATGGCAGACGTCCAATCGTTTGCGCGTTGAGTGTTGTTAATAACCTGTCAGTACTTTTTTTATAAGAGTTGATTCGGTTCGTTGTGTTTGGCAATGTAAATTTTTAATTTTGCACGGATAAGATAATTGAATGGAAGAACTTTTCGAGTTGGTTTTACGGCTTTTGGAACATCACTCGTGTGTGATTGTTCCTGGGTTGGGTGGGTTTCTGTCCGACGGAAGGCCTGCGTCTATTACTTCGGATGGTGTCGCATTCGTCCCTCCAACTCGGGAAATTTTGTTCAACCGTTTGTTGACGCACAATGATGGGCTGCTCGCCCAGGAGTATATGCGCATCTATCACAAAACCTTTGAAGAGGCGAACGTGCGGATAGATGAGACAGTCAGCAGTATCAAGTCGGAATTGAAGTTGCGCAAGTCAATACTTGTTGGCGATTGGGGAATGTTGGCAATCGCGGGTAAAGCCGTAACCTTTGAACAACGTCGCCCCGTGCTTATGGAGGATGATGCCTTCGGTTTGAAAGAATTCTATTATCCTCAGTTACACATACTTCCGAAGTCTGGTGAGATAAAAAACACTGTCAGTAAATCAAGCTTGCGTCCATTGTGGTGGGCTGCTGCGGTGGTGGTGGCTCTGTTCTGCATACAGCCTTTGCAACGCGAGAATGCGCAGTACGCGTCGTTCCAGCCAGTTGGGCTTTTGGTGTCCAACTTGCAGTCGGAGGTGGTTGAGCAACAGCGTCGCAACGATACTCTGAAGTGCGAGTTGCAATCTATGCAAAGTGCGTCGGAGGGTTTTTATTGGATTCTTTCCGACTTCGCAACCGAAGCAGAGGCCAATCATTTTGCCGCGGAGGTTTCGTCCCAAACGGCTGATTCGCTTCGCATCTTTTCATTGAAAAATAAATATTATGTGTCTGCCGCCGAGGCGGACTCGAAAGAGGAAATCTTGCGGAGAAGTGCAACCTCCACATTGGATGCCGCATTTCGGGCGGATGCCTACATTTTGTCAGTGTCGAAAATCCAACAATAAAGATGGTTAAAATTTTAGATGAGGATCTTAAAAAAGCAGCGTCGGAAGGCATTGATAGTTTCCTCGCACTTTTCACGGACGCCTATTGGAAAGAGATTGGCGGTAAGTTGACCGCCGATTCTATGGCGTTGCTCAATGGTCATCAGAATGCGCTACTGTCTTATTCGATGTTCAGGAACGAGATGAATGACGGCGGTTTCGTTCAAATGATACAGAATGGGTACGGCGAATATTTTTTCTTCAATCCCTTTGCAAAGGCTATGCGCCTTTTCGGTGCTAAGAAACTTTCTAAACTGATTTACTCGGCTCGTCGTATTTTTGAAGCCCACAAAGAGGCTTTGGAACGCGAAACCACCGACGAGGAATTTCTTTCAATGTATGTGGATTTTGAGGAGTTTGACGATTTGGAAGAGGAATTCTTCTTTATAGAAGAAGAAACCACAGAGGCAATCGCCCATTTTGTGGATGAGAACATTGAACTTTTTGCAGAGGTGGTCGGGAATCCAGAGTGATTTTTAGTTTTTTTATTTGAATTTACATATCAGAAGTATTTTCACAGCACTAGATAAGTTTCCGTCTATCGTTTCATTGCTGCTGCCGATTGTTTCTCTTCCGTCAGTGTAGATGTAGGTGGCAAAATTCCCGTTCAACTGAAATTCTCGTGTGATGTTCCATCTGACGTTGGAACTTATTCGGTGTCCTTCTCCATAGAGTAGCGGCATAGAGAAAGAGTAGGGAATGCTGCGTTCGTAAATGTAAAATCTGTTGTTGTAGTTTTCGGCGTTGAAGTAGGCGTGGCGGACGCTGAAAGTTACTTTTTGTCTGATTGTTTTGAAGAGACATTCGTTGGAGATCGTCCAGCCGTATGTCGATGTGCCGTCTGCCGTTGATTTGTTTGCTTCGACAACCGTCTTCAGTTGGAAATTTTGGGGCGCCAATCGTAACGTGTATCGTAGGGTTTGTTTCGCGGTTGCTTGCTCGGGGTGGCTCTTGTGTTTGGCTTTCACTTCCATTTCGCATTTTTGGTTGAGTTTGATTTGCATCAGCGCCAAGATGTCTTCGCCCGTGGTGGATTGGTTGATGTTGTATTTTGCCCAAGGAAATTTGTAAACATCCGCATACAGCGAAAGTGTGATTTTCTTCAAAGGCAGAATTCTTGCGCCGATGTATAGTCCGCTTTCATTCTCGTTTCTTGAGTTTTCGCCAAATGCATTTCCGTAATTTGATTGATATTCAGGCTGATACATTCGTTGGATGGCCAATACGGCCATGCGTGAATTGGGCTGTAAGCTGATGCCGTTGATGGTGGCGAAACCCAGGTTCGCATCAATCGCAGTTTCCCCAAAAAATCGTATTCTTCTGATAACATATTGATAATCAATGCCAATATTGAAATGTTGGTTGGTCTCCTTGATTTTGTAGTGGTTATATGCTTTTTCTTGTGGGCGTAAAGTGTCGGAATATCGGTAGAAGATGGCAGTTGCTCCAATGTTGAAATTTCCTTTTTTGTAAGTTAGGTTTCCACCGATGATACTCTCGGTTATGTTGTGCATTTTTTCTAATTCCGCTTCTGTGCGGTGCAGTCCGTCTGTCTTGAAGGTTGTGATGGCACCGTTTTTCAGATTGGCGTCTCTTTTTTTGTGGGATGCGAAAATGGCAGTCTCTATGTGTTTGAAACTGAGCGTAATACCCGCACCTCTTAGAAACTCGCTTTCGTTCGTTGATGCGTATTTGTACATTCCCCTTCTTGGCGAAAAGGAGAGGACGGTATGTCCTGATTTTCCGAGTAGCGAACTAGTTCCCACTACCAATCCCTGGCCGTAAGACACTTTATAGTCGCCGATGTTCACTTGCTTCACAGCTTTCAGATTGCTTATTTGAAAGTGCGCCGATTTAAAGTCAAAACCACCCGATCCTTTCCTCCACCACATTTCTCCGGCATCTTTTTCGGCTAATACGCCGATTTTCAAATGCTTTTTGGTTTGTGCTTGATAGATGATGTGTGAATGGGTGGGGTCGCCAAGATATTTTGTTGCGCCGGTTGAATCGGGAATGTACCCTTTCTTTTGTTGTATGCCTCTGTGGTAAAGCGCACGCACAAGGTGTGAGGTTGAACGTAGTTCGTCGCCCCATCTTATGGAATCTTTTTCGGGGAAAAGCAAAACAAAGGGCAGTATTGAGTTGATTTTCTCTGATGTGAAGCCTGGAATGTGTTTCAGTTCGTACAGGGTTTGTATGCTGCCGTATTTCTTTCTATGGTTGATGATGTTCTGGGCATCCGTTTCGTTGATGAATGGGATTTTCAGCAACTCTATGGCAGACGAGCTGTTGAGTGGAATGGGTGATTGCTGCATTTCTTCGAATTGGTCTTCCAAATCTTCGTAGTTGATGTCTTCGTTCTCATCTTCTAACAAACTCTCTATGAGGGACGAAAACTCGTCTTCTCCTTCTTGCGCTGGTACGCTGAGGCTTATCATCGTCAGAAATGCGAGTACTATGATGGCGGTTCTATTCATTTTAAGGCGTTTTTTTCTTTGTTATTTTTTATGTACAGGATGATGTCGCAGGCAAAGGAGTGCCCGAGTGTGGGTTTCCACTGACCTGATGCGTTTATTTTCAGCCATTTGATGTTGAGTCCGATGCCATAGCAAGGGGTGATGGGGATTCCGCTGCAACCCAAACGAATGTTGACGTTGGCAACCTCTTGGTCGAACCCGATGTGGAAAATGTCGCGGAACGATTCTTGGAAATGAAATTCTGCTAAGCAAGTGGATTTTTGTGCGAGTTGCATATTGACGCCTACAATCGCTTTTTTCAAATCTTGTAAGTAAAATCCGTTGCCTTTCAGGAATTTAGGAATTTGCGCTTTCGCATAAAGCTGATAGCGGTGATTGATGTTGAAAGTCGCATCGAGAGAGAGGCTGAATGCCTGACGCGTTTCTTCGTCGCCCGTGATTTGGAGCCAATTGTATGCCACGGAGGTGCCGAGTTGAAATCGGGAGGCGAGTTGTTTGGCGGCAGCCACACGGAGAGTGTGTAGGCGGTAATGTTTGTACCCGAATTCCGTAAATGCGCATACTAAACGCATAGATTTCATTGGTGGTTGGTAGGCGAGGGTGGTTTGTTTCAGCTCGTTTGTGAGGTAGTGGTTGGTGTGGTTGATGGCAATTTCGTGCCGGTCGCCCGAAATGACCTCTGCCGACGGGAAATATGCGAATCCGTCCCGAAAACTGACATTCCCGAGCGAACGGCTTTCTGCGCTGTGTTGTGCGACTGATGGCTCAGAAAGACAAGTAAACAGCAGACATACAATAACTTTTGCAAAAATGAGAAACCGCATAGATTTTTTTTCCTTTTTTTTATGTGGCTTTGGCTTACTATTTGTACGTATATTTGTAGAGTTATTCATGAAGACGGAAGTAAGATGGGAAAGATTAAAGTCATTTTTTTGATGTGCGTGCTGCCTCTCGTTTGTCCGGTTTGGGCGATGGATGTGGAGGTGGGACGCAGAGTGCCTGCTTGTATCGATATGTGTGGGGATACGATTCCCAACATTATGCTGCAACAGGTTTATGTTTTCCCAAAGTTGGTATTCAGAAACACAAAACAGGAGAAATTCTACTGGCGCACGGTGCGCGACGTGAAACGCACGTTGCCTTACGCGAGGAAAATCAGCAAACTGATTGTCGAATTGGACAGCACTTTGAACACGATGTCGTCAGACCGTGAACGGAAAAAATATATGGAAGCCAAAGAGGAGGAACTTGTTTCCACCTACAAACCCATTTTCCGTAAGATGACGCTTTCGCAGGGTAAGATGATGATCCGTTTGGTGGATCGCGAGTGCAACCGCACTTCTTACTCTTTGGTCAAACAATTCAGGGGCGGATTCCGCGCATTCTTCTGGCAGGGCTTCGCAAAGATGCTTGGCGCCGACTTGAAGACGACCTACGACCCTAACGACGAGAACGACCGAATCGTGGAGCGTATCATCATTCTGGTGGAGGCGGGGCAGCTCTGACCTATTCCCTTCGAACGATTTGTGTCATCTCTTTCATCAGCGAAGAGCCAGTCAGGTAGCATGCCGCAAGGTAGAACCCGGCTCCTGCGAGAACCTGCGCTGCCGCTTTCAGGTAGATGTTCACTGGCAACCATCCCAACGCATAGACACCCAACGCCATTACCACAGAGAGAAACATGTAGGGGAAAATATCCTTCAGCTGGTCAAAAACGCCATAGTTCATTACTCGCTTCACGAAAAACAGGTCGATGAAGTAGGAGAGTGCCGTAGCAATGGTGAAACTCCAAAGCATCAGGTCTATCTGCTTGTCTATCACTAACAAAGGAAGTAGTATAAGCGCGTTTTTGGTGAACTCGAGTAGGAAACTCTTCGTGGGGTATCCTTTCAGTGTCATCAGTCCCGTGTAGAGACTGTGCAAAGGCATGAATGCGCCGGCGATTGCCATAATTCGGAAGTAAGGGACTATCGGGTTCCACTTTTCTGTTAGCACTACTGGCACGATGTTGTCAAAGCAAGCCATTGCACCAAACAGTATCGGAAATATGCCGAATGCACTCATTTTCACCATTTTGCGGAGATATTTCAATTGCCGGTCGTCCTGTCCGTTTAGTTTGGACAACACGGGGTAGGAAACTCCGCTGACAGTGTTAGAGATGATGTTGCTTGGTAAGATGAAGAATTTGTATGCCTCTGCATAATATCCTAACTCAACTTTGCCGAGTCGCTCTCCGATAATCGGGTTGTAGATGTACCGCGTGAATGTCCCCACGAGCGACGAGATGATGAGCGAGAAACTGAACCCGAACAACTCCCGTATCACCCTGAAATCTGGCTTTACATTGGGCTTCCACGAACTGAAACACCACAACAGCACGCACTTCACCGCAAATTGCAGGAGAATCTGCCACGCTAATGCCCAATAACCATATCCTCTGAAAATCATAACGATGGTTACAATTCCTGAAACGATGGCAGACCATAAGTTGGCTAAGGATAGTTTTTTGAACTGTAGCTGCCTCGTCAGAATGATGTTCTGCACAATGGTGACTGAGTTGAAAATGATGCTGACGAAGAGAAACCTCGATAGGTTCTTCAGCTCCGGCATTCCGTAATAGTTCGCGATTTCTTCTGCCGAAAAAAACAAAACAATGTAGAATGCTACGCTCAGTGCGATGTGGAAGCACATTATCGCCACATATTCGCTGTCTTTGTTATCCTTTCGCCGCACCATTGCGGAGGTGAATCCGCTCTCAATGAAAATGTTGGACAGTGCAGTGAAAATAGCCAATGCGCCAATCAGCCCAAAGTCTCCCGGCGAAAGCAACCTTAGCGTGAGTAATCCGATGAAGAATGCGATGACTTGGAATCCGACTTTGTCGAAGGCGTTCCACACTAATGACCGGATGGTGTCGCGTTTTAGGTTGGCAGTCTGCTCCTGCTGAGGCTGGCTCATATTTTATGCAATTTTTTTTGCAAAAATATCAAGATTTTGCGACAAACGGGGCTTCTTTGCTGTTTCCTGTTTTGAATAAATCATTTTTGATTGCCTGAAAATGCTCTGACTGGGGAATTTTCTGCCGTGCAAACAAAAACTCAAATGTTTTCTCTTCCATATTACAATTTATTTGAAACAAAAAAGTAGATATCGATACTTCTGCAAATGTATCATTGTTTGTTGATATAACAAAAAGTCTGGGCTGCCGATTTTAAATTTTGGCAATCCAGACTTCGTTTTCCTTACGTATACTCCTCCCTTCGCCTGATTATTAGGGCGACGGCGATGCAGCAGAAAGTGAGTGCCTCGGATAGTGGCACGGAAAGCCACAAACCCTCCGCGCCGAATTGCGCAGGCAGTATGATGAAGATGGGTATCAAAAGAATCGCCCCCCTCAGCAGCATAAAGAAGGTGGCAGAGTTGGCACGTTCAATGCTTTGGTAATAGCCGATAAGCACCAAATTGAGCGTGAAGAAAATGAAACTGATAGAGAAGAGCGAAAGTCCCTCGGTGGCTAAGTGGTAGGCGTTGCTGTCGGGGTTGAGAAACAACTCCACCACGGGTGCGTTGCAGAAGTAGCCTAACACGGAAAGCAACAGTCCGCAGGAGGTCGCCCAAATCATCGACAGGCGGAACGTTGCGTACACGCGTTCCGTGTTTTTCTGCCCATAGTTGTAGCTGATGATAGGAAGTTGCGACTGGGCGATGGAGTTGCCAAACATAAAAACCAACGGGAAAAGGTAGCAGCAGACGCTGAATGCCGCCACGCCGTCTTCGTGCAGCATACTCATAAAAGAGTGGTTGCCAACGATGAGCATAAACAAAATGGCTCCTTCACCGATGAAGGTGGAGAATCCCAATTTCATCATATATCCGATGTTGCGGCAGGTGAGGTAGAGGGATGTGCGCGAAAACTTAATGTTATAAAGTTTGATGTTTTTAGTCTTGAACATCATATAGATGACAACCATAAAGGCTTCCACTCCCATTGAAATCGTGGTGGCGAAGGCTGCACCCATCAATCCCCATTGCAGGGGATATACCATCACGATGTCTAAAATGGTGTTGATTGTCGCCGCCACAATGCTGAGTGCCATAGCGTATTTGGGCGACCCATCGAGTCGGATGACGAAGATGCCCACCATAATGATGTGCGTCAGCACGGGGCAGGGACAGATCCACCGCATATATTCGACGATGAGCGGACAAAGCAGGTCTGACCCTCCGAAGAGGTAGCTTAATGGCACGGCAAACACATTGATCGCCACAGAAAGTGGTACGAGGAATAAGAGCGGTATGAAGTACGCCTGCGTGATGTTGATGTTGGCTGCCTTGACGTTCTCGCGCGAAAGGTGAACTGCTGCCACGATAGACACTCCTGAGGCGAACATTAATCCGAAAGCGGTGGAAATCAAGAAGATGGGTGCGGCTACATTGACGGCTGCCAATGCATTGCTGCCAACTCCTTGTCCCACGATGATGCCATCAATGATGTTGAAGGCACTTGTGAATATCAGTCCCAAAAGTGTGGGAACAAAAAGTTTGATAAAAAGCTGGGAAATACTCATCTTTCCGAAGTCAATACTATCTCTTTCCAAATCTTTCATCTTTTTTGTTTTAGGCAAATTAAAAATCCTTGTCGGGGGTGTTTGTTATCCTGCGGAACTAAAAAAATGATACCAAATAATCTAAGGGACACTCGCCCCCTATCTTATCTGGTATCATTTTTGATATGAAACCCTCCGATAGGTTCTCGGACTGCAAAGTTACGTTTTTTCTGCTGTAAGCGAAAATCCCTTACGAGAGTTTTTTGAGCAAACATTTGAATCCATTCATTGATTTTTTCATCGGTTTCGGGTAATTTTGCGGAAGAAGGAAGCCTTTGGTGACGTCCTTTGCTTTTTAGTATTTGAAAATTGGATATGGACATTCAGCAAGCATACGAAAGTGCACTCTCCTTGTTGGAGAAGATGATAGAGATTCCCTCGTACAGTCGCGAGGAGAAATCGGTAGCCAACTACCTGCAAACCTATATGGAGTCTTTGGGCTGCGAGGTGAATCGTTTGGAGAATAATCTATGGATCGTGGCGAATGGATTTGATGATGACAAACCCACTTTGTTGCTCAACTCGCACATTGATACGGTGCGTCCTACCGTCGGGTGGCAGCACGACCCTCATAAGGCTACTACCGTGGGTGATACGCTCTACGGTCTTGGCAGCAATGATGCGGGTGCTTCGTTGGTGTCGCTGTTGCATGTTTTTTTCCTTCTTTCACAAAAAAAACAACCCTATAATCTGATTTTCGGTGCGTCTGCCGAGGAGGAAGTTTCGGGTAAGAATGGTATGGAATTACTGCTCACCGAGTTGCCGCATATCGATTTCGCAGTTGTGGGAGAACCCACGGGTATGCAGATGGCGATTGCCGAAAAAGGCTTGATGGTGGTTGATTGTGTGGCGAAGGGAAAATCGGGACACGCTGCGCGAAACGAGGGCGTGAATGCTATATATAAAGCGGTGAAGGATATTGAATGGATACGGACGGCGCAGCTGCCGAAGGTTTCCCCATCGTTGGGTCCTGTGAAAATGACGGTTACGATGGTGCATGCCGGCACGCAGCACAATGTGGTGCCAGACGAGTGTTCGTTTGTCATCGACGTGCGCACTAACGACTGCTACTCCAACCAGGAGGTCTTTTCCATCTTGGATGTCGAACTTGAGTCGGAGATTAAGGCTCGCTCGTTCCGCCTTACTTCGTCGGGCATTTCTCCAGACTTGCCAATCATCAAGAAAGGGCTTGAATTGGGTATGTCCACCTTTGGCTCACCAACCTTGTCCGATCAGGCGTTTATGCATTTCCCAAGCCTTAAGCTGGGGCCAGGCGATTCGGCTCGGTCGCATACTGCCGACGAGTATATCCGCCATGGCGAGATTCGCGATGCCATCGGCACATATTTCTCCCTTTTGGATGGTATGACATTCGAAAAATTTTAAGAATGACTCAGAAACAAAAATATTACGTTGTTTGGGCGGGCGTCGTTCCAGGAATTTATACTTCGTGGAATGACTGCAAACGCCAGGTGCAGGGCATCCCCGCTGCAAAGTATAAGTCGTTCGAGACGCTCGAAGCGGCAGAGCAGGCCTATACCGAGGGTGCGCAGAGCCACCTTCGATCGCGCAAAACGCAGTCGGTAGGTGAGTTGCTGGGTCGTTGCATCGACAGTGTGCCTCATACACGCCCCATTGAGGACGCCCTCGCCGTGGATGCCGCATGCAGTGGGAATCCCGGCAAAGTGGAATATCGCGGAGTATTCACGAAGGACGCGACGCAGGCGTTCCACGTGGGGCCGATGGAGATGGGAACGAACAATATAGGTGAGTTCCTCGCCATAGTGCATGGACTTGCATTCCTCAAACAGCATAATTCCAATATGCCGATTTATTCGGATAGTGCTAATGCCATCGCATGGGTGCGTCAGAAGAAATGCAAAACCAAGCTGGAACGCACGGCAAGAAACGCCTACCTCTTCGAGTTGGTGGATCGTGCGGAAAAATGGCTTAAAACCAATACGTACACAACCCTCATCCACAAATGGGAAACCTCGCAATGGGGCGAGATTCCGGCGGATTTCGGGCGGAAAAAACAATAAACAATGTCGATTGCAGTAGAACATTTGAGTAAAAGCTATGGGAAGCAGGTCGTGCTGGACGACATCAGTTTCTCCATCGGTACTGGCGAGGTCGTTGCTTTCCTCGGGAACAATGGTGCAGGCAAATCCACCACGATGAAAATCATTACCGGCTACCTCACTCCCGACAAGGGTAGGGTGGAGGTGTGCGGAGTGGATGTCGCCGCCAACCCGATGGAGTGCCACCGCCGCATAGGCTACCTCCCCGAGCATAACCCGATTTACCCTGAGATGTATGTGAAAGAGTATCTGCTGTTTATTGCGGGAGTCTATAAGTTGGGCAAGGAATCAAGGCAAAGAGTGGACGAAATGATTGAACGCACCGGCTTGACGCGGGAGTACAAGAAGAAAATCGGAATGCTTTCCAAAGGCTACCGGCAGCGTGTGGGACTGGCGCAGGCGCTCATCCCCAATCCCGATGTGCTTATCCTCGACGAACCGACCACAGGTTTAGACCCTAACCAAATCATCGGCGTGCGCGAGTTGATAAAAGAGGTGGGACGGGAAAAGACTGTGATGCTCTCAACGCACATTATGCAGGAGGTGTCTGCCATTTGCGACCGTGTGATCATCCTCAACAAAGGAAGAATCGCCGCGGATGGCAAGGAAAGCCAGATGGTGAACACTGACAATGGTGCGGAAGTGTCGATTCTCATAGAGTTGGCTCATCCTGCCGATGTGTCATTCCTATCGGAAATGCCGAATGTGCTTTCCGTCAACGCAATCTCCGACACATCGTTCGCGGTCTCTGCCGCAGTAGATGTGCGCGAGGATTTGTTCCGTGCGTGTGCAATGCGAAACTTACCGCTTGTAACGCTGAAACTGCACGAACGCTCTATGGAAGAGGTGTTCCGCACAATGACTAAATGATTTTTCAAGATTATGGGGAAGATTCAAAAGACCAATGCCGCACGGATT
The DNA here is from genome assembly GCA_963631545.1 of Paludibacteraceae bacterium. Taxonomy (GTDB): domain Bacteria; phylum Bacteroidota; class Bacteroidia; order Bacteroidales; family Paludibacteraceae; genus UBA1181. Next base: position 13,458 of record CAVGRN010000009.1, on the reverse strand, counting down.
CTCGATAGCCGCAAAGTCCCATACGAACTTGTGCCATACGAGGTGGACGAGAGCGACCTAAGTGCGGTGCATGTGGCAGCGCAACTGAACGAACCTATTGAATTGGTGTTCAAAACTTTGGTGCTGAGGGGCGATAAGACTGGAATCTTCGTCTGTGTAGTGCCAGGCGAGGAGGAAGTGGATTTGAAAAAAGCGGCGAAGGTGTCGGGCAACAAGAGCTGCGCTATGACGCACTTGAAAGAGTTGCTCGCACTCACTGGCTATATCCGTGGGGGCTGCTCTCCGTTGGGAATGAAAAAATCCTACCCCACGTTCATACATCAAACGGCAGAGTCCTATCCGTTTATATATGTTAGCGCGGGGCAACGCGGACTTCAGATTAAAGTCGACCCAGCCCACCTGATTGAGGTTTGCCAAATGGAGGTGGCAGACCTTATCATCGCCAAATAAAATTATTGAACGTCGGCTTGCCCGATGATCTGACCCGACACGAGCGTGTCGCTCCACACAAAATCCTTTGCAGTGTTTACTACCTGACAGCACTTTATGTTGAGGAAGTTGCCAGACTTTCGCGTATCTTGCAAGATGATAGTTGCAAGGTCGTCTTGCGAGTGCTCGGCACCTCTACGGGAAGGCACACCGACAAAGGCAGTGTCGCCCACCACTGTGGCGTATTCGATGTACTGCATTGCGGCAACGTTCTTTACGAAGTTGCGTGCCTCCGTCAGGCTGTCATCTGCCGTTAGTGTCTGCTGCGCTTCCTGCGGTTTCTTTACTGTGAGGTGAGAACAAGATGTAAGCGAGAATGCCATTGCGCAAGCCAATATCCCGGTTACGTTGCGAATTTTTTTCATACAAAGAAAATTTTTTCCGGACAAAAATAACATTTCCGCATAATCTAATTATATTTGCGAGTCTGAAAATATGAGATTTTTGTTGAAAAACATATTGTCTGCGATTCTCACCTTGGCGGTTTTTGTCGGGTGTCTGTCTTTGTTGGATGCCGAGAACGCCTCCGACAAAGGGCAGGCTGATGGTTTTGCTGCGAATCTCTCCGATGAATCTTTGTGCGCTGATTGTGGTTGGCTTCAGAAAGGAGACATCCTTCAGCCCAGCCAGATTGTCCTCCCGACGATGGATAGGCAATCAACAGTGCGTGCGCACACACTCTCTAACAAACAAATCTTCCATTCATTCGCACCATCTGTCGGTGTTGTGGATGTCAAGATCAAGGAAAACACGCAAATCTCCGAGAGGAGAAAATCTCATTTGATGCAGGCTGGTTATTACATATACCAGTTGCGGAAAATTATTATTTGAGTCTAATCCCATTGTCTTTGTCATTGCCACCTTCCTCAACAATGGAAGGTGGTTTCGAGACTACTTTTTCATTTAAACAACATTATATTATCCTGATGGGCCTCGCCGTTTGGGCGTGGTTGGTCGGGGAAAAGTCCGTGCGAGAAACGTATTTCATTCGTTTTAACCATTTGCGCGGCAAATAATTAAGTGCGGTTTCGCATAAAAATTTCAATTTAATTTATAACAATGGAGAATAAGAATTTGTCAATAGAGGAGTGTATGTTGAAAGATAGTAGAGTGGAGCGCAAGAACCAATTCTCGGTGATGGGTGCTGCGGCGACGCTCGTCGGGGCTGTCCTCACTGCGGGGTGTGCCACCACGATGGTGCCAGAGGGTATGGTGTCTATGCTGTGCTGTGCCGTAGGTCTTTGCCTTTTGGTGTATGGTCTTGTTAAACTCTTCTCTAAGCACTACATTTATGTCGATAAAGACTCAAAGCAGGAACTAAGAAAATGCGAACTCTCGTTCGACAATGCAGAGCTCGGAACTATCACCAACCTGTATAATCAGAAGAACTTCGTCGGAATGGCAACCCTTAAGAAGGGCCAGCACACTGGTGTCGTGCTGCACGTCTACGGAAATGAGCAGAGCAAACTTTTCTACTCTATGCTTATGAAGTATGTGCCTTACCAGTATCAGCCAGTGCAAGATATGACGAAGCACACGGACGAAGAGGAAGTGAAATCCATCGCCGAGTTGATCCGCCTCTATTCGGCAAATGCTTAGACTCCGCATTAAAAAGTAAAAATCTATGTTGGTGCTAATGGTTTTGCTGTTTCTGTTGGGCTACGCTGCGATCGCCCTGGAACACAAGATAAACGTGAACAAGGCTGCGTCGGCGTTGGTGCTGTGCAGCGTGCTGTGGATCGTGTACATCTTTGAGGCACCGTCCATCATTGCAGACTCATCGGGTTTCCTTGATTTCGTGAGAGAGAAAGGTCTCGCTTTGGGATCCGACCTCAGGAGCGTGGTCTACGACTATGTTACGGGGGTGCAGATCATCGAGCATGTGGGGGATGTCGCAGAAATCCTCTTCTTCCTTATGGGAGCGATGACCATTGTGGAGTTGATCGATGCTCACGGAGGTTTCTCCATCATCACAGACCACATCAAAGTACGCGACAAGAAGAAGTTGTTGTGGACGATTGCCTTCATTACATTCTTTATGTCGGCGGTGTTGGACAACCTCACTACTTCCATTGTGATGATTATGATGCTGCGTAAGTTGGTGCCAGACCAGAAGGAACGCTGGGTTTATGGTTCTATCATTATCATCGCTGCAAACAGTGGAGGCGCATTTTCGCCAATCGGTGATGTTACGACCATTATGCTTTGGGTGAAGGGAAATGTTTCCACCGGGGGCATACTTCCTGCGCTCTTTTTGCCTGCGGTCGTGTCTGTGGCGTTGCCGGCATTCTTCGCGTCTCGGATGTTGAAGAAGAGTGATGGACAGGCTGCGTCAGCAGGAACGGAATTGGGCGTGGCGGCTAATCCTCGTCTTGATTACATCTCGAAGGCGGAGCAGCGAGTCATTTTCTTCCTCGGTGTGGGCAGTTTGGTGTTTGTGCCGGTGTTTAAGACGCTCACTCACTTGCCACCGTTCATCGGTGTCTTGTTAGGGTTGAGTGTGCTTTGGCTCTACACAGAGTTTATGTACCATCGTAAGAAGGATATGCCAAACGATGCGAAGGCCACCATTACAGTGGTGCTGAGCAGGATTGATATGACTACGATTCTCTTCTTTTTGGGAATCCTGATGGCAGTGGCTGCTTTGCAGTGCGCAGGCATTCTTGGTAGTCTTGCTTCGGTGTTGGATTCGGCGTTTAACAAGAATGTCTACATCATCAACATCATCATCGGTCTGCTCTCGTCGGTGGTGGACAATGTGCCGTTAGTGGCGGGAACGATGGGAATGTATGACTTGGCAGCCGTGGGTCCCTACGCTGCTGATGGCGCATTTTGGCTCTTCTTGGCTTATTGTGCGGGCGTCGGAGGAAGCATCCTGATTATTGGTTCCGCAGCGGGCGTTGTGGTGATGGGTTTGGAGAAAATCACTTTCGGTTGGTATCTCAAACACATTTCGTGGCTTGCGTTGTTGGGCTACTTGGCAGGCGCGCTCGTGTTCGTGGGAATGCAATGCATCTAATTTTTAATCCTAAATGAATAAAACATAAGAATCAGAAAACAGAAAGTAAAAACATAAGTTCAGAAAACAAGTGTGGGGTTTGGACGTGAAGTCGAACCCCACATATTTTTTGTCGCAGCAAGAAATGTTAATTCATAAAGGAGTAGGCGAGAATTGTTAAAATTTGTCAATCGTCAGACGATACATATCATTTTAATGTGATATTAGACAATATTAAAAACAAATACAGCCTTGAAGTGGAGAGATGAATTGCAAAACGATAAAAATGGATGGTTGAAAAATTCGTCAAAAAAATATTGCGAAAAAATTACTTTGGGTTGAAAATACGTTATATTTGCATTCAAGGTCGCCCTTGTAAGGCTTTATGCGAAAGAAAAACACTGCGATCCACGGAGTGAAAACTCCAGAAGAGGAAAAACATTGAAATAATATTAATACCACAAAAATAGCTAAGATGGCAAAAGTAATTGGTGAAGTCATACAGGTTATCGGACCTGTTGTTGACGTAAGTTTTCCTGACATGAAGGAATCTCTTCCGCAAATTCACGATGCGCTTGAGATTGAGAGGCCAGGGCAAAGCAAACTGATCATCGAATGTCAGCAGCACATCGGAGAAAATTCCATCCGAACCATTGCAATGGATTCGACTGACGGTTTGAAGAGAGGCATGAAGGTTGTCTCGTTAGGTCAAGCCATTTCGGTTCCGAAAGGCGAGCAAATCAAAGGCCGTATGTTGAATGTGGTGGGCGCACCTATCGACGGGATGAAGGAATTTAATAGAGATGATGTTTCCCCTATCCACAGAGAAGCCCCTAAATTCGATGAATTGGCAACTTCAAAGGAAGTCCTCTTTACTGGTATCAAGGTCATCGACCTTTTGGTGCCTTACCTTAAAGGAGGTAAAATCGGATTGTTCGGTGGTGCCGGCGTTGGTAAGACGGTGTTGATTATGGAGTTGATCAACAACATCGCAAAAGGATACAACGGTTACTCCGTATTTGCCGGTGTGGGTGAGCGTACCCGTGAGGGTAACGACTTGCTGAGGGAAATGATCGAATCCAACATCGTCCGCTATGGCGACGCTTTCAAGGAGGCGATGGAGAAGGGCGACTGGGATTTGAGCAAAATCGACTATAACGAACTTTCTAAATCGCAAGCAACCTTGGTGTATGGTCAGATGAATGAGCCACCAGGAGCACGTTCTTCTGTCGCATTGTCTGGTCTGACCGTTGCAGAGTCGTTCCGCGATTCTGGGCAAGGTGGTAAGGATATCTTGTTCTTCGTTGATAATATCTTCCGTTTCACACAAGCCGGTTCTGAGGTTTCCGCACTCTTGGGTCGTATGCCTTCAGCCGTGGGTTACCAGCCAACGCTTGCTTCGGAGATGGGCCAGATGCAAGAGCGTATCACCTCTACCAAGCACGGTTCCATTACTGCCGTTGAGGCTGTTTATGTGCCTGCCGACGACTTGACCGACCCTGCTCCTGCCACTACGTTCTCGCACTTGGATGCAACCACGGTGTTGAGCCGTAAAATCGCTGAGTTGGGTATCTATCCGGCAGTGGATCCGTTGGATTCAACTTCTCGTATTTTGGATCCTAATGTCATCGGAAACGCACACTATGATTGTGCGCAGAATGTGAAGCAGATTCTTCAAAAGTACAAGGAGTTGCAGGATATCATCGCCATCCTCGGTATGGAGGAGCTCTCGGAGGCAGACAAGTTGGTCGTTTCCCGCGCTCGTAGGATTCAGCGTTTCTTGTCTCAACCATTCCACGTGGCTTCCCAATTCACCGGTCTTCCTGGTGTGATGGTTCCGATTGAGGAGACCATCAAGGGATTCAATATGATCATCAACGGCGAGGTAGATTACCTTCCAGAGCAGGCGTTCTTGAATGTCGGTACAATTGATGATGCCATAGAGAAAGGTAAGAAACTGATGTCTCAGGCTGCCGTTTAAACCCTAAAAACCGCAAATCATGAAGTTGGAGATTATTTCACCAGACAAGGAGGTTTTTAATGGGGAGGTGGAGTCTGTGAACCTTCCCGGAAGTGCCGGAAAATTCACAGTGCTGCCAAGGCACGCCGCAATGATTTCCTCTCTGAAGGAGGGAGAGATAATTATCCGTGCGAACGGAGAGGAAACCATCTTCAAGGTTGACGGAGGCTTTGCTGAGATTAAGGACGATGTTGTTTCCGTTTGCGTGGAGAACGTGAAAGCGTAGTAGATTGAAGTATGACTGCAAGGTTGGAAGGGAAAAACGGACTGCCTAAGGTGCTGTTTGTCATCGCGGCTTGGGCGTTACTGTTGGCGGTTGTCGGCGAGTGTGCCGTCCGTTGGATAATTCCCGATTACGTGGAGTTGAGGCTTGTCCCTTCTTGCCTATCTGTCTTTTTCGGTCTGCTGTTGGCAGCGGAATTTATCGCATTAGGCAAAAAGCAAGGTGACGGTGTCGGATATGGACGGATGTTTATGCTGATAAAAGGTTTAAAACTGTTCCTTTCAATTGCTGGCGCTTTGGTCTATGCCTTCTTCCATAAATCAGTGCTTATCCCATTCATAGTCATATTTGCTGGCTATTATATGGTGTATTCGGTATTTGAGGCGTTATACCTCTTGAAACTTAATAAGGATTATCAAGAAAAACAATGAGACAGTCCAGATTTAAAATAACAAATCGCTTTGCAAGGTTACTCCTTGTCGCTTTTTGTATGCTGACGAGCCTTTCTCTGCACGCCCAAGACGAGGCTGCGGTAGAGGAGGTGGTCTCTGAAACTGCTGCCCCAGACGAGGCTGCGCAGGCAGGGGAAAAATTGGATATGAAAGAGATGATTTTCAGCCACATCGGTGATGCGTATAATTGGCACATCACCACGATTGGCGAGACGCACATCTCCATTCCGCTCCTTTGCATTGTGTATGGGCAGAACGGCTTGGACGTTTTCTGCTCGACAAAACTCGGTCATGAGGGACACTACACAGAGTACAACGGCTACAAGATCGCCGAGGAGGGCGACAACGCTGGTAAAATCATTGAGGTGGCTACGGGCGAGCGTCCGTTGGATTTCTCCATTACGAAGAATGTTTGCTCCCTCCTCATCAGCTGTGCGTTGCTGCTGTTCATCTTCCTTTCCATAGCGAAGAAATACAAGGAGAAACCAAGAACCCGACCTACTGGTATGCAGGCAGTGTTGGAGCCGATCATCGTCTCCCTTCATGACGATATCATTAAGCCAAGTGTCGGCAAGAACTACAAAAAGTTCTCCGCCTACCTTCTGACGGCATTCTTCTTCATCTTCGTCAACAATGTGTTGGGTATCATCCCAATTTTCCCAGGAGGCGCCAACCTTACGGGTAACATTGCTGTAACTTTCGTCCTTGCCGCTTTGACGTTCATCTTGACCAATGTGTGCGGTACGAAGGAGTATTGGAAGGAAATCTTCTGGCCGGAAGTGCCGGTATGGTTGAAGGCGCCAGTGCCAATTATGCAGTTCATCGAAGTTATGGGTATCTTCACGAAACCTATCGCACTCTGCATTCGTCTTTTCGCGAATATGTTCGCCGGACACGTTATGGTGTTGGTACTGATTGGTCTGATCTTCGTGTTCAGCCAGATGAGTGTGATCGCGGGAATGGGCGTATCTGTGGTGTCGGTGCTGTTGGTGGTGTTCATGTCGCTTTTGGAGTGTTTGGTATGCTTTATCCAGGCATACGTGTTTATGACCCTTTCGGCGTTGTTCATTGGAATGGCGCAGGTTGAGGGACACGAAAAATAAAAAAGTAAATAATCAAAACTAATCAAATAACATCTAAAAAAATTAAAGCTATGATGAGTATTTTATTGCAAGCAGCAGCTGCATCAGCAGCAACTGCAAAGTTGGGAGCAGCTATCGGTGCAGGTATCGCAGCTATCGGTGCAGGTATCGGAATTGGTAAGATTGGTGGTTCTGCAATGGAAGCAATCGGACGCCAGCCTGAGGCATCGGGAGATATCCGAAGCAACATGATCGTGGCTGCTGCGTTGGTCGAGGGTGCTGCATTCTTGGCAATCATCGTTGCAATCTTGGCATTGTTTATGTAATTTTAACAAAAGAAGGTTATGTCGTTACTGACTCCGGATTTTGGACTTTTATTTTGGATGCTTCTTTGCTTCCTCATCGTCGCTTTCATTCTCGGAAAGTGGGGCTGGCCCGTCATTGTCGGAATGATCGAGGATAGGGGAAACTACATCGAAGAATCGCTCAAAAAGGCTGACGAGGCGAACGCCGCTTTGGCTAACATCAAGTCGGAAAGCGAGAAGCTGATGGCTGATGCTAAGAATGAGCGTTTGGAGATGATGAGAGAGGCTACCAAGTTAAAAGAGAAGATGATCGAAGACGCTAAAGCACAGGCGAATGTGGAGGCGGAAAAGATTATCGCAAATGCGAAGGAAAGCATCCAATTGGAAAAGGATAACGCCGTCAAAGAAATTCGCTCGCAAGTGGCAGAACTTTCGGTGGAAATCGCTGAGAAGGTCATCCGCGGCAAACTCGGGTCAGAGGAGAGCCAAATCGAGATGATCAACAAACTCTTGGATGAGGTTAATACAGCTAAATCGTAAAGCCGATGAATACAGGTAAAATTTCAGCAAGGTACGCTAAGGCTTTGTACTTGTTTGCCGAGGAGAATAATCATGAAAACTTGGTGTACAATGATATGAAGACGCTTTCTGACAGTTTCGGTCTTGTGCCTCAATTGCGTGAGGCACTTGAAAACCCTACTATCTCTAAAGAGAAGAAGAAAGAGCTGCTTATCTCCGCTGCAGGTACCGAGGTATGTGCCGAATTCAGCCGTTTCGTTGATTTGGTCATCGAGCATAAACGAGAAGAATACTTCCAAAGCATCAGTTTGGTGTTCCAAGATATGTATCGCCAAAAAAAGAACATCATCACGAGCAAGTTGATTACGGCCGTACCAGTTGGCGAGGCGGAGGAAAACCGTATGCGCGAGGCCATAAAATCTGTTACCGATGGGGAAATCGAGTTCGAGAAGGAAGTCGACCCAAGCATCATCGGAGGTTTTGTGCTAAACGTCGAAACTTACCAATTGGATGCCAGCTTGAAGAGCCAACTGCGTACTGTGAAGGATGCCCTTTTGAATAGGAACTCCGCAGATGCTTGACTATCACCAGTATTCCTAACAATTAAGAATTTTCTATTATGGCAATAAAAGCGAGTGAAGTATCCGACGTGCTGAAGATGCAACTCAAAGACTTGGACACTAAGGTCAAGTTTGAGGAAGTTGGAACTGTGCTGCAAGTCAGCGATGGTGTGGTTCGTATCTACGGACTGCAAAACGCTGAGGCGGGTGAACTCCTTGAGTTCGAGAATGGCATGAATGCCGTTGTGATGAACTTGGAGGAGGACAACGTCGGTGCGGTGCTGTTGGGTCCAACGGATCAAATCAGCGAAGGAGACACCGTAAAAAGAACCAAACGTATCGCCTCTATTATGACAGGCGAGGGTATGGTGGGACGTGTTGTGAACACCATCGGCGCACCAATCGACGGATTGGGCCCAATCAAGGGCGAGTTGATAGAGATGCCTCTCGAGCGTAAGGCTCCGGGCGTTATCTACAGAGAGCCTGTGAAGAAACCTTTGCAAACGGGTCTTAAGGCCATCGATGCAATGATTCCTATCGGCCGCGGACAACGTGAGTTGATTATCGGCGACCGTCAGACGGGTAAGACTGCCATCGCAATCGATACCATCATCAACCAACGCGAGGCTTACCTTGCAGGAGAGCCTGTGTACTGCATCTATGTGGCTGTCGGCCAAAAGGGTTCGACAGTGGCAAACATCGTCAACACATTGAAGGAGTATGGCGCGATGGATTACACCATCATCGTTTCTGCTACTGCGTCGGATCCTGCCGCTATGCAGTATTTCGCGCCTTTCGCAGGTGCTGCCATCGGCGAGTATTTCCGCGACCAGGGTAAGCATGCTTTGGTGGTTTACGATGACTTGTCGAAGCAGGCTGTGGCTTACCGTGAGGTTTCATTGATTTTGAAGCGTCCTTCTGGCCGTGAGGCATATCCTGGAGATGTGTTCTATTTGCACTCTCGTTTGTTGGAGCGTGCTGCTAAGATTATCGGCAACGATAGTGTGGCAGCCCAGATGAACGACCTCCCAGCCTCCCTCAAAGGTAGGGTGAAGGGTGGAGGTTCTCTCACCGCACTTCCAATCATCGAGACGCAGGCAGGAGACGTTTCAGCATACATCCCAACCAACGTGATTTCCATTACCGATGGTCAGATCTTCTTGGAAACCAACATGTTCAACGCTGGTATCCGTCCAGCCATCAACGTGGGTATCTCCGTATCTCGTGTGGGTGGTAGTGCGCAGGTTAAGGCGATGAAGTCTATTGCCGGTACTTTGAAGACAGACCAGGCGCAGTATCGTGAGTTGGAGTCGTTCACCAAGTTCGGTGGCGATATGGATGCCGTAACGAAGATGACAATCGAGAAAGGTGAGCGCAACACTGAGTTGTTGAAGCAGCCTCAGTACACGCCATACCCAGTTGAGCATCAGATCGCGGTTATCTATTGCGGTACGCAAGGTATTCTCAACGTGTTGCCAGTCGAGAAGGTACACGAGTTTGAGAAAGTGTATATCGAAAGGTTGGAACACCTCCACAAAGAGGATGTTTTGAACAATTTGAAGCAAGGAAAAATTGATGACAAGATTAAAGCCATCTTGAAAGAGGAGGCTGAAACTGTCATCAAGCAAATAGCGTAAGCGAATGGCAGCATTAAAAGAAGTTAAAGCAAGAATCGGCTCGGTGAACTCCACTAAGAAGATCACTGGCGCGATGAAGATGGTTTCTTCGGCGAAGTTGAAGAAAGCCCAAATGGCGATTGAAAACATCTTGCCCTATCAGAACCGTCTGAATGGCATCTTGGAGAGTTTCCTTGCCACGGAAACAGACTTTAAGTCTGATTTCTCGGAGGTTCGCGAGGTCAAAAAGATGGCTGTGGTGGTCTTTTCTTCTAATTCAAGCCTTTGCGGTGCGTTTAATTCCAATGTGATAAAAGAGTTAGGCAAGGTTGTCAAGGATGCGTCTGACAAGGGCGTCGGTGTTACTATCTATCCTATCGGTAAGAAAGTGAAGGATGCCGTGAAGAAGTTCAATGGCATCCCCTCTGTTGACATTGACACGAACCTCGCAGACCACCCCTCTTTCGATGGCATCTGCTCTATCACCAACGAGCTGATGGGAAAATTCCTCGGTAAGGAGTACGACAAAGTGGTGCTGATTTACCACCATCTCAAGAGTACGGCCGTGCAGAAACTGACGACGGAGACATTCCTGCCAATCGACCTTAGCGCAAATAAAAGCGGTAAGAGCCAAATCAACGGCGACTTCATTGTGGAGCCAAGCAAAGCCGAGGTTTTGGAGGCCCTTTTGCCCAAGGCTTTGCGCACCAAGGTGTACGCTTGCCTGTTAGACTCCAACGCGTCTGAACACGGCGCAAGGGTCGTCGCAATGCAGGTTGCCACTGATAACGCCAACCAGTTGATCAACGAGTTGACTATCTTGTATAACAAGACCCGCCAACAAGCCATTACCAACGAGTTGCTCGATATCGTGGGTGGTGCCGCCGCTATGTCGAATTAGAAACAAATATGCGCAGATAGGACGAATGAATACCCCTCAGCGAGTATTCATTCGTTTTTTTTGATGGATCGGGATTCTCTCCTGGAATCTTAATCCGTATCTTCTAACATTTTCGTTATGAGTAATATTTTAGATTTGGAACCAAAGAAAATTTGGTTCTTCTTTCATCAGATTTGCCAAATCCCGCACCCTTCTGGAAAAGAGGAAAAAATCCGCAATTACCTTCTTGACTTCGGCAAACAGCATCATTTGGAGACTTTCACAGATGAGGTCGGCAATGTGCTGCTACGAAAAAAAGCATCGGCTGGATATGAATCTGCACCCGCTATTATTTTGCAAGGACACATGGATATGGTGAGCGAAAAAAACAACGACACCGTCCATGATTTTGACGTTGACCCCATTGAAACCTACATTGACGGCGACTGGGTGCGTGCGAAAGGCACTACCCTTGGCGCGGACGATGGTATCGGCGTGGCTGCGATTTTGGCAGTGTTAGACTCCGACGAGTTGAAACACCCTGCTTTGGATTGCATCATCACTGTTGATGAGGAACGTGGCCTGACTGGTGCGCAACACGTTTCAAAAGATTGGCTCACCGCCCCAAGGTTGCTAAACTTAGACTCTGAGGACGATGGTAGATTCTGCATCGGTTGTGCTGGTGGAGTTGATACTGTTGCAACATATATTGTTGAACGTGAGGATATTGACGACTCCTTTCAGTTGTTTAGAATTGAAGTGAAGGGTTTGCTCGGCGGTCATTCTGGCGATGACATTAACAAGGGCCGTGGCAATGCGATTAAGATTTTAAGCCGCTTCCTGTGGAACCAAAATAAGTTGTTCCCCGTGCGGTTGCAAAGCATAAAGGGGGGCAACCTCCACAACGCCATCCCGAGGGAGGCGTGTGCTTCCGTCTTCGTCCCTTTAAATAAGAAAGAGGAGTTGCGCAAGAACCTTAACCTCTACATCGCCACCATCGAGGAGGAGTATCCTTTCGATAAGGATTTCCAAATGTCCTTAGAGAGTCAGTCCAATGCCGGACGGCCGTTTACGAAACGACTGAGCGACTCGCTCCTTTATGCGCTTTTCGCCTGTCCGCACGGCGTGATCGGAATGAGTCGGGAGATGGCGGGCTTGCCTGAGACATCAACCAACTTGGCGTCTGTGAAGATGCCGACGGACGACGAGGTGATTATCTCCACCAGTCAGCGTAGCGCGGTTGAGAGTAAAAAGGAGGAGATAAAAGACCGTGTGGAGGCGGTGTTCGCCCTGTCGGGGGCGGCGACGGTTACGCACAGCGACGGCTACCCTGGTTGGAAACCTAATGTGGAGTCGGCTGTGAAGAACATCGTGGTGGAGGCTTTCCGCAAAGTGCTGCACGAAGAGCCTGTCATCTGCGCCATTCATGCTGGTTTGGAGTGTGGGTTGTTCCTGGCGAAGAACCCTAAACTTGATATGATCTCCTTTGGTCCGGATATTTTCGACAACCACTCGCCTATGGAGAAGTGCCGCATTTCGAGCGTTGAGCGTTTCTGGCGACATTTGGTGCAGACGTTGGAAGACTTGAAGAATTGATTTCCGTTTTTTCAGGAATAACAGAAAACGGACACATACCCATTTCGGGTTTTGTGTCCGTTTTTCTTTCTGCTTTTCGCCGGGTCTTTTCCCCGACCTCCTACTTAGTCACCGAAGAAGATGTCCAAGAGAAAAAGAATAAGTGTTACCATAGTTTTTTTGTTTTTAAACCGTTGGGTTTTAGATTGATACTGTTTTTTTGTTTCTCGTTTGCCGCCGAAATCGGCGTTTTTTCTTTGAGCATATTCATCTGTTATGAACCGAATCTGCCAGTGGCAATCATATAGATGATGTAGATGATGATGGTGGCTGTAAGCATAATTTTTTGTTTTTTAGGGTTGCTATCAAGTTTCAGTAAGCCTTTCGTGTGGCTCACGATGCAATATTAGCGATGTTGGTGCAGTTGGCGAAGAATCGCTTTTTGAAATTTAGATGATTCCATTTATTTTGCCATTATCTTGTTTAATGATACAAAAAGACTACATTCCGTGTTGCGTAATTTTGACCCTTGTCTCCGTATTTTCCCTTTTGCCGTTTTGAGTTTTGTTTTAAAATAAATGTTAAAGAATGTTAATCGGTGGGGGTAAATATACTTTCTCTTTATCTTTGGGTAAACAAAAAGAACGCTTGTTTTACAAAACGGCTTTTTTGTAATATCGGACAAAATTTAATCAAATAAGTTGGATATATGGTAAAGACTCAAGAAGAGATCCTTGCG